>JAUIID010000111.1 GCA_030431615.1 Alphaproteobacteria bacterium
GCCGATCCCAGCCATCCGGCGATGCGGGTCAATCTCGATGCCTGCATCCAGTGCACGCTCTGCGTGCGCGCCTGCCGCGAGGTGCAGGTCAACGACGTGATCGGCATGGCCGGCCGCGGCCATGCCGAGAAGATCGTCTTCGACATGGACGATCCCATGGGTGCGTCGACCTGCGTCGCCTGTGGCGAATGCGTCCAGGCCTGCCCGACCGGCGCCCTGATGCCGGCCTCGATCATGGACGATGGCCGGATCGGTGACCGGTCGGCCGACCGCGAAATGGAGAGCGTGTGTCCCTTCTGCGGTGTCGGCTGCCGGCTCATCTTCCACGTCAGGGACGGCCGCATTCGCCATGTCACCGGTGCCAATGGCCCGGCCAACGAGAACCGGCTTTGCGTCAAGGGCCGTTTCGGCTTCGACTACGTGCACAGCCCCGAGCGGCTGACGGTGCCGCTGATCCGCAAGGCGGATGCGCCGAAGCGCGCCGACGAGCTCGTGGACGCCGCCAATCCCTGGAGCCACTTCCGCGAGGCCAGCTGGGAGGAGGCGCTCGAGGTCGCCGCTGCCGGGCTCGAGCGCATCCGTGACGCAGCGGGCGGCGAGGCGCTCGCCGGCTTCGGCTCGGCCAAATGCTCGAACGAAGAGGCCTATCTTTTCCAGAAGCTGGTGCGCGCCGGCTTCGGCACCAACAATGTCGACCACTGCACACGGCTCTGCCACGCTTCCTCCGTGGCGGCGCTCATGGAAGGCATCGGCTCGGGAGCAGTGACGGCGCCCTTCAACGAGGCGCTCCTCGCCGACGTCATCGTGGTCATCGGCGCCAATCCGACCGAGAACCACCCCGTCGCCGCGACCTATTTCAAGCAGGCGGTCAAGCGGGGGGCGAAGCTCGTCGTCATGGACCCGCGCGGCCAGGCGCTCCGCCGCCACGCCACCCACATGCTGCAGTTCGAGCCGGGCCGCGACGTGGCGCTCTTGAACGCCCTGCTCAACGTCATCGTCAGCGAGGAGCTTTTCGACCGCCAGTACCTCCAGGCGCATACCGAAGGCTTCGACGAGCTGCGCCGGCACCTCGCCGACTACCCGCCTGAAGCCATGGCGCCGATCTGCGGCATCGACGCCGCCACCATCCGCGAGGTCGCCCGGCTCTATGCCCGGGCGGAGCGCGCCATCGTCTTCTGGGGCATGGGCGTCAGCCAGCACACCCACGGCACCGACAACGCCCGCTGCCTGATCAGCCTCGCTTTGCTCTGCGGCCATACCGGCCGGCCCGGCACCGGCCTGCATCCGCTGCGCGGCCAGAACAATGTCCAGGGCGCCTCGGATGCCGGGCTGATCCCGATGTTCCTGCCCGACTATCACGGCGTCGGCGATCCCGGCTATCGCGGGCTCCTGGAGGAACTCTGGGGCACCAGCCTGCCCGAACGCCGCGGGCTCACCGTGGTCGAGATCATGGATGCGGTCGGCGAAGGCACCATCCGCGGCATGTATGTCCTGGGCGAGAACCCCGCCATGTCCGACCCCGACGTGCAGCATGTCAGGGCCGCACTCGCCAGGCTCGAGCACCTGGTCGTCCAGGACATCTTCCTGACCGAGACCGCCTCCTTCGCCGACGTCGTCCTGCCGGCCACTGCCTGGCCGGAGAAGGCCGGGACGGTGACCAACACCAACCGGCAGGTGCAGCTCGGCCGGCCGGCCCTGCCGGCCCCGGGCGAGGCGCGCCCCGACTGGTGGATCGTCCAGGAGCTCGCGCAGCGCCTCGGCCTCGATTGGCGCTATGACGGACCGGCAGACGTCTTCGCCGAGATGACGCAGGTCATGCCGTCGCTCGCCAACATCACCTGGGAGCGACTGGAGCGCGAGGGCACGGTCGGCTATCCCTGCCCCGCCCCGGACCATCCCGGCCAGGGCGTCGTCTTCGCCGACCGCTTCCCGACCGCCAGCGGACGGGCCACCCTGGTGCCGGCCACCGGCCTCGATCCGGCCGAGGCGCCGGATGCCCGCTTTCCCATGATCCTGACCACCGGCCGGACCCTCGAGCACTGGCATACCGGGGCGATGACCCGGCGTGCCACCATGCTCGACGCGCTCGAGCCCGAGGCCTTCGTCGCCATCAACGGCGAGGATCTTGGCAGGCTCGGCATCGCCCCCGGCGAGCGGGTGCGCATCTCGACCCGCCGCGGCACGATCGAGCTGATGGCGCGCCACGATCCGGCGGTTGCACAGGGCATGCTCTTCATCCCCTTCTGCTTCGTCGAGGCGCCGGCCAACATCCTGACCAATCCGGAACTCGACCCCTTCGGCAAGATTCCCGAGTTCAAGTTCGCCGCCGCCCGGCTCGAGCGGCTTGGCGAAGCCGTCGAGAACGCCTGAGCCACGGGCCTCCCGCCGGCCGCATTAACGATTGCGCAAGCATGGCGGCCTTATCCTCGCCCACTGGATAGCCGATCGCGGATGCCCTGACGGCGCGTGATCGCCTCTGAGGTGGGCCCCCGTCCGGCATGCTGCGAACCCGACCGGAGACGCGAAGGCCGCCAGCCGGCGACGGCGACCATGCCGGGCACCGCAAGGCCGCCCTGGCCGCGGCACCGTCCTGGACGCGCGTCGATGCGGCGCCGGCGGAATCGCCGACCGACGGCTTTCTCAAGCTGATGCTGATCCTCCTTGCCTTCTTCGTCGTGCTCTACAGCCGCTCGGAGGTCAGCAGCACCAAGGCCGGCCCGGTGCTCGAGGCCCTTGCCGACCGGTTCGCCGCCCCTTCCGGCAGTGCGGCCGAGAACGGGCCCATGGACGGCTCGGCCCGCGCCGAGCGGCAGCTTCGCCGCCAGCTCGCCGCCGCGTTGCCCGTGCAGGCCAGCGCCCGGGAGTTGCCCGGCATGCTCATCGCCTTCGTGCTCGACGAAAGGGACCTCTTCGCACCGTCTGGCGACACCGTCCGGCGGGAGCGCCTGGTGCTGCTTCGCCGCCTTGCCACCGCGCTCGCCGGCCGCAACGCCACCTGGAATACCCCGCTCATGGTGACCACCGCCTGGCCTGAGGCGGACGACAGCGGCTCCGCGACCCAACGCCTTCTGGCCCTCGCCGAAGTGCTCGCGGCCAACGGGCTCGCAGGCACGGCGCTTCGCCTCGGCTTCGCGCCGGTGGCCCCGGGGACCTGGCATTTCGCCGTACCGCGCGTGGCCGGCCGCCAGGCCCATGCGGACTGAGCGCGACCTCGCCGGCCAGCGGGCCTGGTCGATCATGCTGGCGGACGTGGTGGCCCTGCTGCTCACTTTTTTCGTCCTCGGGCTCTCGATGCGCGAGCTCGATGGGGGGCCGCCAACGACGCTGCTGCCGATCGACCCGGATCGACCCGTGATCGCGCTCGTGACGCAAGGCAGCGTGGCCGAACGGGCGACACCCGAGATCAGCGCCGAGGCCGACCGGTCCTTCGCCTATTTGGCAGCACTGCTCCGCGCGCAGGGAGGCTTGGCAACCGTTGCGCGTATAAGCTACACTATGTTTCAACTTAATATTGAAATGGCCGATCCGGCATCTTCCGAGTCATCGGCCGAGCGGAGTGCCGCGACCGAGCTCATGGCCACCTATGCCTTCCTTGCCCGGAGATTTGCACTGGAGGCGAGCTTTCGCCTGCCGACGCTGGCCGACGAGACCCTGCCGGCCCGGCTCGACCGTGTCCTCCAGTTCCGGCGCCAGCTGGTGCGGGAGCTGGGCCTGGCCGATACGGAGGTCACCGTCGCCGCCGCGGGCGAGCCGGATGGCGACCGGCTGCGCCTCGCCCTGCGCACCCGGCCACCGCCGTCCGGTGCAACTGCGTCCGTGCCACCATGAGCTGCAGGCCTCTCCTCGCTATCGTCGCTGTCCTCCTCTCCTGGCTCAGCGGCGGCCACGGTATCGTACCCGCGCCCGCCCGGGCAGCCGAGGCCATGGTCCGGGTCGGTCTGCATGACGATTACGGCCGGCTGGTGATCGAATGGCCGGCGCCGGTCGAGATCCGGACCGAACGTGACGGTCCGAGGCTGAACGTGCAGGCGAGTCGCCCCTTCCCGGCGCGCCTCGACGAGGTGACGGGGCGCCTCCACCGCTACCTTGCCTCGCTCAACCTCGATGCCGAAGGGGATGGCCTCGCGATCGAGACGGCACCCGGTGTCGCTCTCGCCTTCGAGCTGCTCGACGAACGCCTGCTGGTCCTCGACTTTCGTGACGCCGTGGCGGAGCTTCGGCTCCGGGTCGGCCAGCATCCGGGATTTGTCCGCCTGGTGTTCGAGCCGGTCACTGCCGCAACCCGGCTGCAGCGGACGCCGGAAGGTCTCGAGGTGGATCTTCCCGGCCCGATCAGCGCCTGGGCGCTCCGCCGGCTGCACGAGGTTGCCGGGGTCACCGGCGCAACTCTCGACGGACACCGCCTGGCACTCCGCCTTGCCGACACCGCCACCGCCCGCGACCAGCGCGTCGCACCGGACAAGCTGGTCATCGACGTCTCGCCGCCGTCGACCGCCGATATCGTCGACGCCACCCGGGAGGTCACCGCCAGCCGGACGGGTCCCGCCTTCCCCCTCCCGCAGGCACGACCGGTGCCCGTATCGGCCGCCGACGACGCGGCCGATGCCGTCGTGCCCGGCGAGACCGCCGTGGCCGACCTGCCAGGGCCCGTCCAGGACGATGCTCCACCCGAACCGTCGGAGCCGGCCGGATTGCCGGTCGACGGGCCCGTCATCATAACCGGGACGCGGCTGGGCGGTGGCTCGGCCGAGATCGCGTTTCGCTGGGCCGGCCCGGTGCCGGCGGCCGTCTTCATCCGGGGCAGCAGCCTCTGGGCGGTCTTCGGCGCCGAGGCGAGTGCGATCGAGATCGACGCGGAGGCCTTCGCCACGGCGGTCGGCCGGCACGTCACCGGGCTGCGCCGCGAGCGCCACGGCTCCGCCACCGTCCTCCGCGTGGCCCTTGCCGGCGAGCGGTCGGCGCTCGTGTACCGCGATGGTGCAAGCTGGGTGGTGACCCTGCGGCCGGCCGACGAGAAGGACGAACTGCGCGATCCGCCCGCCCTTGAGCCCGCGGCAGATGGCCTGCTCCTGCCCAAGATCACGTCAGTCGCAGCATTGGTCGACCCCGTCGTCGGGGACCGCCTCGGCGTCGGCCTCGCTTTGGCACTGACCGGGCCACGCCCCGTGGAATCCCGGTTTGTCGGCCTCAGGCTCCTGCCCTCGGTGCAGGGTGCCGTCTGGCGCACACTGGCGGAGCCCGTCGAGCCTGACGACGTGACCGGCGCCGGCCTGCTCCTGACGGCCGCCCATGGCGTCCTGCCGACATCGGTGCAGCCGGCAATCGCCACCGCTTCCGCCACCGAGCCGGCCGTCGCCCACCCGCCGGACGAGGAACCTGCCCCGTCGCCGGTCGACGCGCATGCAGCGGATGAGAGCGCCGGGCCGTCGCCCGAGCCGCACGACGATGCGCCGGACGAGCATCAGGCCCCGGATACGTCGCCGCCATCGCCGCTCGGCCTCGCCAGGTTCGCCGCAAATGATTTCCGGTCCCGGCGGGCGGCACTCCTGGCGGCGCTCACGACCGCCGATGCGCCGGGCCGTGAAGCCGCCCGCCTCGACCTCGCCCGGCTCCTCGTCGTGCACGGTCTGGGCGCAGAGGCGCTCGAACTGCTGGATGCCGCCACGGTCGAGAACGATGCCGCCGAGGCCACGGCCGCACCGGCCGAGGCGGCGCTGACGGGTGCGGCACTCCTCCTCATGGACCGGCCGGCCGAGGCGGCCGACCGACTGGGCGACCGAAGGCTCGCCGACGACGACGAGATTGCGCTCTGGCGCGGCGCCGCTGCCGGGGCCACCGGGGCGTGGGACGAGGGTCTCGGGGACTGGGAGCGCGGCTCGGCTCATCTCGCCAGCTATCCTTTGGATCTCCAGGCGGCGCTGGCCGTGCCGGGGGTCCGTCTGCTCCTGGAGACCGGACGGGCCGATGCGGCCTTCGCGCTCATCGACCGGCTCACAGCCCTCGACCTTCGCCCCGACCGGCTGCGCAGCCTTCGCCGGCTCGAGGCGACCGCCCTCGAGCGCGACGGGGCCACCGACGAGGCGCTGGCCGCCTGGCGGGCCCTGGCCGAGAGTGGCCCGATCGAGGAGCGGGCGGTGGCCCGCGCCGCGGCCATGTCGCTTGCCCTGGCTGCCGGACGGCTATCCATCGAGGAGGCGATCGCCACGCTCGAGGCGGATCGCCGGCACTGGCGTGGCCAGAAGGAGGAATTCGCCCTCTGGCAGCAGCTCGCCGGGCTGCAGCGGGAAGCCGGCCGGATCGACGAGGCGCTCGATACCTTGCGAACCGCCATGCACCGCCTGCCACCCCCCGCCGAGGCCCAGGCCATCACCGGGGAAATGGCCGCGTTCTTCGGCGCGGCCATGGACGAGCTCGCCGCCGGCCAGCGCTCGCCGACCTCGGCACTCCTGCTCTACCGCCGCTTCGCCGAGCTCATGCCGGTCGGGCCGGAGGGCGACGAGGCGGCCGCCACCCTGAGCACCGCCCTCCTCGCCACCGGGCTCGCCACCGCCGGCACCGAGATTCTCGACGACCGGCTCGAGATCCATGCCGAGCGCGACGCCCGCCGCGCGCGGCTCGGGCTCATGCTGGCCCGTCTGCATGTCGCCTCCGGAGCGCCCGACCGGGCGCTGGCGACGCTCGTCGACAGCACGCCGCTCGGCGCGGTCGACGCCGGGCTCACCGCCGATCGCCAGCAGCTCATGGCCGAGGCGCTGGCCGCAAACAGCACCGCCGCCACGCTGGCGGACGGACCGGCGGGCGCGCTCCTGCGGGCGCGCGCCGCCTTCGACGTAGGTGACTGGCCGGCGGTCCGCCTCGCCGCCTCGCCGCTCGAGGCCGCATTGCCGGAGGCCGGCCCGCTCGACGCCGAGGCCGGCGAGGTCGTGCTGATGCTGGCGACCGCCGCCCGGCAGCTCGGCGACGCCGAGGAAGCCCGCCGGCTGGCCAGGCGCCATGCCGAGCACATGCCCGGCGAGCGCGATGCCGCCCTGCTCGGGCTGCTCGCCGGTCTGCCGACCTTCGCCGGCGACACCGACCGCGTGCTCGCCGACGCCACTCGGCACCTGCACGAGGCGCGCGATGTCCTGGCGGTGCTCGGTCGAAACTGAACCGGTGAAAGGAGTTAGCCGGAATCGTTGCCGGGTCGCTTGAGAGGCCCTCGGCGGAGCTCCTTGACGATGCCGCGCATGAGCTGGACCTCGGGTGCGGTCAGCCGCATCCGCTCGACCATGGCGGCGATCGCCCGGCCGAGCGAGACCCGCCGGTCGGGCGAGCGAAAGAAGCCGACGTCCTCGAGCTCGGCGAGAAGCTGACGGAGCAGCCCGTCCAGGGCCGCCTTGGGCGCCGGCTCCGGCCCTGCGGCAGCGGCCGGCTCTGCCCCCTGCCGCCGCCATTCATAGGCGCAGAGCAGGACCGCCTGGGCGAGATTGAGCGAGGGGAAAAGCGGGTTGACGTCGATCCTGACGAGGCCGTCGGCCAGCGCCAGCTCGTCATTGTCGAGGCCGGTGCGCTCGGGACCGAAAAGGAGCCCGACCCGTCGGCCCGCGGCCACCTGCGCCCGCGCTGCGGCGGCGGCACTCGCCGGGTCGTGCTGCTCCTTGACGAGGCCGCGATCGCGCGCCGTGGTTGCATAGAGGTGGTGCAGGTCGAAGACCGCCTCCGCCACGGTCGAAAAGACCTGCATTCGGTTCAGGATCTCGGCCGCACCCGAGGCCGCCGCCACCGCCTTGGCGTTGGGCCAGCCGAAATCGGGCGCCACCAGGCGCAGCTCGCCCAGGCCGAAATTCAGCATTGCGCGAGCCGTGGTGCCGACATTTTCCGCCATCTGCGGGCGGGCGAGAATGACGACCGGTGCCGCCTCGAGCACATCGATGCCGCCGCGCGCCGCCTTGGTCCGCTTGAAGGCGACCGGCGGCGCCATTTCCGAGCCACTCGTCATCTCAGCGTTCGGCAAGGCCGTCTAGCAGGAGCTTGTAGGTGATCGCGTCGTGCAGCGCGTTGTAGGACGCGTCGATGATGTTGCCGGAGACCCCGATGGTCTGCCAGACCCGGCCGGCATCGTCGGCCGATTCGATGATGACCCGCGTCACCGCCGCGGTGCCGGCCTCCGGCGAGAGAATGCGCACCTTGTAGTCGACCAGCTCCATGCCGGCGAGGGTGGGATATGTTGGGGCCAGCGCCTGGCGCAGCGCGTGGTCGAGCGCGTTGACCGGTCCGTTGCCGTCGGCGACCGTGTAGAAATCCCGGCCGTCCACCTGGACCTTGATGGTCGCCTCCGACTGGGTGACCAGCTCGCCGACCGCGTTGAAGCGGCGCTCGTCGATCACCCGGAAGCTCAGGAGCTCGAAATGGTCAGCGAGCCGGCCGAGCGTGCGCCGCACCAGGATCTCGAAGCTCGCCGAGGCACCGTCATAGGAAAAGCCCCTGGCCTCCCGCTCCTTGATGGTGGCGAGCAGGGCCGCCACCTCGTCCGGCGCCGGCTCGATCTCGAGCCCCATCTCGGCGAAGCGCTGCATCAGGTTGGACCGGCCGGCCTGGTCCGAGACCAGGATGTCGCGCTGGTTGCCGACCAGCGCCGGGTCGACATGCTCGTAGTAGCGCGGGTCCTTGCTCACCGCCGAGGCGTGCAGCCCGCCCTTGTGGGCGAAGGCGTTGGCACCGACATAGGCGGCCCCCCGGCTCGGCGTGCGGTTGAGCCGCTCGTCGAAGCCGCGGCTGATTGCCGTGAGCCGGGTCAGCGCCTGGTCGTCGATGCCGACATCGCAGCCCATCTTCAGCTTCAGGGTCGGGATCAGCGAGATCAGGTTGGCGTTGCCGCAGCGCTCGCCCAGGCCATTGAGCGTGCCCTGCACCTGCATGGCCCCCTCGAGCACCGCCATGAGCGTGTTGGCGACCGCATTGCCGGTGTCGTCATGGGTGTGGATGCCGAGCTTTTCCCGCGGCACGAGCCCGGCCACGCGGCGGACGATGCGCGTCACCTCCTGCGGCAGCGTCCCGCCATTGGTGTCGCAGAGCACGACCCAGTCGGCCCCGCCCTCGAGCGCCGCCTCGAGGCAGGCCAGCGCATAGGCCTCGTCGGCCTTGAAACCGTCGAAGAAATGCTCGGCGTCGAGCATCACCTCTTCGCTGTGGCGGCGGCTCTCGGCGAGGCTCTCGCTGATCATCCGCAGATTCTCGTCGCCATCGACGCCGAGCGCTCCCTCGGCATGCCGTCTGGAGCTCTTGCCGACTAGCGTGATCACCGGCACCTTCGCCTGGAAGAGCGGCTGCAGGCCGGGGTCGTTGGCAGCCGAGCGCCCCGCCCGGCGGGTCATACCGAAGGCGCAGAGCCTGGCCCTCGCCAGCGTCGGCGGCGCCGCAAAGAAGGCATCATCGGTCGGATTGGCGCCCGGCCAGCCGCCCTCGACATAGTCGATGCCGAGGGCGTCGAGATCCGTCGCAATGCGTCGCTTGTCGGCCGCGCTGAAGGTGATGCCCTGGGTCTGGGCACCATCGCGCAGCGTCGTGTCGTAGAGACGCAGCCGCTCGCTCATTGGCCGCTGCGCCAGGTGGTGCCACCCGGTCCGTCCTCGAGCAGGATCCCCTCGGCCGCCAGCTCGTCGCGGATCGCATCCGCCCGGGCGAAATCGCGGGCCCGCCTTGCCTCCTGTCGCTCGGCCACGAGGCCGGCAATCCGCTCGTCGTCGAGTGCGCCGCGCAGCCATTGCGATGGCGGGGCCTCGAGCAGGCCGAGAAGTGCTGCCGACGCCTTCAGCCGCCCGGCGATGGCCGGGGCGGCGCTGTGCGAGGCCCGGTTCAGCTCGTGCAGCAGCTCGTGCAGCACAGCCAGCGCCTTCGGCGTGTTGAGATCGTCCTCGAGTGCCGCCACCAGTTCCGGGTCGGGCACGTCGGCGGTCGTCTCGCCGGCCCGCTCCAGGGCGCCATAGAAGCGATCGAGCCGCGTCCGCGCCTCGGCGAAGCCAGTCTCGCTGCAATCGATCGGTGCCCGGTAGTGGGCGCCCAGCATCCAGAGCCGGATCGCCTCGCCCGCGACCGCGGCGAGCGCGTCGTCGAGGCGCAGCACGTTGCCGAGCGACTTCGACATCTTCTGCCCGCGCATGTCGACGAAGCCGTTGTGCAGCCAGTAGCGGGCCATGTTCTCGAGCCCGTGCGCGCAGCAGCTCTGCGCCATCTCGTTCTCGTGGTGCGGGAAGATCAGGTCCTGGCCGCCGCCATGGATGTCGAACGGCAGGCCCAGATGCTTCTCCGCCATGGCCGAGCACTCGATGTGCCAGCCCGGCCGGCCCCGGCCCCAGGGGCTCGGCCAGCCGGGCTCGTCCTCGCCGGCCGGTTTCCACAGCACGAAATCGGCCGGATCCCGCTTGTAGGGAGCCACCTCGACCCGGGCACCGGCGATCTGGTCGTCGCGGTTGCGGCCCGAGAGCCGGCCATAGGCCGGCATCGAAGGCGTGCTGAACAGCACGTGGCCCTCGGCGGCATAGGCATGGCCACGTTCGATCAAGCGCCCGATCAGCGCCACCATCTCCGCGATGTGCTCCGTGGCCTTCGGCTGGATTGTCGGCTCGAGGCAGCCGAGGGCCGCCGCATCCGCGAGGAAGGCCTCGGTGGTGCGGGCGGTCAGGGCCTCGATCGGTTCGCCGTTCGCCCGCGCCTGCTCGATGATCTTGTCGTCCACATCGGTGATGTTCCGCACATAGCTGACGCGCGGATAGAGATGCGAGAGCAGGCGGAAGAGCACGTCGAAGACGATGAGCGGACGGGCGTTGCCGACATGGATGCGCTGGTAGACCGTGGGGCCGCAGACATAGAGCCGCACATGCTCGGCCACGAAAGGCGAGAACGGCTCCTCGGCGCGGGTCAGCGTGTTGTGAAGGACGAGGGTCAAGGCTCGAACAACTCGATCACGGGAAAAGGGTGTCAGGCGGTCGGGCCGCGCAACCGGCAAAGCACGCGGGCACGGCCGAGGAGCGGTAGCAGATCGCCCAGCTTGGGTCCATCCGTGCGGCCGGTCAGGGCCAGCCTGAGCGGATGGTAGAGCGCCTTGCCGCGCCGCCCGCTGCTTTCCTGCACGGCGGCGAGCCAGCCTGCCGCCGATGCATTGTCGAGCACGGGCGGCAGGAGGTCGGCCGCGGTGGCGAGCAGCGGGGCGTCCTCGTGGATGGGCGTGAACGGCTCATGCAGTACGGCGAGCCAAAGGGCGAGCTCCCCGGGATCCGCCACGTTCGGGCTGAGGATGGCCCATTCGGCGGCGGTAAGCCCCGCGCAGCCCGGGCGATCCCGCACCGCCTCGAGCGGCTCTGCCCGGAACACGTCCCGGCTCGTTCGCAGGAGCTGGCCGGCATCGAAGACGGCGGCCGCCCGCCCGAACCGGCCGAGATCGAAGTCCCCGATCAGTTCCGCGAGGCTCGTCTCGGGCGGTGCCATGCGGTCGGTGCCGAGGCTCGCCAGGCAGAGGCGGATTGCATGCGGCTCGATGCCGCGCTTTCGCCAGTCGTCGAGGCTCCAGTCGCCGCTGCGTTTCGACAGCGGTGCCCCGCCCTCGCCCAGGATGAGCGGCAGATGGCCGAAAGCCGGCGGCGTGCCGCCCAGCGCCTGCATCAGCTCGATCTGCACCGCTGTATTGGTCCGGTGGTCGTCGCCCCTGACGATCTGCGTGATGCCGCAATCGAGGTCGTCCACCACCGAGGCCAGGGTGTAGGTGGCGGCACCGTCCGCCCTGACCAGCACCGGATCGCTCAGTGCTGCCGTGCCGATCGCGAGGGGCCCCTGGACCAGATCGGTCCAGCTTGCCTCGCCCCCGCTCAGCCTAAAGCGCCAGTGCGGTGCCCGCCCCTCGCGCTCCAGCCGCGCTCGCTCTGCCGCATCGTGAGCGAGTGCCGTCCGATCATAGCGCGGCGGCTGGCCGAGCCTGCGCTGTGCGGCGCGTTTCTCCGCGAGCTCCCCGGCTGTCTCGTAGGCCGGATAGACGAGCCCGCGTTCCCGAAGCCCGGCGAAGGCCGTCGCATGGAGTGCGGCGCGCGCGCTCTGCCTGATGCAATCGTCCCAGTCGAGGCCGAGCCAGGCGAGATCTTCGGTGATGCCGCGCGCGAATTCCTCGGTCGAACGTTTCCGGTCGGTGTCGTCGAGCCGGAGCACGAAGCGGCCGCCCGCCTGGCGGGCGAGGAGCCAGTTGACCAGTGCCGTCCGGGCATTGCCCAGATGGAGCCGGCCGGTCGGGCTCGGCGCAAAGCGCAGTGTGGAGGTCATGGCAAGGCGACTGCCGAAGGTGGGACGGGTCAGCCCTCGGCGTAATACTGGAGGAGCTGCCGCCGCACCACCCGGGATTCGCCGGAGCCGAGGCCGAGCTGCGCATCGGGATCGACCCCGGTCAGCACAGCCAGCACCGGACGCTCCGGCGCCTGCCCGAGCTGCCCCAGCGCATGAGCCGCCAGCGCCTGCTGCGTCGCGTTCCAGCGCACCAAGAGGAGCACGGTGTCGCACAGGGGCGCCATGACCCTTGCGTCGCCCACCGCGAGCAAGGGCGGGCTGTCGACGAGCACGAGGTCGAAATGGCGGCGCGCCTCGTCGAGGAGGATGCCCATGGCGGCCGGGCCGAGCAGGCGGGTCGGCTGGCTGACCCGCGCACTGCCCGGAACGAAGCTGAGCCCGCTCCGCCGGTCGACCCGCAGGACCGCCTCGGCCTCCCGCTCGCCGCGCAGGATCTCGACGAGGCCCGTCTCCGCCTCGATCCCGAGCATCGGGGCCAAAGCGGGCCGCCGCAGGTCGGCGTCGATCAGCAGGACCTTGAGCCCCTCGGCGGCGGCGAGCCGCGCCAGGGCGGTGGTGGTCGTCGACTTGCCCTCGCCCGGCACCGACGAGGTGACGAGGACGACCTTCCCGCCCCTCTCGCCCACCGGGCCAACGAGGCCGGCGACCAGCGCCCGCAGGCTCTCGGCATAGCGCGACCGGGGCCGCTCGAGCGGCAGGTCGGCCAGCGCCAGCCCGCGCCGGCGGCGCCGGTCGACGAGCGGCACGGCACCAAGGCAGCGCAGGCCCAGTCCCTGCTCCAGCGCCCGGGCGCTGCGGAAGCCATGGTCGAGCTGCTCGAGGAAGAAGACCAGGAGCAGGCCGGTGCCGAGCGATGCCGCGCCGAACAGGCTGAAGATCAGGGCAGGGCGTGGCTGGCTCGGCCGCGACGGCATGGTCGCCTCGGAGATCAGCCGGGCATCCGGGCGCTGCGTGTCGCCGGCATCGGCCACTGCCTGATAGCGCGCCAGATAGGCCTCGTGCAGCCGCCGGGCGCGGTCGGCCGCTCGCTCGAGATCGGCGATCCGCACTTCCGCCTGGGCAAGCGCCGTGTTCTGGTTCTTGAGGCCGTCGAGCTCCCGCTCGAGCGCCGCCTCGCGCGCCCGGGCCGCGGCGATCTCCGCCTCGACGCTGCCGACCAGTGCTAGCTGCTCGGCCCGGATGCGCCGTTCGAGCTCGCGCCGCTCGGCACGCACGTCGAGGATCAAGGGATGCCGGTCGCCATAGCGCGTGGCCAGCTCCGCCTCGCGCCGCGTCGTCTGGTTCTTCAGGCCGTAGAGATTCTCGAGGACCTCCGAGCCGCCGAGCTCCTGAAAGGCGAGATCGGGATCGCCCTCGGCGAGCACTCGGCGCAGGCGCACGAGCTCGGATTGCCGGGCGGCACGCTCGCCCGCGACCGCCACGAGATCACGCCTAAGATTGAACACGTCCACCCCATGCAGGGCGAACGCATCGGCATACTCATCCTGTGAACGCTCGCGAAAGCCGGCGAGCTCCGCCTCGGCCACCTCCAGGGCCTCGCGGCTGGTGTCGAGCGCCGAGCGCAGCCATGCCGCGGCATCGCGCGTTGCCCGGGTCTTGGTCTCGAGCTGGCCCTCGATGTAGCGCTCCGCCACCCCGTTCGCGACCAGGGCGGCGATCTTCGGATCGGAGCTGGCGAAGCTGATCCGGATGACCCGGGTCTTGCCGTCGCGCGCCACCTCGAGCCGTTCGAGGAAGCGATCGACGAGGCCACCGGCGCCATCCTCCAGTGCCGCAGCCCGGGGAACGCCGGCGAGCTCGCCGAGCCGCTCCGCCACGGCCAGCGGGCGTTGCAGCTCGGGCTCCGCCGCGAGGTCCAGGGCATCGATCACCTGGCGCGCCATGCTGCGCGAGGCGAGCAGCTTCACCTGGCTGTCGATGGCCGTGCCGTCATCGGCGATGCCCGTGGCCGGCAAAGCGCTGTCCTCCGGCACCTGGCGCAGCGGCTCGATCATCACCTGGGCGGTCGCCACGTAAACCGGCGGCAGCCAGGCGAGCAGCAGCACCGCCAGGCCGAGGCCGACACCGAGGGCACCCAGGAGCAGGAGGCGATAGCGGCGGAGCACGCCAAGCAGCTCCGGCAAGGAGAGCTCGCCGGCGGCGGCCGGCGGGCCCACGGCCGGCCGGGCCGGGTTTCCTGCCTGCATGGGGAAATCGGCCAAGATCAGGGCCGGGTGGTGGCGACAGGCGTCCAGGTGGTATCGACGATGCCGAGAATGTCGATCCGCAAGGGCGGTGCTGCCGCGTCAACCGGCGGGCGGGCGGGACCGGCGGCCGGCGACACCCGATCCAGCGCGACCCCGGCCAGCATCACCTCCAGGTCGCCCGCTAGTTCCCCGGCCATCGCCGGTGCCACGATCGCGTCCGTTGCCGAGGACAGCGCGGTCGGCTCCAACACGGGCCCTGCTTCGGCTGTCAGAGGCAGGGTCAGCGCCTGGACGCCGCTGCTGCCGAGCGGGCCGATCCCGGCCGACGGCACGAAGGTGGCAGCGGCATCGCGCCGGTCGACGAGAGCCGCCACCGAGTAGAGCAGCACTCCGCCGACCGCCAGCAGCAGGGCCGCGACGAGCGGGCGGGCCAGGGCGTGATGGCGCAGCGTATCGATCCGGGCAAACGGATGCGTCGGGTGAGCGAGCATCGGCCTAGCCTCCTGGTTGGAGTGCAATTCGCTTAAAATGTACCATAGGTTGAAATAGTTTCAACCGGAATGCTGACTCACCGCACCCAGGGCCGGTCGCCCGACCGATCTGCAACAGTCTCGAGCTGCACCCCGCCGTCCCCGATCCGCAGCGCCACCCCGCCGCTCCGCCAGAGCGCCCGGGCCCCGAAGCTCGGTGTGCCGTTGGTGCAGCTCTCCGGGCCGGTGAGCAGGATGACGAAGCTGGCCCGGCTGCAGTCTTCCGCGGCCGCCTCCGCGGTCAAGGCTATGGCCACCCGCCGGCCCGGCTCGGGGCCGGCGACGCAGCCGAGCGAATCGCAGGCGAGTTGCCGGTCCGGCCGCGTCTCGAAGCCGCTTGCCGTACCGGCACCCACGGCCTGCACGAGTTGTCCGGCCAGCCAGCGGTCGCGCTTGAGCTCGAGCAGGTGGGCCTCGCCGCCGGTGGCGCGATAGACGACGAGATCGCCGCGCCGGTCGATCAGCAGGTCCGGCGGCGTGGCGGTCAGCGCAATGACGAGACCGAGGGCGCAGGCCGCCCCGCCCCAGAGCCGCCAGCGCTGCCGCCAGAGACAGAGCCAGAGCCCGCCCAGGGCCAGCAGCAAGAGGCTCGATGGCGGCCAGGGGCTGACCTCGATGCCGGCGCCCGGCAGGGCGGCGACGAAGGCCGCTACCTCGAGCACCGCACCGATCCCCGTCCCCATCAGCTGCAGCACCGGCCCGTCGAGCCCGAACGGCATGAGCAGCAGTGCGAGAAGCCCGGCCGGCATGATCCAGAAGGCGGTGAGTGGCACCGCCACCAGATTGGCGAGCACGCCATAGGTCGCCACACGCTGGAAATGGTAGGCGGCAAAGGGTGTGGTCGCGAGGCTGGCGATCAGCGTGGTGACCAGGATGCCGACGAAATAGACGAGGAGCAGCCGGCTCGGCCTCTGCCGGTCGTTCTCCGGCGGCAGGAGGGCGAGCTGGCGCAGGCGCAGCTCATAGAATGCGACGAGGCCGGTGACCGCGGCGAAGCTCATCTGGAACGACGGGCCGAGCAGGCTCTCCGGGGCAATCACCAGCACGACGAAGGCCGCCATCGCGAGCAGCCGCATCGATACCGGGTTGCGGTCGAGCAGCACGGCAAGGAGTGCTACCGCCGCCATGAGGAAGGCGCGCTGAGTCGGCACGGTGGCACCGGCGAGCAGGAGGTAGCCGAGCGCCGCGACGAGGGCCACGACAGCAGCGGGCTTCTTCGGCACCACGCGGAGCGCCAAGGCGGGCCAGGCGCCGAAGAGCGCGCGGGCGACGACGAAGACCGTGCCGGCAATCAGCGTCATGTGCAGCCCGGAGATGGCGAGCAGATGGGCGAGCCCGCTCGCCTGCATGTCGCGCCACACCTTGTCGGGGATGGAGGCGCGCAGGCCCGTCAGGAGGGCCGCGGCGACGGCCCCGTCGGCACCCGGAATGACCCGCTCGGCGCGGGCGGCAACCGCATGCCGCAGCGTGGCAACCGGCCGCGAGCCGATCCCCTGGCCGGCCGCCAGCAGCTCCGGGGCGCCGAGCGCAAAGCCGACGCCACCCAGCCGCTCGAACCATGCCCGCATGGCGAAGTCGAAGCCGCCCGGCACCGCCGCACCGCTCGGCGGCTGCAAACGGACCCGGGCCCTGATCCGCTGCCCCGGCAGGAACGGCACCTCCGTCTGCCGCACGGTGAAGCGCACGGAGGCCGGCGTCGCCGCCGCTTCGAGGTGCTCGATCACGAGGTCGCCGAGCAGCAGGCGCTGGCCGTCATGGCGCGGCTCGGCGGCCCGGATCACCCCTTCGACATGGTAGATGCCGCTCCTCGGCAGCACCGGGGCGGCCACCTGCAGTGTGCGCAGCTGGGCCACGGCGAAGCCGGCCAGCGCCAGGGCCAGGCCGAGCCAGAAGAGCACGGCGAGGCCGCCGGCCCGTCGCGCACCGGCTACGGCCCCAAGCACCCCGAGCGGCAGCACGGCCAGCAGCATCGGCGACGGCTCGACCGGCAGGGCGAAATAGACGAGTATGCCGAAAGCGAAGGCGATCGGCGCCCAGAGTGGCCAGCGTGGCCGCTCGGCGTGCAGCGACTCGAGCACGACGGCGACCAGCCCCAGGAGCATCCTGGTGCCGTCCGCCGACCGTGGCGCCCAGGACCGGGCGGTGGGCACGAGGGCCGGCTGCTGCAAGTCCGCTCCGATCGTGTTACGAGGCCGCGCCGAATCCCTTCTTCTCCTCCCCGAAATCCGGCTAAAAATCAACCATGAGTGTAATTGTCCGCTTCGCCCCATCACCTACGGGCTATCTGCACATCGGTGGCGCCCGCACCGCCCTCTTCAACTGGCTGTTCGCCCGGCACCACGGCGGCCGCTATCTGCTGCGCATCGAGGATACCGACCGGCAGCGCTCGACCGAGCCCGCCATTCAGGCAATTCTCGACGGCCTCGGCTGGCTCGGCCTCGAGTCGGACGGGCCGCCCGTCTACCAGTTCAACCGGATCGAGCGGCACAAGGCGGCGGTCGACCGCCTGCTCGAAGCAGGCCTGGCCTATCGCTGCTGGTGCACGCCGGAGGAGCTTGAGGCGATGCGCGAGCGGGCCCGGGCCGAGAAA
>JAUIID010000112.1 GCA_030431615.1 Alphaproteobacteria bacterium
TGGCGGCGATCCTGCCGTGCTTCTGGATCTATCACGATGTCGGCACGCGGATCGCCGAGGAGTCGGCGGCCGGCAATTTCTACCAGCCCTGGATCGACACCTATGCCTCGCCGGACTTCGCCCGGTCGGTGGAGGAGGTGATCGCCATCACCGACCGGACAGCCGAGCGGGCCGGCGCGGAAGAGCGGGAGCGCATGGCTTCTGCCTTCATCCGCTCGGCGCAATATGAGTGGCTCTTCTGGGACAGCGCCTACCGCGTGGAAGCCTGGCCGGTGGGGAGCTGAGCGGCCGGCAGGGTCAAAGTGACGGCGAGGCCGCCATCCTGGCGGTTGGCGAAGGCGATGCTGCCGCCATAGGCCGAGGCTATGTCCCGGGCGATGGCAAGGCCGATGCCGTGGCCGGGTCTCGTCGTGTCGAGCCGGTGGCCGCGCGTGCCGAGCTGGTCGAGCTCGGCCGCAGCGACGCCCGGCCCGTCATCGGCGATGGTGAGCCGCACGTCGACGGCGTCCAATCCGGCCTCGACGGAGATATCGCTGCGCGCCCATTTGGCGGCATTGTCGAGCAGGTTGCCCAGGAGCTCGCTCAGATCGTCGGCCTCGATAGCGACCCGCAGGTGCCCCGGCACGTCGAGCTGCCAGTCGCGGGCGGCGCCGATGGGCGTGCGACGGAGCGTCTCCACCAGCCGGTCGATCGCCGGGGCGAGTGCTGTCGCCTGGCCCCGGCCGGCGGCACCGGCGAGGCGCGTGCGGGCGAGCTCGCGGTCGATGTGGCGCCGCATGTCCCGGGCCAGCCGGTCGAGCTCGGCGGCAACCCCAGTCTCGCCCTTCGCGGCGAGCCTGCGGGCCTCGCTGCCGAGCACGGTGAGCGGGGTCTTCAGGCCGTGCGCCAGATCGGCGGCGCGCTGCCGGGCCTGGGCCAGCGACTGCTCCTGCGCTTCGAGGAGGGCGTCGACCTCCTGCACCAGCGGCCGGATCTCGTAGGGAAAGCGGCCAGCGAGGCGTTTCGCCCGGCCTTCGCGCACCGCGGTCACCGCCCGGCGCACCGCCTCGAAGGGGCGCAGGCCGTACCAGACCTGCACGGCAGCGGCGGCGACCAGCACGAGGGCGAGACCGGCGAGTGCCGTGGCGAGCTGGCGGACATAGTCGGCGCGCGCGTCATCCAGCGTGGCGCGATCCACCGCCGCCGCGATCCGGATGCGGCGGTCCCCCGCACCCTTGTCGAGCAGCACCAGCCGCTCGTGCACGAGGAGCACCGTGTTGCCGGGACCGGGCAGCGGGTGCCGATGCGCCTGGCCGGGCTCGGGCTCGTCCACAGGCAGCGGCAGCACGTCGTCCCAGAGCGAGCGCGAGCGAAGCACGGTGCCGGTCTTTTGATCCTCGATCTGCCAGTAGAGGCCACTGAGCGGGACGGCGAAGCGCGGGTCGGCGAGCGGTGCCTCGAGCGTGAGCGCACCATCCGCATTGATGACGAGGTGCGCTGCGAGCTGGCGCACATAGGTCGCGAGCTCCGCGTCGACACGGCGCTCGAGATGACGCTCGAAGAGCACGGTTAGGCCGATGCCGGCGAGGACGAGCGCCACGACCACCGAGGCGGCCTGGGCCAGCAGCAGACGCAGGCGCAGGGACTGGCCGCTCAAGGTGCGGGGTCGTCCGGCTCGATCGTGTAGCCGAAGCCGCGCCGGGTCGAGATCAGCTCGACGCCGAGCTTTTTGCGCAGGCGGCCGATCAGCACCTCGATCGTGTTGGTCTCGCGGCTGTCGTCGTCGCCATAGAGCTGCTCGATCAGCTCGCTTTGCGGCACCACCCGGCCCGCGTGCAGCATGAGATAATCGAGCAGCCGGTATTCCTGGGGCGAGAGGGCCCTGGGCACGCCTCTGACGCTGACCCGCATGGCGCGTGGATCGAGGGCGACCTCGCCGATCTCGAGCACCGGCCGGCCCTGCCCGGCGGAGCGGCGGATCAGGGCGCGGAGGCGAGCGGCCAGTTCCTCCGGTTCGAAGGGCTTGGGCAGGTAGTCGTCGGCACCGGCGTCGATGCCTTCGACGCGCTCCTTCCAGGTGCCCCGGGCCGAGAGGACGAGGACCGGCATGGCCCGGCCGTTCTCCCGCCAGCGCTTGAGCACGGCGAGCCCGTCCATGCCGGGCAGGCCGAGATCGAGGACGACGGCGGCATAGTCCTCGACGTCGCCCCTGAACCAGGCGTCCTCGCCATTGGCGACGTGGTCGACGTGGTGGCCCTGGGCCTCGAGCAGGGCGATGACGTCCCGGGCGATTCGCTCGTCGTCCTCGACCAGGAGCAGCCTCAATCGTCGAGCTCCGAGTGGAGAATGCGGCCGTCCACGGCGTCCACCTCGAGCTCGACGACGCGGCCGCCGGCATCGATCAGCTTGAGCTCGTAGACCCAGCGCCCGTCCTCGCGTTCGAACTCGGTCGCGATCACCTCGCCCGGCGCCTGGCTGCGGACACGCTCCAGGATCTCGGCCAAGGGCAGCACCTCCCCGCGCTCGAGCGCCTGTCGCGCGCGCTCGTGGTCGCCATCGTCGTCGGCACCACCTTTGGCCAAAGGCAGCAAGACGAGGAGCAAGGCGAGAAGGGCGAGGCGGGTGCGGGTCATGCGGCGAGCATAGCGAGCCGAGGCTGACAGAAGGCTGACAAGGGCCGACAGGCCGGCGACAGGGCTCGACGCCTATGGTCCGTGGCGTCGGCGATCCTGCCGGCTGACGAAGTGGAGAACTCGAACATGCGCAAGCTCCTGATGCTTTCCGCCGCCCTCGCGCCGATGGCGCTGGCCCTGCCGGCCCTGGCCTCCGATCCAGAATGCCCCGACGTCCCGCGGGACCAGTGGATGAGCGAGGATGCGCTTCGCGCGAAGCTCCAGGGCATGGGCTACGAGGTGCGCGAGATCGACCGCGAGGACAATTGCTACGAGGTCGAGGGGCGTGATGCCAATGGCATGAAGGTCGAGGCCCATGTCGATCCGGTCTCGGGCGCCATCCTGCCGGACGAGGACGACTGATGGCCGCCGCCGCACCAGCCGGGGCCGACGCGGAGGTCCGGCTGGTGCGGGTCTGGGACCCGTTCGTCCGGTTCTTCCACTGGGCGCTCGTGGTCTTCTTCACCGCGGCCTGGCTGACTGGCGAGGAGATCGACTGGCTGCACGAGCTCCTGGGCTATGGCGTCCTGGCGCTGGTCGGTCTCCGGCTCGTCTGGGGCTTCATCGGCTCGCCGCATGCCCGGTTCAGGGACTTCACCTTCGGCCCGGCGACCACCCTCGCCTATGCGCGGGATGCGCTGGCCATGCGGGCGCCACGCCATCTCGGCCACAACCCTCTGGGGGCCGCCATGGTCTTCGCGCTGCTTGCCGGACTCGTGGTGACCGGCGGCTCGGGCTGGCTGCTCACCACCGATCTCCTCGGCCACGAGCCGAGGTGGCTCGAGGAGACCCACGAGGTCGCGGCCAACCTCATGCTGGTGCTGATCGCCACGCATGTTGCCGGGGTGATCTTCTCGAGCCTCTCGCATGGCGAGAACCTGGTGCGCGCCATGGTCACCGGGAAGAAGCGGGCCGAGTGAGCTTGCGGGCAGCACCTGCCTGAAACAGGTGCTGCCCGGTCCTGTCTCAGCCGCCGCTGCCGTGGCCCTGATGGCCGCCATGGCCATGGCTGTCGCCACCGATGCCGTAGGTCACCGGCTCGACCTTGACCTCGACCTCGACGTCGCCGGCCTGCTCGAGGGTGAGCGTGAGCGGGAAGCTCTCGCCCTCGACCAGGGGGGCGCCGAGCTCGAAGAGCATGATGTGCAGACCACCCGGCGCTAGTGCGGTGGTCTCGCCCGCGGGGAGATCGATGGAATCGACGTGGCGCATGCGCATGACGCCGTTGTCGTCGATGTGGTTGTGCAGCTCGACCCTGGCGGCGACCGGGGAGGCCGCTCCCAGGATGCGGTCGGCCTCGCCGCCATTGTCGACGACGAGATAGGCCGCACCGTTCGCCTGGTGGGCGGCGGTGGCCCGGGCCCAGGGATGGTCGATGGTGATCTCGCCGACCGTGAACTCGTGCGCCTCGACGGCGCCGATGGCGGCAAGGGCAAGCGTGCTCGAAAGGATCCAGCGCAGCATGGATGGTCTCCAAAATGAAGTGCCGGGGCGGCGGGCCTGTGGCCACGCGAGGCGCCTCCGGATCATTGACGGGAATGGGATCGGTGGAGCCGACTCAGGCCGCCGGTGGGCCGCGCGCCGGGAGTGGCGGGGCGGTGGCCCTGCTAGCCGTGCCGGGCGCCAGGAGGCGGGTGGCGACGGGTGATGCGACCTGCGGCAGGCGGAGGACCGGGGCGGTCGGCAGCACGGCCGGACCTTGCAGGCGGGTGACGCAGGCCCCGCAATGCTGGCGCTCGGGGTCGGTCTCCTGCACCGGCGTGCCGTCGGCATGGATGCGGAGGAGGCCGTTGCCGGTGCAGATGACGAGGACAGGCCCGAGCGGTCCGACCTCGGCCCTCGCCGGCTGCAGGCCGAGCCAGGGCTGGGCGAGTTGTAGCAGCAGCGCCAGCAGCGCCACCCTGCCCGCCCATCGCCCGAAAAGCCGCCGTGCCTGCCGCATCGTTCCCCGAAGCCAAGTCAATCGGCCAAGTGTGGACGGCGGCGGGGTCGCCCGGAAGTGACGAAACGTCCGGGTTTGACAGTTCCTACGGCCGGAACGTGTCGCGGATGGCGCCCAGCGCCTGGGCGTGTGCCTCGAAGCCCTCGTAGCGGGCCAGCACCGCGGCGTGGCGGGCCGGCTCGGCGAAGCCGGCGCGGGTAACGTGACCGAGGCTGGTGCGCTTCATGAAGTCCTGCACGCCGAGGGCGGAGAAGGTGCGCGCCCAGCCGCCGGTGGGGAGCACGCAGTCCGGGCCGAGGCAGAAATTGGCGATGGTCATGGGCGTGTTCTCGCCCAAGAGGATCTCGCCGGCGTCGGTGATCGCACCGAGATGCTGCATCGGCTCCTTCGAGAGGATCTCGAGATGCTCGGGCGCGTAGTCGTTGGTGAAGCGGACGGCTTCGTCCCAGGAGGGGGCGAGGACGATGCCGCCGCACTTGCCGCCGAGGACGGCCTCGATATAGCCCCGGCGCTCGGCGCCGAGATTGGCGATCAGCTCGGGCAGGCGGGCGCGGGCGCGCTCGGCGACCTCGCGGCTGTCGGTCACGAGATAGGCGCTGCTGTCGGCGCCGTGTTCGGCCTCGATCAGGAGGTCGAGGGCGGCGATGTCGGGGTTGGCCGTGGCGTCGGCGAGGACGATGGATTCGGACGGGCCGGCGGGCAGGCCGGTATCGATGCGGTCGGCCAGATGGCGCTTGGCGGCGACCACCCAGGGGCTGCCGGGGCCCACGATCTTCGCCACCTTCGGGATGGTGGCCGTGCCATGCGCCGCGGCCGCTACGGCGACGGCACCGCCGACGCGGAAGACCCGGCGCACGCCGGCCATGCGGGCGGCGTAGAGCGAGGCGGCGTCGATGCCGCCCTCCGGGGTCGGCGGGGTGAGGACGATGATCTCGCCCACGCCGGCGACGACGGCCGGGATGGTGGTCATCATCATGACCGAGGGGAAGGCGCCCTTGCCGCGCGGCACGTAGCAGGCGACCGAGCGGATCGGCGACCAGCGCTCGCCGGCGAAGGCGCCCTTCTGGATCTCCATCAGCCACATGTCCTCGGGCTTCTGGCGCTCGTGGAAGCGGCGGATGTTGTCCGTGGCGTAGGCGATGGCGTCCTTGACGTCCTGCTCGAGCGCCGCGTCGGCGGCGGCGAACTCGGCCTCGGTCGCCTCGAGGGCGGCAGGGTCGAGGGTCACCCTGTCGATCTCCCGGGCGAACTCGGCAATGGCGGTGTCACCGCCGTCACGGACCCGGGCGACGATCCGACCGACGGGCTGCATGAAGGCGGAGAGGTCGGCCTCGGTGCGCAGCAGGAGGGCGTCCCGTTCGGCCGGGGCGAGCTTCTCGAGCTCGAAGAGATTGATCATGGGCTTCGTCAGTTCCGCTTGGACTCGAGGAGGATGCCGAGGCCGACGAGGCGGTCGAGCAGCCAGATCGCGACGATGGCGATCAGGAGGTAGACGACCGAGACGGCGGCAAGGTCGGGCGTGATGATGTTGCGGATGGCGTTGTAGACGAGGACCGGCAATGTGACGATCCGCGCATCGACCAGCATCAGGCTGACCAGGAACTCGTTGACGGCGAGGATGAACATGACCAGCGCCCCGGTCAGGATGCCGGGCGCCACGGCCGGCAGGGTAACGGTGAAGAAGGTGTGGGTGGGTGGTGCGCCGCAGTTCATGGCGGCGTTCTCGAGGTCGGGGTCGAGATGGTTCACGGACGCCGCCACCGCCCAGATCATGAAGGGCAGGTTGATGACGCAGGCGGCGAGCCCGACCGGCCAGACGGCGCCCAGCATGCCCATGCGGCCGAAGAGCAGCATCAGCGCAATGCCGGAGACGACCAGCGGCACGGTGAACGGCAGCAGGAGATAGAGCTGAAGCGCGGTCGGAAAGCGGATGCGCCAGCGGGCGAGCGCCAGGGCCGCGGCCGTGCCGGCGGGGATGGCAAGGGCGGTGCAGACGAGGCCGACCTGGAGCGAGCGGCCTAGGGCGGCGAGGAACTCGGGCTTGGTCAGCAGCACGCCGTACCAGCGGAGCGAGAAGCCTTCCGGCGGGAAGGCCACCATGTTGCCGCTGGTGAACGAGATGACGACGACGACCAGCGTCGGCACGGCGAGGAAGACGAGGTCGAAGGCGACGATCAGGCCGAGCAGGAGCGTGAAGGGCGAGCGCTGCATCAGCCGCGACGCACGTAGCCGAGCGTGCCGAGGCCGAAGAGGGCGAGCATGATGCCGGCGATGGTGGTGCCGGCGAGGGTCAGAAGGATGGCGAGGGCACTGCCGAGGCCCGGATCGCTGAGGGAGAAGAAGGCGTCGTAGATGGCGTTGGCGATGAAGTCGTTGCGGCCGCCGCCCATGATCGCCGGCATGGCGAAGTCGGTGAGCGAGAGCGTGAAGACGACGACGGCGGCGGCGACGAGGCCCGGGCGGACCAGCGGCAGGACGATGTGGCGGAAGGTGCGCGCCGGGCTGGCGCCGAGGCTGCCGGAGGCGAGCTCGACCTCCTCGGGCACTGCGGTGAAGGCCGGGGCCAGCATCAGTACGGCAAACGGCAGCATGTACTGGACGAGGCCGAGCATGACGCCCGGCAGGGTGTAGAGGATGGCGACGGGCGGCAGGCCGAGCCAGCCGAGCACGGCATTGGCGAGGCCCTGGTTGCCGAGCACCACGAGCCAGCCATAGGCGCGCACCACCTGGCCGATGAAGAAGGGCAGGAAGAGCGAGACGAGGAGCAGCTTCTTCAGCCAGGGCCGGGGTGTCTTGACCATGAGCCAGGCGTAAGGCAGGGCGAGCAGCAGGCTGAGGACGGTGACGACGAGGGCGGCCCCCATCGTCCGGATCGCGAGCCAGGTGTAGACGGGGCGCTCCCAGAGGGTCTGGAAATTGGCGAGCGTCCAGTCCTCGCCGGGACGGAAGGTGGCGCGGTCGAGCTCGCGCAGCGAGGTGTCGAGCAGGGGCACGATGCCGGCGACGAGGAGGAAGACCAGGAGCAGCGCCGGCAGGAGGAAGAGCCAGGGGGTGAGCCCGCCGGCGCCATGCGGGAAGAGGGTGGCGCGCACCACTTCCAGGCCGTCGAGCAGGCGGAGGCCGATCGTGCGGGCAGCCGCGGATTGTTCTTCGGCCGGTGGGGCGCTAGGTACGGTGCCACGAGGTTTCAAAGGCCGGCGCTCAACTGCGGGTGGCTGGCCGCCAACGGAGATTCCATTCGATGTGGCTGGACGACGAGGACGAGAAGAAGAAGCCCGACGATGGCGCCAAGGCGGGCGGCATGCTCGAGGAGCGGCTGTTCAAGAGCCGCACCATCCTGATTTCCGGCCAGGTCGAGCACAAGATGGCGAAGCTGGTGGCGGCCCAGCTGCTGGCGCTGGCCAGCGACGGCGATGACTGGATCAACGTCTTCGTCAGCTCGCCGGGCGGGCATGTCGAATCGGGCGACATGATCTACGACATGCTGAAGTTCGTGGGCCCCAAGGTCCGGACGATCGGCACGGGCTGGGTGGCCTCGGCGGGGGCCCTGATCTTCGTCGGTGCGGCCAAGGAGAACCGCTTCTGCCTGCCGAACACGCGTTTTCTGCTGCACCAGCCCTCGGGCGGGATGATGGGCTCGGCGTCGGATATCGGCATCCAGGCCGAGCAGATCATCAAGATGCGCGAACGGCTCAATCGCATCTTCGCCAACGAGACCGGCCAGCCGATCGAGCGGATCGCCAAGGACACCGACCGCGACCACTGGATGTTCCCCGAGGAGGCCATGGCCTACGGCCTGCTCCACAAGGTGATCCGGACGAAGGGCGAGCTGGATTAGCACTGGATGATGGTGTCGCTGTAGACGGCGAGCCTGCGGTCGGCGGTAACGAACCGCAGCGGCTCGGTCAGCGCCTGGGCGATCAGGAGACGGTCGAAGGGGTCGCCGTGGTGATGCGGCAGCGTGCCGACGGCCGCGGCGTGCTCGGGGGTGATTGAGAGGAGGGTGTAACCGATGGTGCGGCAGTGCCGGAGTGTCTCACTTGGCGAGAAGGGCGGAGCCGATGGCTTTCGTAGTGGGAACTTGATTGCTATTTCCCAAATGCTGACGGACGAGACGAAGATATCGTTGCTCCCGGCCGCCAGCATCTCACGCATCTGTCCACTCAGCCTCTCTGAGCCAGAGATCGACCAGATCGCTATTTGAGTATCAAGGAGAAGCTTCACTCCTCATCGCCGAAGAACATTTTGTAGATTTCATCGTTGGTCGAATCGAACTCCTCCTGGGTCGTGGAGGGAAATTGACCATCCAGGAATCCAATCGGCCGCCTTTTCGGCTTCTCCACGCCGATCGGCACCAGCTTTGCCGCGGGCTTGCCGTTGCGGGCGATGACGATCTCCGCTTCGGCGCCGCTTTCGACGGCTTCGACCAGCTTCGAGAGCTGCGTCTTCGCTTCCAGCATGTTCACGGTGTGCACGGCAGAGGCTCCTTGGCTAACCCTGGCTAATCTAATCGCTGGGGTGGCCAGTCGCAAGTCCCGAGGGGGCGCATGGGGGAGGCCACGCCTCCCCCATGACCTCGTTATCCCTGCATGATCTCCTGGAACTTCTGGAACCAGTCGCTCTCGTTCTCGACGAGGATCCGGGTCGGAACCGAGATGAGGCGGGCGAAGTCCTCGGGGGTTTGCGGGTAGGCGGGGTCGCCCGTGAGGTCTTCGGGTGCCGTGAGGCCGGGGCGGAGGCCGGGCAGGCCGAGGAGGCTCGTCCATTCCTGCTGGGCGGGCTGGCTCATGGCGAAGTTGACGTATTCCTTCGCCCAATGAAGCTCGTTCTCGGGCAGGCCCCTCGGGATCCACATGCCGTCCGTGTCGACCTTGGCGCCCTCTTCCGGCACGGTCCAAGAGACGGCGATGCCGTTCTGCTTGGCCGCCCGGGCGTTGGAGAGGATGGTGCAGGCGATGTCGATCTCGCCGTTCTGGAACCAGGCGGTGAAGTCCGGGTCCTCGCCGAGCAGCGGCTCCTGCACCTTGAGCTCGCGGATGAATTCCCAGCAGGGCTCCATGTCGTCGGGGATGCCCTCGAGCGTGCCGCCGCCGGCGATCTGTGCGGCAGGGTGGAAGCCGATGCCGTCATTGTAGAGGGCGACCCGGCCCTTGAAGCGCGGCTCCAGCATCTCCCGCCAGCTCACGGGCGGGCCATCCGGGAAGGCCTCGTCGCGATAGGCCAGGACGTAGACGTAGGAGTACATGTTGATCATCGGCACGCCGTCGAAGCCGGCGGGGGTGGCCGCGGGCAGCATCTCGGCGAGATTTGACAGATCGCCTAGGTCCTCGGTGACGCCGCGGAGCGAAGACTTGGTGGCGTTGGTCGAGGTGTCCCAGTTGACGTGGATCGGCGGCACCCGGCCCTGGTCGACGGCGGCCCAGATGCGCGGGCGGATCTCGTTGTCCTCGGTGAGGTCGTGGCGGATGGCGATGCCGGTGGCCTCGGTGAAGGGCTGCGAGACGCCTTTGTCCAGCGCCTCGACCCAGACCCCGCCCCAGGCGCGGACGATGAGCTCCGAGGGCTTGTCCTGGGCCAAGGCGGACTTGCGCCAGAGCCAGGGCGTGGCAAGGGCGGTGGTGCCGAGGCCGGCCGCCTGGAGCAGGCGGCGGCGGCCGAAGGTGGACGAGGTCCTGGACATCGGGGGGTTCCCTCCTTTTCTGATGTCGTTCAGTTTCTGGTGCCGATCAGTCGGGGAAGAGCAAGAGATGGGCCGGCGACCAGCCGATCGTCACGGCGTCGCCCGCCGCGTGCCGGCCGTGGCCTTCCGGGTCGTGGTCGTAGAGCTGCAGCCGGGCCTTGCCGAGCGCCTCGACCACGACCTCATAGAGGATGCGGTCGCCCTCGAACACGACCTCGGTGACGATGGCCGGGAACTGCGTTTCGGCGATGCTGCCCGGAGCGAGCAGGCGGAGCTTCTCGGCGCGGAGCGCTGCCGTGACCCGGGCACCTACGGTGACATGGCCGGTGCCCACGAGCTCCGTCTCGCCGACTTGTACGATCCAGCGCTCTCCGGCGGGGCGGAGCACCTCGGCATCGAGAAAATTGGTGAGGCCGAGAAAGCCCGCGACGAAGCGGTTGGCGGGCCGGCCATAGGTCTCGGCCGGCGGGGCGGACTGCTGGACCCGGCCCTGGTGCATGACCATGACCTCGTCCGACATGACGAGCGCCTCGCGCTGGTCATGGGTGACGTTGATGGTGGTGACGCCGAGCTCCTGCTGGATGCGGCGGAACTCGAGCTGCATGTCCTCGCGGAGCTTGCGGTCGAGGGCGGCGAGCGGCTCGTCGAGGAGGAGGATGTCCGGCTCGAAGACGAGGGCGCGGGCGATGGCGACGCGCTGCTGCTGGCCGCCGGAGAGCTCGTGCGGGCGCCTGCCGCCCATGCCCGGCAGGCGGACGAGCTCGAGATAGCGCTCGACCCGCTCGGCCATCCCCTGGGCGGGAAAGCGCCGCATGAGGAGCGGGTAGGCGACGTTGTCGAAGGCCGAAAGGTGCGGGAAGAGGGCGAGCCTTTGGAACACCATGCCGATGGAACGGCGCCAGGGCGGCACGCTCTCGACGGCGGTGCCGTTGACCTCGATGCGCCCGGAGGTAGGGGCGATGAAGCCGGCGATCATGCGGAGCAGCGTGGTCTTGCCGCAGCCCGAAGGGCCGAGGATGGTGAGGAAACGGCCGGCCGCGAGGTCGAGCGAGACGGCATCGACCGCCACCGTCCCGCCAAACGTCTTGCCGACACCTGAAAGCCGCACCATGGGGTGCACGCGGTCACCTCTGCCGGGGTGGAAAAGCCGTCGGCAGGGTGCCGGGAGAGAGGCCGCGCGACAAGGGGGCGAGATCGCCTCAGGCGACACGCCGCACCTTGCGGGCGGGCCGGCCTGCGTGCAGCCTCTGTCGCCTGACGCCAGCTCCCTGCCGGACCGGAGTGCCGCCATGATCGACGCCGTCGATGCCAGTTTCGACCTGAAGGGCCGTCGTGCCCTCGTCACCGGGGCCAGCCGCGGGATCGGCGAGGCGCTGGCCATCGGACTTGCCCGGTTCGGGGCGGACGTGGCGGTAACGGCGCGCGACGTGGCGGGGCTCGCCGACGTGGTGGCGGCGATCGAGGACGAGGGGCGGAAGGCCGTGCCGGTCGCCATGGAGGCGCGCTCGGTCGACGGGATCAGGAGCGGCGTCGCCGAGGCGGCTGCGGCGCTGGGCGGGCTCGACCTCGTGGTCGTCAATGCGGGGACCGAGGAGGTCTGCGCCTCGCTCGAGGTCGAGGAGGATCTCTGGGACCGGATCCACGAGACCAACCTCAGGGGCGCCTTCTTCACCGCCCAGGCGGCGGCCCGGCTGATGGGCGGGGCGGATGGCGGCACCATCCTCAACATCTGCTCGCTGACCTCGGCGGTGGGCGTGCCGACAGCAGCACCCTACGGCGCCTCGAAGGCCGGGCTGCTCGGCCTGACCCGGGCGCTGGCGACGGAGTGGGCTCCCCTCAGGATCAGGGTGAACGCCATCGGCCCCGGCTACTTCCGGACGGCGCTGACCGAGATGTTCTATGCGGACGAGGACTGGCAGCGGGCGATGCTGGCGAAGATCCCGGCCGGGCGGTTCGGCGATCTCCGCGATCTCGTCGGCAGCACCGTCTTCCTCGCCTCGGACGCGGCCCGCTACGTCACCGGCCAGATCCTCTATGTCGACGGCGGCTACATGGCCTCGATCTGAGCGGCCACGCGCCGCACTGCGGCGGCGGCGGCGTCGATGATGGGCACGGGACAAAAGGGCTCGAGCAGGGGGGCGGCGCCGGCCAGCGCACCGGAGCCCAGGAGGATCGTTTCGGCACGGTCCTCGGCCAGTGCTGCTTCGATCACGCTGGCCAGGCGGGCCAGGGTCGCGGGCGAGCGCTCCGCCACCGCCGCCACGCCGAGATCGGCGGCCCGGACGGTGCAGCGCTCGCCGGCGCCGTGGCGCCGCGCCAGTTCCAGGATGCGCGGCACCGCCGCGGTGACGGTGGTGAGCACGGCGAAACGGCCGCCCGCCGCGACGGCGGCGAGGATCCCGGCCTCGGCGAGGTCGGTGACGGGAGTCGCGACGCGGGCGCGCACCTCCGGCACGGCGATGTCGTCGAAACAGGCGAGGACGTAGCCGGCGAAGCCGCCTTCGCGATGCCGCTCGATCAGGCTGAGCACGCCGGGCACGGCCGCAGCCCGGTGCGCCGGTGTCTCGATCGAGAACGGCCCGTCGGGCGGGCTTACGGTCGTGACGTCGTAGCCGGGCGGCACCGTTGCCTGCGCGGCCGCGTCAACGAGGCGCGTCACCAGCGGGTTGCTGTTCGGGTTAACGACGAGGAGACGGCGTCCCCGATGGGCGCCCGCCATGCTCATCGGCGGCCCGCCAGACTCTCCGGCAGCCACATGACGATGTCGGGGATCAGGATGATGATGACCGTGAAGGCGATCATGACGGCGACGTATGGCAGGGAGCCCTTGATCACGTCGCTGAAGCTGCCGCCGTCGCGCCTGACGCCGTGCACGACGAAGAGGTTCATGCCGACCGGCGGGGTGATGAGCGCGATCTCGCACATCAGCACGATGAAGATGCCGAACCAGATGGCATCGACGCCGACCGTCGCCATCATCGGCACGGCGATGGGCACGGTGAGCACCAGCATCGACATGGCATCGAGGAAGGCGCCGAGCACGAGATAGAAGACGATCAGCACGAGCAGCAGCGTCAGCCGGTCGAGGCCGAAGGAGCCGACCCATTGCGTCACGGCCTGCGTCACGCCGAGCATCGAGATGGTGATGTTGAGCAGGAGCGCGCAGGCGAGGACGATGACGACCATGCCGGTGGTGCGGGCCGCCTGCATCGAGCAGTTGACGAGGAGGTCGAGGTCGAGCCGGCCGCTGCCGGCGACGAAGGCGAGCGCGATGACCACGCCGAGCGCCGCCGACTCGGTCGGCGTCGCCAGCCCGCCATAGATGCTGCCCATGACCACGAGGAAGATGACGAGCGGTGGTACCAGATAGCGAAGGTGGGCGAGCTTGGCGGCGAGCGGCACGGCCACGCGCTCGGTGTCGCCGCTGCGCTCGAAGACGAGGATGTAGAGCGAGAAGCAGAGGGCGAGGAGGATGCCCGGGACCAGGCCGGCGGCGAAGAGCTGGGCCACCGAGGTGTTGGCGAGCGAGCCGTAGACGAGGAGGTTGATGCTCGGCGGGATGAGGATGCCGAGCGTGCCGCCGGCGGCGAGGCTGCCGAGCGAGGCGCGGGTCGCGTAGTTGCGCTTTTCCAGAGCCGGCAGGGCGATCGTGCCGACCGTGGCGGCCGTCGCCACCGACGAGCCCGAGGTCGCCGAGAAGAGGGCGCAGGTGGCTATGTTGGTGTGCAGCAGCCCTCCCGGCAGCCGGCCGAACCAGACCGCCAGCGCATCGTACATGCGATCCGCGATGCCGCCCCGGAGCATGAGCTCGCCGAGCAGCATGAAGAGCGGGATGGCGAGGATAGAGGGGCTGTTGAGGCTCGACCAGATCACCCCGCCCATCATGTCGACGAGCGGCATGCCGAAGCCGAGCCAGCCGCCGACCGCACCGACGGCGACGATGGCGACGGCGACCGGCAGGCCGAGGAACATGAGGAGCAGCATGGCGGCGAAGCCGAGGCCGACGACGGCGATGCTCATGGCTCGGGCTCCCGCCGCTTCTCCAGGTCACGGAGCTCGGCCTGCAGCTCGGCTTCGGCCGAGCCCGGCCCGAAGCGCCGGTCGAGCACGGCCCAGTCGCGGCGGGCCATGTACCGGAGCGCCTGGCCGGCCAGGACCAGGGTCGCGGCGGCGAAGACGCCCATCGCCACGAGCCAGACCGTCTGCGGGTAGATGAGCGGCGTCGCCCAGGGCGTCTGGGCGATGGACCGATAAGCGCTCGTGTCCTGCACCGTGCGGATGGTGAAGTAGAGGAGGAAGAGGGCGAGCAGCGCCAGCGACACGGCCGCCAAGGCGTTCAGGAAGCCGCGCGCCACCTCCGGCAGGCGGCCGTGGAGCAGGTTGATGCGGATATGCGCTTGCTCGACGGCCGCCACGGTGAAGGCGAGCGGCCCGGCGATGGCGACGGCATAGCCGCCGAGCTCGTCGATGCCGCCGAAGGAGTACGCGAAGAACTTGCGCAGCACCGTCTCGGCGGCGATGGCGAAGGAGAGGGCGAGCATCATGGCACCGAAGACGATACCGGCCATCCGGGCGACGATCCTCATCCCCCTCTCCTCATGATGCGACGGTCTGGTGCGACGACGACCTGCCGGTTAGAGCCCGAGCTTCGTGCCCACGGCTTCCCGCCAGGCAGCCTCGCAGCCCGGGTTGACCGCGTTGCACTGCTCGGCCCAGATCGGCAGCGACACCTCGCCGACCGCGGCGGCGACGGTGGCGAGGTCCGCGTCTGAGACCGGCGCCTCCTTCAGCGCGTAGGGCTTGCCGTGGGTGCAGGGCTCCTCGCCGGCGTTGCAGCGCATGGCGTCCTCGTAGAGCTCCTCCGAGTAGGTCCAGATCTCGGCGCTGAGCGCCTCGATGGCCGACTGCAGGGTCGCCTGGTCCTCGGGCGCCATGCCGTTCCAGGTATCGAGATTGACGGCATAGCCGTTGATCGCGAGCTGCAGCGCGATGGGCAGGACGGTGGTGGTCGCCTCCGGCCAGCCGCCGGAATTGGCCGAGGCGGGGCCGGTGATGGCGCAGTCGACCACGCCGCGCGCCAGCGACTGCTGCACCTCGCCGAAGGGCATCGGCACGCCCGTGGCACCGAGCCCGTCGACGAGGTCGCGGCACTCTGGTCGCCGACGCGCACCTTCAGGCCCTGCAGGTCGGCGAGGCTCGCGATCTCGGGCTTGCAGAAGATGACCTGCGGGCCTGCCGGCCAGAGGCCCAGGAGCTTCGCGTTGAACTGCTCCTCGAGGCGGGAAGCGACGGTCGGGAAGAAGGCCTCGGTATGCGCCTTCCCGGCGGCGTAGCTCGTGTTCATGCCGATGAGGTCGAGGCCCAGCACGGTGGGCTCGTCGCGGCTGACCTGCGGGCCGCGGATCGAGACGATGTCGAAGAGGCCGGACTTGAGCACGCGCAGCCCGTCCGAATCCGGGATGCCGGCGACGTCGACGGGTCGGTACTCGACCGCCACGTCGAGGCCGGTTTCGGCTGCCAGGTTCTCGAAGAAGGGTGCTTCCTTCTCCTGGGCGATGAGGCCGGACCCGACGGGCTGGCCGAGCACGGTGAGATTCAAGGTTTCGGCCGCGGCCGTCCCGGCGAAGGGCAGGATCGAGGCCGAAGCGAGGGCGGCAGCGGCGAGGAGAGCGAACCTGGACATGGATGCATCCTTTCCGGATCAGCGGTCATGACATCGCCGGCATGAGACCGACGCCCATAGTGATACAAGTTTCATGCCACGACGCAAAGAAACCACTGTTTCATGGCGGCGCCCGTTTTCGCGCCAGCGGGCCAGCCCGTGCGTCGCCTCGCTGTGCCGGGGAATTGGGCAGGATGCGCGCGTTGCTGCACGCCTGCCGGGCAGGCGCTCAGAGCTCCTGCAGCGTGTCGTTCAGGCTCTCGATGGCTCGGAGGCGGGCGCGGGCTGCTGCCCCTGCCCGCTCGATCGCCCGCATCGCCAGGAGGTGGCAGAGCGCCATGACGGAGACGTGGCTGAAGAGCGGGCCGGGCGACGCGGTCTGGCAGCGGAAGTGCCAGGTGGCGTCCTTCCGGGGCTCGACGCCTTCGTCGGTCACGTAGAGCAGCCGCGCCTCGGTCCGGCGGAGCGCCTGGAGCAGGCGGTCCATGCCGGCGACGCGGCGGCGCAGGCCGAAGAGCACGACGCAGTCCTCGGGCCGGACGGATGCCAGGTGCTCGCCCAGCGTCTGCCCGCCCGCCGGAATGGCGACGATGTTCTCGACCACCTGGGTGAGCTGCCACTGGAGGTAGAGCGCAAAGGGATGGCTGGCGCGGAAGCCAATCACCCAGGTCTTGCGGGCGGCGAGCAGCGTGTCGACCACGGCGTCGATCTCGGCCGCCGGGATGCTCGCGAAGGTACGCTGCAGGTTGGCCATCGCCTGCTCGAGGTTCGCCGCCAGCGCCGTCTCGGCGTCGTCGCCGGAGGACACGGCGAGGAACAGGCGCGAGCCGGTCCGCTCCTCCTCGCGGGCATGGCGGCGTGCCGCCTCGTAGCTCGCATAGCCCAGCCGGCGCACGAAGCGCGAGACCGTGGCCTTCGAGACGTGGGCGAGGGCAGCCAGCTCCTGCGCCGAATAGCTCGCCACCTCGCCGGGGAAGTCGCAGACCATCTCGCCCAGCCGCCGCTCGGCCGGATGCAGGTCAGGCAGGGCACGCCTGACCCGGGTGAGGAAGGAGCTGTCCTGCGGCACGACCGGCTTCCCTGCATGAAACGGCGATTTCACGGGAGCGTCTATGCCGTGCCATGGCCCCTGGCGCAATCGGGCGGCCGGCCCGGCGGCCGCATGGGTGGCTACAGGACGTCCGTCTGGCGGGCGCGCGGGCGGATGCGGGGGGTCGGCTGCTCGAGGGCCTGGAGGGCAACGGTGACCTCGGCGGCGAGGCGCACGTTGCTTCGGGCCAGCGCCACGTTGGCCTCGACGCTCTGGCCGCCGGTGAGCTCGACGATCCGGGCGAGGAGGAAGGGCGTGATCTCCTTGCCGCCGATGCCGGCGGCGGTGGCGACGGCGAGCGCCTCGGCGATGGCGCCCTCGACCAGCTCCTCGGGCAGGGCCGCCTCCTTCGGGATCGGGTTGACGACGAGCACGCCGCTCGTCAGGCCGAGCCGCCGCTGCACGTCCAGGAGGTTGGCGATCTCGGCGACCGAATCCAGGCGCTGCGGCACGGCGAGGCCG
>JAUIID010000310.1 GCA_030431615.1 Alphaproteobacteria bacterium
AGCGTAGCATGGATAGTTTCGATTGATGCCTCGCTTCGTTTTTATCACCGGTGGTGTTGTATCCTCGCTCGGCAAGGGGCTTGCCGCGGCTGCCCTGGGCTCGCTCCTGCAACTGCGGGGCTATCGGGTCCGGCTGCGCAAGCTCGACCCCTACCTGAACGTCGATCCCGGGACGATGTCGCCCTACCAGCATGGCGAGGTCTTCGTCACCGACGACGGGGCGGAGACGGATCTCGACCTCGGCCACTACGAGCGCTTTACCGGCGTGCCGGCCCGCGCCTCGGACAGCGTCTCCTCGGGGCGCATCTACTGGACGGTGCTGACCCGCGAGCGGCACGGCGACTATCTCGGCGGCACGGTGCAGGTGATCCCGCACGTCACCAACACCATCAAGGAATACATCCAGAAGGACGTCGACGACGCGGACATCGTGCTCTGCGAGATCGGCGGCACGGTCGGCGACATCGAGGGCCTGCCGTTCCTCGAGGCCATCCGCCAGCTCGCCAACGAGCTGCCGCGCGGCGAGGTCGCCTTCCTGCACGTCACGCTCGTGCCGTACATCCGCTCGGCCGGCGAGCTGAAGACCAAGCCGACCCAGCATTCGGTGCGCGAGCTGCGCGCCATCGGCATCCAGCCGGACATCCTGCTCTGCCGCTCCGAGCGCGAACTCTCGCTCGACGCGCGGCGCAAGATCGCGCTCCAGTGTAGCGTGCGCGAGGACGCGGTGATTCCGGCCTACGACGCCGAGACCATCTACGAGGTGCCGATCCGCTACCATACCGAGGGGCTCGACGCCGGCGTGCTGCGCGCCCTCGGCCTCGAGCCGGGCGCGGCCCCCGATCTCGGCCCCTGGCACGAGATCGTCAACCGGGTGACGCGGCCCGAGGGCGAGGTGAAGGTCGCCATCGTCGGCAAGTACACCGACCTGATGGACGCCTACAAGAGCCTCAACGAGGCGCTGATCCACGGCGGCATCGCCAACAATGTCCGCGTGGTGCTCGACTGGATCGACGCCGAGCACTTCGTCGCCGTCGACCAGTCCGACCGGCTGCAGGGGGTGAACGCCATCCTCGTGCCCGGCGGTTTCGGCGAGCGTGGTGCGGAGGGCAAGATCGCCGCCGTCACCTATGCGCGCAACGAGGGTCTGCCGTTCCTCGGCATCTGCTTCGGCATGCAGCTCGCCTGCGTCGAGGCGGCGCGCAATCTCGCCGGCATGAACGGCGCGAGCTCCACGGAGTTCGGCCCCTGCGCCGATCCGATCGTCGGCCTGATGACCGAGTGGCAGCGGGCGGGCGACGTCGAGCGGCGCCGGGCTGACGACGATCTCGGCGGCACCATGCGGCTCGGTGCCTATCCCTGCGACTTGGCGCCCGGCAGCCTGGTCCGCCGCATCTACGGCGTCGACAGCATCGATGAGCGGCATCGGCATCGCTACGAGGTGAACACCGCCTACAAGGAGCAGCTCGAAGCTGCCGGCCTGTGGTTTTCGGGCATGTCGCCGGACGGCCGGCTGCCGGAGATCGTGGAGCTTCCCGGCCATCCCTGGTTCGTCGGCGTGCAGTTCCACCCCGAGCTGCGTTCGCAGCCGATGCGCCCGCACCCGCTCTTTGCCGATTTCATCCGCGCCGCGCGCGACCAGTCGATCCTGGTCTGAAACGATGGATCAAGCCATGCAGGACGTCGAAGTCGGTCGGGTCGTCATCGGGCAGCAGCGGCCGCTCGCGCTGATCGCCGGCCCGTGCGCCATCGAGAGCCGCGACCACGCGCTGATGATGGCCGAGCGGCTGGTCGAGATCACGGGCCGGCTCGGCCTGCCTTTCGTCTTCAAGAGCTCCTTCGACAAGGCCAACCGGACGAGTGCCTCGAGTGCGCGTGGCGTCGGCCTCGCCGAGGGCATCGCCATCCTCGGCGAGGTGAAGAGCCGCTTCGGCTGCCCGGTGCTCACCGACATCCACGACGCCGGCCAGTGCCGGCCGGTGGCCGAGGTCGTCGACATCCTGCAGATCCCGGCCTTTCTCTGCCGGCAGACAGACATCCTCGAGGCCGCTGCCCGGACGGGTGCGGTGGTCAACGTCAAGAAGGGCCAGTTCCTGGCACCCTGGGACATGCGGAACGTCACCGCCAAGCTCGAGCAGTTCGGGGCGGAGCGCATCCTCGTGACCGAGCGGGGCGCCTCCTTTGGGTACAACACGCTGGTCTCGGACATGCGGGCCCTGCCGGAGTTGGCCGCCACGGGCTGGCCCGTCGTCTTCGACGCGACGCATTCCGTGCAGCAGCCGGGCGGGCAGGGGGCGACCAGCGGCGGGCAGCGCCAGTTCGTGCCGGTGCTGGCGCGGGCGGCCGTGGCCATCGGCGTGGCGGCTGTGTTCATCGAGACGCACGACCGCCCGGAAGTGGCGCTCAGCGATGGCCCCAACATGGTGCCGCTCGACAAGCTGCCGGCATTGCTCGAAGACCTCATGGCCTTCGACAGCTTGGCCAAGTCGCGACCAAACCTCGTGCTCGGGTGAGACGAAACATGCAGGACACCGAGATCGTCAGCATTCGTGGTCGGCAGATCATGGACAGCCGCGGCAACCCGACCGTCGAGGTCGATGTCGGCCTCGACTGCGGGGCCATGGGCCGGGCGGCGGTGCCGTCCGGCGCCTCGACGGGCTCGAGGGAAGCGCTCGAGCTGCGCGACGGCGACAAGAGCCGCTATCTCGGCAAGGAGGTGTTGCGCGCTGTCGACGGCATCAACGGCGAGATCACCGATGCCATCCTCGGCATGGATGCAACGGACCAGATCGCCGTCGATGGTGCGATGCTCGAGCTCGACGGCACGGACAACAAGGGCCGGCTCGGCGCGAATGCCATCCTGGGCGTCAGCCTTGCGGTCGCCAAGGCGGCGGCGGCGGCCTCGGGCCTGCCGCTCTACCGCTATCTGGGCGGGGTCGGCGCCCGCGTGCTGCCGGTGCCGATGATGAACGTCATCAATGGCGGGGCCCACGCCGACAACCCGATCGACATCCAGGAATTCATGATCATGCCGGTCGGCGCGCCGAGCTTCGGCGAGGCGCTGCGCATGGGGACCGAGATCTTCCACAGCCTGAAGAAGGCGCTCAAGGACGCCGGCCACAACACCAATGTCGGCGACGAGGGTGGCTTCGCGCCGGACCTGCCGAGT
>JAUIID010000113.1 GCA_030431615.1 Alphaproteobacteria bacterium
CCAGCGCCTGTCGGCGGAACAGCGCGACCAGGGCAGCCTCGTCGCCCTGACGGCGCTCTATCACAACCTGTTGCGGCGCTGGGCCGAGATGTAGGGGACCGCCGGGCGGCTCAGGCGGCGTCGGGAACCGGCCAGGCGCGCATCGCCATGTCGGCGACCGCCCGGAGCTGCTCGCAGGTCGCCCCGCCGCTGGCCTGCACCGACATGCCGTGGCTGACGGTGGTCACGAACCGCGCCAGCACCTCCGGATCGGTGCCCGCCGGCAGGCGGCCGTCGCGGCATTCCTCCTCGAACCGCGCGCGCAGCCGCGCCTCGTAATCCGAGCGGATCTTCGCCAGCTCGTCGCGCACCCGCTCGGTCTCGGCCGTGCAGGCGAGCGCGCCCTGGACCGACAGGCAGCCGACCGGATGGTTGGGGTCGGTCAGGATCTCCGCACCGTCGTGGAACAGCTTGGCCACCACCTCGCGGGCGGTCGGCTGCGCCATGGCGTTGTCGAAGAACGCGTTCTTCAGGTCGACGTAGCGGGCCAGCGCCTTCTGGAACAGCTCTTCCTTGTTGCCGAAGGTGGCGTAGAGGCTCGGCCGGTTGATTCCCATCGCCTCGGTCAGCGCCGATATCGACGCGCCCTCGTAGCCGGTTCGCCAGAACACATCGAGGGCCCTGTCGAGCGCAGTTACCTCACAGAATGTCCGGGGCCGACTCATGGCCAGAATCCTCCACTCGATTTTTTTTGTACCGATCGGTAAGGTGGGTACTTGACCCTCCCATGTCCACCCTCCATATCCGGCGAACCGATTTCATACCAATCGGTACAAAACTAGATATGGAGCGCTCCGATGGCCGGTACTCATTCCAAAGGCCGAGGCTACAAAATCATACTGGGATCGGCCGCGGTAGCAGCAATCATCGCCGCCGGCATGATCGCCATGTCTCCCTCCCTGTCCGAAGAGACGGCCACGGCGGCGGACGCCGCCCCGGCGGTCCAGGCGCCGCCCGCCATTCCGGTCTCCGTCGCGACGGTCGAGGCCAGGGATCTGGTGGGCTGGAAGGAATTCGCCGGGCGTCTTGAGGCGGTGGAGCGGGTCGACGTGCGCTCCCGGGTCGCCGGACAGGTCCTGGCCGTGCATTTCCGCGAGGGCAGCCTGGTGGAGGCGGGCGACCTGCTGGTGACCATCGATCCGGAGCCCTTCGCCGCCGAGGTGGCGCGGGCCGAGGCGCAGACCACCGCGGCCCGGGCCCGCCTGTCCTTCACCAGGAAGGAGCACGACCGCGCCCAGCAGCTGGTGAAGACCCGGACCCTGCCGATCCGCGAGGGCGACAGCCGGGCCAACGCCTACCGCGAGGCCCAGGCCAACCACCAGGCGGCCGAGGCGGACCTCAGGAAGGCCAAGCTCGACCTCGGCTATACCGAGATCCGCGCGCCGGTCTCCGGCCGGGTCGGCGAGATCCTGGTCGATGTGGGCAACCTGGTCCCGGCCGGCGCCGGCGCCCCCGCCCTGACCACCCTGGTGTCGGTCGATCCGATCTACGCCAGCTTCGAGGCCGACGAGCAGGTGGTGCTGCAGGCGATCCGCGACCTCGGTACCGGAACGGGTGGCACCCGCGACGTGTCGCGCATCCCGGTGGAGATGGCCCCGACCTTCGAGGGCCAGGAGCCGATCCGCGGCCATCTGCAGTTCATCGACAACACGGTCAACGCGGCCAGCGGCACGATCCATGTCCGCGCCCAGTTCGACAATCCGGACGGCATGCTGATCCCGGGCCAGTTCGCCCGGCTGCGCATGGGCACGGCGGGCACCGCCCGCTCCCTGCTGATCACCGACCGGGCGGTCGGCATCGACCAGGGCAAGAAGTTCGTCCTGGTGGTCGACGAGACCGACACCGTCGCCTATCGCGAGGTCACCCTCGGTCCGAGCGTCGGCCGCCTGCGGGTGGTGACCAGCGGCCTGGAGGCCGGCGAGCGGATCGTCGTCAACGGCCTGCAGCGGGTCCGGCCCGGGGCGCGCGTCGCCCCCGAGACGGTCGCCATGACCCCCGACCTGCCGATGGAGACGGCGTCCAACTGACGCCGTCCCGGTCCTCCCTGCCGCACATCACCCTCCCGAGTTCCGGATCCGTGACATGAACATCTCCCGTTTCTTCATCGACCGTCCGGTCTTCGCCGGGGTGCTGTCGGTTCTCATCTTCATCGCCGGGCTTCTCGCCCTGCGCACCCTGCCGATCTCCGAGTATCCCGAGGTCGTCCCGCCCACCGTCGTGGTCAGCGCCCAGTATCCGGGCGCCAACCCGAAGGTCATCGCCGCCACCGTGGCGACGCCGATCGAGGAGGCGATCAACGGCGTGGAGGACATGCTCTACATGAGCAGCCAGGCCACCACCGACGGCCTGATGACCCTGACCGTGACCTTCCGCCTGGGCACCGACCCGGACAAGGCGCAGCAGCTCGTGCAGAACCGGGTCACCCAGGCCGAGCCGCGCCTGCCCGAAGAGGTCCGCCGTCTCGGCGTGACGACGGTGAAGAGCTCGCCCGACCTGACCATGGTCGTGCACCTGCTGTCGCCCAACGACCGCTACGACATGACCTATCTGCGCAACTACGCCGTCCTGAACGTGAAGGACCGGCTGGCGCGGATCGAGGGCGTGGGCCAGGTCCGGCTGTTCGGCTCCGGCGACTACGCCATGCGGATCTGGCTCGACCCGCAGAAGGTGGCCGAGCGCGGCCTGTCCGCCGGCGACGTGGCCGACGCGATCCGGTCGCAGAACATCCAGGCCGCCGCCGGCATCATCGGCGCCTCGCCGGGCCTGATCGGCGTCGACCTGCAGCTTCCGGTGAACGCCCAGGGACGGCTGGAAGGGATAGAGCTTCGCCCAAAGACCCCGGTCGCCCAGCATTTCGCCATGGTCGCTCGCATAGACGATAATGGTGTTCTCGAGGTTGCCGGCGCTCTCGAGCACCGCACGGAACACGCCGAGCCAGCGATCGACGTTCTCGATCATCGCCGCATAGCGCCGCCTGATCTCGTGGTGCTGGCCGGCGTCCAGGCCGCCCAACTCGGCGGGTAGCGGCAACTCGGCATCCTGCCAGCGATCGGCCATGACTGCCGTGACGTCCATAGGTTCATGCGGCCCGAGGAAGTTCACCTGCAGGAACCAGGGTGCAGTCTGCGCAGTGCCTTCCCCGATCAGCCGAAGCGCGTTGGCGCCCACCCAGTTGTCGCAATAGGCGAAATCCGGCAGTGGACTGGCGTCGCAGTTCAAGTAGTTGGGGGTCGGGCGGTCGGCGAAATCCGCGACGTGCAGCCGGTCTAGCCCGTGTCGGCGCACGAACTGCCCGTAGGGCTCGGGCCGACCATCGCGCAAGGCCATCACCGCGTCGTGCTTGCCCGCCTGATCGAGGCCACCGGTGAAGCCCGCTTTGCGCAGGAGCGACGAGCCGTCCTCGCACGGATGCAGCCCGTCCGCACCCCAGGACCGCGCCTCCTTGAAGAGGTCCAGCTTGCCGCAGGTCATGACGTGGTAACCGGCTCGGCTGAGCGCTCGATAGAAGTTCGGCGCGTCGGCTGGCGTGTCGTCAGCGTTCGACCTGACGGTGTGCCGGCCGTAGTCGTAGGAGGTGGCGAGGCTGGCACGTGATGGTGCACAGAGCGGGGAGGGGCAAATGGCGGATGAAAAGCGCGTACCTTGCCGTGCCAGGCGATCGAGCTCTGGGGTACGAACCCCTGGCGTCGTGCCGCCCAGCCAATCATCACGGTGCTGATCCGACAGCACAAACAAGATATTCGGGCGCAATGCTTCCCCGATGCGGGACGCCTTTACACCGACGAACCTTACGAGTCTGCTATCCCTTGTGTCTTGTGCGTGTCAAGCGGAGCGGCACCGCTGGCGGCTGCCCGGCTTCCATCAGCGGAGCGCTGGGCCAGAAGTGCTCAAGCCGGTCAGGGCACGCCGGCGACTGCCTCGATCTGGGCGATCCAGCTCTCCAGCCGGGCCTGGTTGACCCCCATGTCGCCATAGCCGAGCTCGGACCTCGAGTAGGCGGCAAACGTGCTGCGTTCCCCGGTGGGCAGGCCGTCGTCGAAGGGCAGGACACGGACGACGATGGTGTCGATGAAGCCGAAGATGCGGCTCTTCTGCTCGACGTGCAGCGTCAGCGCATTCTCGTCCATGCCGAGGATGCGCGTCCGCTCGCTCATCGTCGCCACCTCCTCCCAGAGCCGGAGCTGGTCCAGCGCCGGGACGTCGAGCACCGGTGCAGCACGGTCGGCCGGTGCCGCGCAGCGATCGGCCGGGCAGACGAGGTAGTCGTTCGACCAGCCGGTGCGCTCGAGGGTCATGGGGTCGAGGGCGAGGCGCTCGGTATCCGCGGCCGCACCGAAACCGCAGGCAGCGAACAGGGTTGCCAGCATCAGGAGCGCCGCCGTTCCGATCGCCCGCCGGATGCCGGTCACCCTATGCGTGGCGATCCGGGCCGGCATCGGCCGCATCAACCTGAGCGTCCGCTGCTGGCACGCATGGCGCCGGCACCGGGGAGGTGGAGGTCGGCCGTGATCATGATCGCAAAATACGCCCCCATGGCGGCTGCGGCAAGCCGGCGGGATGGCCGCTGGCACGTGGGGCGGAACGGGGCTAGGTTCCGCCCATCTCGAAACGGGCGGGCGGCAGATGACGGCGGCAGGTGAAGCGACAGATGGCCCGCCGCAGGGACAGGCGATCGTCCTGCTCAGCCTCGCCGGCTTCTTCTCGATCGCTCTCCTGCGCTCCTGCGATCCGCTGGTGCCGGAAATCGCGAAGAGCTTCGACGCCAGCATCGCCAGCGCCTCGGCACCGGTGGTCGCCTATGCCGTGGCCTACGGCATGGGCCAGCTCCTCTTCGGCCCGGTCGGCAGCCGCCTCGGCACCTTCCAGACCGCCAGCATCGGCTGCACGTTCGCGGCCCTCTTCTCGCTGCTCTGCGCCTTCGTCGCCAGCCTGGACCAGCTGGTCGCGGCCCGCACGCTCGCGGGCTTCGCCGCCGGCGGCATCGTGCCGATGTCCATCGCCTTCATCGGCGAGACGGTGCCCTACAGCCACCGGCAGACGACGCTCGCCCGCATGATGACCGGCGCCATACTGGGCTCGATCGCCGGCTTCGCGGTCTCCGGCATGCTCGCCCACTACATGGACTGGCGCTACATCTTCGCGCTCCTGTCGCTCGGCCTCGCCGCCGTCACCATGGGCCTCTGGCTGCATCTGCCGAAGCTCGCGGCCAGTGCGGCACCGCGCAGCCGCACCCTCGCCAACCCGCTTCGCCAGTACGCGCGCATCCTCCGCCTGCGCTGGCCGCGCGTGGTGCTGATCTCCGTCGCCATCGAAGGTGCCGTCTTCGGCGTCGTCCCCTTCATCGGCGTGCTGGTCGCCAGCGAGCACGGGCTCGGCAATCTCGGCATCGGGGCCGTGCTCGGCTGCCTCGGCCTCGGCAGCCTGACCTTCGCCGTCCTCGCCGGCCGGATCATCGCCCGGCTCGGCGAGTTCGGCTGTGCCCGCATCGGCGGTGCCGTGGCGCTCGGCGGCTTCGCCCTCGTTGCCATTTCGCCCGCACCAACCCTGGTCGGCATCGGCGCCTTTGTCGCCGGGCTCGGCTACATGATGCTGCACAACACCCTGCAGACCAACGCCACGCAGATGGTGCCCGAGGACCGCAGCGGGGCGGTCTCGCTCTTCGCCTTCTGCCTCTTCACCGGCCAGGCCTCGGGCGTCGCCCTCTTCGCCCTGATCACCCCGCTCATCGGCTACCGACCGGCCGTCATGGCAAGCGGCATCATCATGCTCGCCATCGGCCTTGCCTTCGCGGCCGCCAAGCAGCGCATGGTGGCGGCGGAGGGCTGAGCAGCGGCGGCCGGGTCAGGCTGGAGCCGGCGCGCCCCGCAACAGGCCTTCGGTGCTGAGATCCTCGTCCAGCGTGGGCCAGTGCAGGCCGTAGCCGCCACCGGCTACCTCCCAGTTGGCCCGGTCTGCGTCGCTCGCATCAAGCAGCCTCGGATACCATGCGAGGGGGACGGTGATGGTCCGGCCATCCATCAGGTCGACACTGAGCGTTGCGTCGTCGAAGCGGACGTCACGCACGCGCTCGTCAGCGCTCGCCGCCAAAATGCCCATCCCAGGCCTCCAGATACGCAACCGAATGCTCGCGGACACGAGCGAGCAAGGCACTCAACTCGTCCGCACGAAAGCCGACATTGCGTGCGAGCGCAACCGGCTGCAGCCAGAACTTGGCAGTGCGGTCACGCGAATCGACGTGAACGTGCGGCGGCTCGTTCGGCTCATGGCTATAGAAGTAGAATCGATGACCGCGCCACCGGTCGATGGTCGGCATCGCCGATCAAACGTCCAGATTCACCACCTTCAGCGCGTTCTCCTGGATGAAGTCGCGCCGCGGCTCGACGATGTCGCCCATGAGCGTGGTGAAAATGTCGTCTGCCTCGTCGGCGTGGTCGACCCTGACCTGGATGAGCGAGCGGATGGTGGGGTCGAGCGTGGTTTCCCAGAGCTGCTCGGGGTTCATCTCGCCGAGGCCCTTGTAGCGCTGGATGGCGAGGCCCTTGCGGCCAAGGGCGAGGACGGCCTCGACCAGGTCGACGGGGCCGTTGATCGCCCGGCTCTCGTCCTTCTTCTCGAGCGTGCAGGCGGTGGCAAAGACCGACTCGAGCTGGCCGAGCGCCTCGGCCAGCCGGCGTGCCTCGGGGCTGCGGGCGAGGCCCGGGTCGAGGCGGTGGCGCTCGCGCCGCTCGCCCTTCATGTGGTGGAAGACGAGCTCGCCCTCGTCGCCGACATGCGCCTGCCAGGCGCCGCGACCGGAGGCCGAGAGGCGGCTCGCCACACGCTGGGCCAGGATCAGCATCTCGGTCGGATCGCCGAGCGCACCCTCGACGAGGCCGCCCTCCAGCGCCAGCGCCTCGATCAGCTCGACCGGATGGCGGCGCTTGAAGTTGGCGAGGATCGAGCCTGCCGCCTGCGCCGCCTCGACGGCCGCCTCCAGCGCCTCGCCCTCGAGCACGCTGCCGTCGGCCTGGACGAGGCGAGCATCCTCGAGCCCGGCGCCGACCAGATAGGCGTCGAGGGCGGCGTCGTCCTTGAGGTAGCGCTCGCTCTTGCCGCGCTTGACCTTGTAGAGCGGCGGCTGGGCGATGAAGAGATGCCCGGCCTCGATGATCGCCGGCAGGTGCCGGTAGAAGAAGGTCAGGAGCAACGTGCGGATGTGCGAGCCGTCGACGTCGGCATCGGTCATGATGATGACGCGGTGGTAGCGCAGCTTGGCGATGTCGAACTCGTCGCGTACGCCAGTGCCGAGGGCGGTGATCAGCGTGCCGATCTCCTGGCTGCCCAGCACCTTGTCGATGCTCGCCCGCTCGACATTGAGGATCTTGCCGCGCAACGGCAGGATCGCCTGGAAGCTGCGGTCGCGGCCCTGCTTGGCCGAGCCGCCGGCGCTGTCGCCCTCGACGAGGAAGAGCTCGGCCTTGGCCGGGTCGCGCTCCTGGCAGTCGGCGAGCTTGCCCGGCAGGTTGGCGATGTCGAGGGCGCCGGCCCTAGTGACCAGCTCGCGGGCGCGCTTGGCCGCCTCGCGGGCCCTGGCGGCCACGACCACCTTGGCCATGATCTCCTTGGCCTCGGCGGGATGCTCCTCGAGCCAACGGGCGAGGCCTTCGGAGATGAGGCCCTGGACGACGGGCGTCACTTCGGAGCTGACCAGCTTGTCCTTGGTCTGCGAGGAGAATTTCGGGTCGGGCATCTTGATGGCGAGCACGCAGGTCAGGCCCTCGCGGATGTCCTCGCCGGTCAGCAGGATCTTCTCGCGCTTCAGGACACCATTGTCCTCGGCATACTTGTTCACCGTGCGGGTCAGGGCCGTGCGGAAGCCGGCGAGGTGGGTGCCGCCGTCGCGCTGCGGGATGTTGTTGGTGAAGCAGAGGCAGGTCTCGTGGTAGCCGTTGTTCCACTGCATGGCGCACTCGACCGAGATCAGGCCGCGCTCGGCGCCGGTGACGATGGGCGGCGTGTGGATCGCCGTCTTGGTGCGATCGAGATAGCGCACGAATGCCTCGAGCCCGCCCTCGTAGAAGAGTTCCTCCTCAACGGGTTCCTCGCCCCGCTTGTCACGCAGGATGATCCGCACGCCGGAATTGAGGAAGGCCAGCTCGCGCAGGCGATGCTCGAGCGTGGCGAAGGAAAACTCGGTCTGGGTGAAGACCTTGACCGAAGGCATGAACGTGATCTGCGTGCCGCGCCGGCCGTTCTGCGCACCGCGGGCCACCAGGGGTGACACCGGCTCGCCGCCGTTCTCGAAGCGGATATAGTGCTCGGCATCGTCGCGCCAGATGACGAGGTCGAGCCAGTCGGAGAGCGCGTTGACGACCGAAACGCCGACGCCGTGCAGGCCGCCCGAGACCTTGTAGGAGTTCTGGTTGAACTTGCCGCCGGCGTGCAGCACCGTCATGATCACCTCGGCGGCCGACACACCCTCGCCCTCGTGGATGTCGACCGGGATGCCGCGGCCATTGTCGGTCACGGTGATGGAGCCTTCGGCGTTGAGCGTGACCTCGACCCGATCGGCATAGCCCGCCAGCACCTCGTCGATGCTGTTGTCCACCACCTCGAAAACCATGTGGTGCAGGCCGGACCCGTCGTCCGTGTCGCCGATATACATGCCGGGCCGGAGCCGCACGGCTTCGAGGCCCTCGAGCACGCGGATCGAGGTGGAATCGTAGACCGGTTCGCCGGTGCCGGAAGGAACGGTAGGGGTGGCGCTCCGGCCGGCCTGGGGCTCGGTCGGCAGCTCGGGGGTGTCACTCATCAGCTCGGATCAGTCCTCGGTCGACATGGATGAAGGTCGCGTGGCCGTCGAGGCCACTGAAGAGATGCCGCTCGGTGCCGGTGAGGAACACCTGGGCGCCGAGGGCGAGAAGCCGCTCGGCGAGGCCGGCACGGCGGGTCGGGTCGAGATGGGCGGCGGTCTCGTCGAGCAGCAGGATGGGCAGATCGCCGGCGACCAGCTCGCGCAGCCGCACCTCGGCCAGCACGATCGCCAGCAGCATGGCCTTCTGCCGGCCGGTGGAGACGCGCGACGCCGCCTCACCGGTGGCGAGGTCGATCGCGACGAGGTCGCTGCGGTGCGGCCCGATGGCGGCGCCACCGGTCTCCGTGTCCTGCGCGCGCGCCGCCGCCAGAGCGCCGGCGAGATGCTGCTCGGCGTCGAGGGCGGCCATGTCGTCGAGCCAGGTCTCGACGCTGCCGTCGAGCTCCAGGCGCAGGCGGGGCAGGGCCGGGTCCGGCTCGGCGAGGAGCGAGCCCAGGCCAGCCGCCAGCTCGCGCCGGCCGGCGGCGATGGCCACGCCCGATTCCGCCATGCGCTGCTCGAGGACGCCGAGCCAGGTGGCATCGCGAGGGCCCTGGCGCAGCACCAGCGAGCGCTCGCGCATCGCCCGCTCGAAGATGGCGAGCCGGCGGGCATGGTCGGGATAGACGCCGAGCACCAGCCGGTCGAGGAAGCGGCGCCGCTCGGCCGCGGCGTCGACGAAGAGGCGGTCCATGGCCGGCGTCAGCCAGGTGATGGCGACGAGGTCGGCCAGCGCCGCGAGCCCGCGCACCGGCTGGCCGGCGATCTCGAGCCAGCGGCGGTCGCTCTCGGCGTCGCGGCCGCTGGCAACGTCGATCGGGCCATCGGGCGTGCGCAGCTCCGCCTCAAGGCGGAAGGGTGCTGCCGCATCGTCACGGTCGAGCGCCTCGAGCCTGGCGCGCCGCAGGCCGCGGCCCGGCGCCAGCAGCGAGATGGCCTCGAGGAGGTTGGTCTTGCCGGCGCCGTTCGGGCCGAAGAGCACGATCGGGCCGGGTGCGAGCTCGAGCTCGAGCGCAGCGTAGTTGCGGAAGTCCCGAAGCCGCAGGCGTTCCAGCGCCGGGCGGGCCGGATCGGGCCCGGTCGTCGGCATGGCGCGCGCGGCCTCGCGGAGCGGGCTCACCGGAGCCTCGCTGCGAACCGGTCACCGCCTGCGCCCGCCATCGGTCGGGTCCGCCGGTCAGACACGCATCGGCATCAGGACGTAGACGACACTGCTGTCGGCGGGGTCGCGAACCAGGGTGGGTGCGGCGGGATTGGCCATCTCGAGCCGCACCTGATCGCCCGCCACCTCGGCCAGCATGTCGAGGATGTAGCGGCTGTTGAAGCCGATCTCGAGGGGCTCGCCATCATACTCGGCATCGAGCTCCTCGACGGCCCGCCCGGCCTCGGTGCTGACCGCCGAGGCGGTAATCCTGCCGTTCTCGAAGCGCAGCTTGATGGCACGGGCCCGCTCCGTCGAGATGGTCGAGACGCGATCGACCGTCTCGGCGAAGAGCTTGGTCTCGATGGCCGCCACCTTCTCGTTGCCGACCGGGATCACCCGCTCGTAGTCCGGGAAGGTGCCGTCGATCAGCCGCGAGACCAGCACCGCCTGGTCGAGCACGAACTGGATGCGGTTGGCCGAGACCTTGACCCGGATCTCGCCGTCGATGGCCTCGATCAGCTTCCTGAGCTCGGTCACGGTCTTCCGCGGAATGATGATCGAGGGAATGCCTTCGGCACCGTCCGGCAGGGCGATCTCGATCTTGGCGAGCCGGTGCCCGTCGGTGGCGACGCCGCGCAGCACCGCCGTCGCCCCGGCGCCCGAGGCGTGGACGTGGATGCCGTTCAGGTAGTAGCGGGTTTCCTCGGTCGAGATGGCGAAGCGGGTCTTGTCGATCAGCTTGCGCAGGTCGGCCGCCGGCATGTCGAAGGTGACGTCGTAGGCCTCGGCGTCGCCGTCCATGGCCGGGAACTCGTCGGCCTTGATGCAGGGCAGGGTGAAGACCGCCCGGCCGGCGCGGACCGAAATCTCGCTCGCGTTCGGCTCCTGCTCGATCAGCACCTCGCTGCCATCGGGCAGCTTCCTGACGATGTCGAAGAGCGTGTGCGCCGAAACGGTGGTGGCACCCTCTTCCTGCACCCGCGCCGTCTCGCTCGACGCCATGGACAGGTCCATGTCGGTCGCGGTCAGATGCAGGCCGTCGCCGCTGGCCGCCAGCTTGACGTTCGACAGGATCGGAATGGTGGTGCGACGCTCGACGACGGCCTGGACGTGCGACAGCGATCGCAGAAGGGCAGCACGCTCAATCGCTAGCTTCATTGGAGCGGGAATTCTCTCGATTTGGGCGAAGAGAAGCAGGCGTCTCCGCACCCGTCCTATGGGCCGGAGAAGCTAGCAGAATTCGGCGCGCGCGTTGATCTTTTTCGTATCCGGCGCGGTGGGCGCCCCGGCCGGGTCGGCTCAGCCGGCGAGCCGGCGCTTGAGCGAAGCCACGTCCTCGGCGAGCGAGCGGTCCTCCTCGCAGAGCTTCTCGATCTGCTTGACCGCGTGCATCACCGTGGTGTGGTCGCGATTGCCGAACTTCTTGCCGATCTCGGGCAGCGAGCGGGGGGTGAGCTGCTTGGCGAGGTACATCGCCACTTGGCGCGGCCGGGCGACGGCCCGGGCACGTCGGGTGGAGCTCATGTCGGCCATCTTGAGCTGGAAATGCTCGACCACGGCGCGCTGGATCTCCTCGATCGTCACCCGCCGTTCGTTCGAGCGGAGAAGGTCGCGCAGCACGTCCTGGGCCATCTCGATCGAGACCGGCCGGCGAATGAGCGTCGCCTGGTGAACGATGCGGTTCAGCGCACCCTCGAGCTCGCGAACATTCGAGGTGATGCGATGCGCCAGGAACTCGGTGACCTCCGGCTCGACCTCGACGCCGAGCTGCTCGGCCTTGGCCTGCAGGATGCCGAGGCGAAGCTCGTAGGTGGTGGGGTGGATGTCGGCGACGAGCCCCCAGCCCAGGCGCGAGCGGATGCGCTCTTCCAGCCCGGCGAGGTCCGAGGGGCTGCGATCGGCGGAAATCACAATGGAGCTGCCACGTTCGGCCAGCGCGTTGAAGGTATGGAAGAACTCTTCCTGCGTGCTGTCCTTGCCGCTGATGAACTGCACGTCGTCCACCATGAGGAGGTCGACCGAGCGGAACATCTCCTTGAAGCCCATGGTGTCGCGCTGCCGGATGGCGCGGACGAACTGGTACATGAACTTCTCGGCCGAAAGGTAGACCACCCGGCGGTCGGGGTCGTTCTGCTTCGCCCGCCAGCCGATGGCATGCATGAGGTGGGTCTTGCCGAGCCCGACCCCGCCATAGAGGAAGAGGGGGTTGAAGGGCGGCGTGCTGCTCAGCGCCATGCGCTCGGCAGCGGCCACAGCGAACTCGTTCGGCTTGCCGACGATGAAGGTGTCGAAGGTGAAGCGCGGGTCGAGCCCGGCGCCGAACTCGGCGAGCTCGGCCGGTGCTGCCTGGCGGTCGGCCGACTGGCCAACATCCGGGCTCTCCGCACGGCCGCCCATGGGCGGCTGGCGACCGTCCGCTTCGGACCGGACGGCCTCCGGCTGGCGGGCATTGTCGGCGACGATGCGCGGCTTAGCCGCAGGCCGTGCGGCCGACCGGGCGCCGTCGTCGAGCCGCGCCGGGCGCACGTCGAGCGCCACGCTGCGGATGGCGGGGTTGACGCTGGTCCAGTGGGCGCGGATCCGGTCCGCATAGTTGTTGACCACCCAGTCGCGCATGAACTGGGTGGGCACGGCAATCCGCATGCGGTCGCCGTCGAGGGCGATGGCCTCGAGCGGACGGAGCCAGGTCGAGTAGGCGGTGTCGCCGAACTCTGCCCGGAGAAGGCCACGCACGCGCGACCATTGCTGCGTCAGTTCAACGCCCAGCGGACCGGTCATGTCTGCCTCGACAACCGCCTCGGACTTGCTCCCTCGACCCATGAGCTTGCGATCCGTTCTAATGCGGAGCGAACCGGCGGGACTGCCGTTCGCCTTGGTTAGTTGCGCTGTCGTCGCCCTTCCAGCATCGCGCCAGACCCATGATGACGAGTTCTCGACGAGCGCATGACGGTTGCTGCCGCCTCGTCGCTCGATCGTTGCTCGCCTTCTGGTTTAGCATCAATAGAGCGCGCCCACATACTGTATTTGATTGTACGTGTTACTGGTAGATTGATGATGATCGACGCAGGCGGGAGACCGCAGCGCATCTCCGGACAGTAACCGTGCATGACCACGCTGGCAAGAGGATCGAAAAGAGAACGTCGAAATTCGCGCTCAAGTTGATGAATCGTGCAGATTGGTCAACACCAGAGGGGCGTTGCCCCATTGCACAAGGGCCACGCCTCTCGGTGTTCTTCGCCGTCTATCGGGAAGGGCGGGGTGACCCGCCCGGCAGCTCAGCCGGCCTGGCTGGTCGCCAGCTGGCGGACGCGCTGCGACATCCGCGAGATCTTCCGTGCCACGGTGTTGCGATGGAGCACACCCTTGGTCACGCCACGCTGCAGCTCCGGCGCCGCAGCGGCGAAGGCGGCCGTGGCAGCCGGCGCGTCGCCACGGGCGAGAGCGTCGTCCAGCTTGCGGACGAACGTGCGAATTCGGCTGATCCGGCTCTTGTTGAGTTCCGTCCGCTTTGCGGTCTGACGGATACGCTTACGAGCTGTACGACTATGCGCCACGATAACCCTCATCTGTAAAAAGGCCCGTCCGTATACCGGTGGAGCGGGCTTCCGTCAATCGGCGGCAACGTCCTTCTGGAACGTTTCAGCTCTGGGTGAAGTTGGGGCTTCGCTTCTCGGCGAAGGCGAGCATCCCCTCGCGCCGGTCGGCCGTGGCGAAGGTGCCGTAGAAGCTCCGCTTCTCGAAGCGGATGCCTTCGGCGAGGGTGGTCTCGTAGGCGGTGTCCACCGCCTCCTTGGCCATGGCGACGATCGGCTGCGACTTGGTGGCGATGGCCTGGGCGAGCGCTATCGCCTCGTCGAGCAGGTCGCCGAGCGGCACCACCCGGGCCACCAGGTTGGCCCGCTCCGCCTCGGCGGCGTCCATGTTGCGGCCGGTGAGGATCATTTCCATGGCCTTCGACTTGCCGATGGCCCGGGTCAGACGCTGCGTGCCGCCGGCACCGGGTATGGTGCCGAGATTGATCTCGGGCTGGCCGAACTTGGCGTTCTCGGCGGCGAGGATGATGTCGCACATCATGGCGAGCTCGCAGCCGCCGCCCAGCGCATAGCCGGCGACCGCCGCGATCACCGGCTTCTTGTGCTCGGCGATCTTGTGCCAGGCGCCGATGAAGTCGCTGCCATAGGCCTCGGCGAAATCGAGCTCGGCCATCTCCTTGATGTCGGCGCCGGCGGCGAAGGCCTTCTCCGAGCCGGTGAGCACGACGGCAGCGATGGCCGGATCCGCATCCACGCTGGCGAGAGCCCGGCGCAGCTCGTCGACGAGCTGGCCGTTGAGCGCGTTGAGCTGTTTCGGCCGATTGAGGGTGATGATCGCTATCGCGTCGCGCTTGTCGACCAGGATCGTCTCGAACGCCATGAAGGATCTCCGTTGCACGCTACCGAACGGGCGGGCGGCTTGGCTGAAGGCTGGGCTTTTGGCGGGGGCATCACCCGCGGGGCGTATCTCAGGCGCCGCCTTTAACACGAAGCCGGCCGGGTCCGTCCAGTCAAACCGACCGGCGATTGCGGCAGCGCAGCAAGGGAGCTCGTCCGCTCAGCGCTGGCAGCCGCTGCAGAAAAAGGTGGCGCGCCCGCCCTGCACCAGCCGGGCCACCGGACGGCCGCAGCCAATGCAGGGCAGGCCGGCGCGATCGTACACGCGGAACTGGCGCTGGAAGTTGCCGAGCTCGCCATTCGACTGGACGTAGTCGCGCAAGGACGAGCCGCCGGCATCGATGGCTTCGAGCAGCACCTCACGGATCGCGCGTGCGAGGCGCCCCGCGCGCATCGGGCCGAGCGTGCAGGCGAGGCGACGGGGAGAGAGGCCGGCCCGATGCAGGCTCTCGCTGGCGTAGATGTTGCCGACCCCCACCACGTGGCGCTGGTCCATGATGGCGACCTTCAGCGCCACCTGCCGGCCGGCGAGGCGGGCCAGGAGCGTCGGGCCGTCGAAGCTGTTGCCGAGCGGCTCGAGGCCGAGATGGGCGAGCCACTTGTGCTCGCCGAGGGCCGCCTGCGGGCTGAGGTCGATCATGCCGAAGCGGCGCGGGTCGACGAACCGCAGAATGGTGCCGTCATCGAAATGGAAGGTGAGGTGCTCGTGCGGCCCGGCCGGCGGCCCGTCGAAGACGAGCCGGCCGGACATGCCGAGATGCAGGAGCAGCGCCATGCCGTCGTCGAGCATGAGCTGGAGATACTTGGCGCGGCGGGCGAAGCCGGTGAGCCGGCGCCCGGCGAGGCGGGCGGGCAGGTCGGCCGGCAGGCTGAAGCGGAGGTCGGCGCGGCGCTGCTCGACCCTGGTGATGCGGCGGGCATCGAGGCGGCGGGCGAGAGCCCGGAGCGTGGTCTCGACCTCGGGAAGCTCGGGCAAGACGGGATTTCCTGGTGTTGGCGGGCAGCGCCGCGGGATGGTTGCCGCGGCGGGTGGGCTTACCTACAACACTGCTGGTCACCGCACGAGAAATGAGATCGATGGGCAAGACGGACAAGCCGGCGGCTGCCGCGGCCGAGCTCGCCTCCAGCTTCGGCTTCGAGGCGGTGGCGCCGGCGGCCAAGGCCGGCCGCGTGCGTCAGGTGTTCGACAGCGTCGCCGGCCGCTACGACCTGATGAACGACCTGATGAGCTTCGGCGTGCACCGGCTGTGGAAGGAGGCGGTGCTCGACTGGCTGGCGCCGCGCCCCGGCATCCGCCTGCTCGACCTGGCCGGCGGCACCGGCGACGTGGCCGAGCGGGTGCTGCAGCGGGTCGGCGGGGACGGCCGGGCGGTGCTCGCCGACATCAATGCCGCGATGCTCGGCCAGGGGCGTGACCGGGCGCTCGGCCGGGGCTGGTTCGACCGGCTCTCCTTCATCTGCGCCGACGCCATGGCGCTGCCCTTCGAGAGCGGCCGCTTCGACGCGGTGACCATGGCCTTCGGCATCCGCAACGTGACCCATATCGACAAAGCACTCGCCGAGGGCTTCCGCGTGCTCCGCCCGGGCGGCCGGTTCCTCTGCCTCGAATTCTCGAAGGTCGTGCTGCCGGTGCTCGACCGGGCCTACGACACCTATTCCTTCAAGGTGCTGCCCGTCCTCGGCCGCGTCGTCGCCGGCGATGCGGCCAGCTACCGCTATCTCGCCGAGAGCATCCGCCGCTTTCCCGACCAGCCGACCTTCGCCGACCTGATGCGCGATGCCGGCTTCGAGCAGGTCCGCTGGCGCAACCTCTCGGGCGGGATCGCCGCCATCCACTCCGGCTGGCGGCTTTAGGTCCGGGCGGGCCCGGCGACCGCCATGTTCGAGAGCGTGCGCAATCTCTGGCGGCTGGTCGCCATCGGCCGGACCCTGGCCCGGCACAACGCGCTCTTTCCCTTCGAGCTCCTGCCGCAGGCGCGGCCTTTCCTCCGCCTCGCCCGGCCGTTCGTGAACGAGGCAGCCGCCGGGCGGCCCGGACAGCGGCTCGCCGCGGCGCTCGAGGAGCTGGGCCCGTCCTTCATCAAGTTCGGCCAGAGCCTCGCCACCCGCACCGACCTCCTGGGCGAGGCCATCGCCCGCGACCTCGCCACCCTGCAGGACGCGCTGCCCTCCTTCCCGGCCGAGGCGGCCCGGGCGGTGATCGAGGCCGATCTCGAGCTGCCGGTCGAGGCCCTCTTCCGGGAATTCCAGGACCGGCCGGTCGCCGCGGCCTCGATCGCCCAGGTGCACCTGGCGGTGACGACCGATGGCGAGGCGGTGGCGGTCAAGGTGCTGCGGCCGGGCATCGAGAAGGCGATCGAGCGCGATCTCCGCTTCTTCGCCTGGCTCGCCCGGCTGGTCGAGCGGACCCAGCCGCAGCTGCGCCACTACAAGCCGGTCGAGGCGGTCGCCATTTTCGCCCAGGTGACCAGGCGCGAGCTCGATCTCCGGCTCGAGGCGGCAGCCGCGGTCGAGCTCGGCGAGAATGCCAGGAACTACGAGGGCTTTCGCGTGCCGACGGTGGACTGGCGGCGGACCGGGCGCCGGGTGGTCACCTTCGAGCGGATCGTCGGCCAGGGGATCACCGACCGCGCCGCCCTGATCGCCGCCGGCCACGACCCCGACCGGATCATGGAGAACGCCGCCCGGGCGTTCTTCAGCCAGGTCTTCAAGGACGGCTTCTTCCACGGGGACATGCATCCGGGCAACATGCTGATCGACCGGGAAGGGACCATCGTCGCCCTCGATTTCGGCATCATGGGCCGGATCGAGATGGCCGACCGCCGGCACATGGCCGACATCCTCGTGGGCTTCCTCGAGCGCGACT
>JAUIID010000114.1 GCA_030431615.1 Alphaproteobacteria bacterium
TCCGAGAATGTCGACATCAACCTCGACAACATCACCGCCCAGCGCTTCGGCGACTACCTCAACTCCGTGCCGCTGCCGGCGATGATCGCCGTCTTCAAGGCGGTCGAGTGGGACAATTTCGGCCTGGTCACCGTCGACAGCCCGATGATCTACTCGATCGTCGACGTGCTGCTCGGCGGCCGGCGCGGCACCGTGCCGATGCGCATCGAGGGGCGGCCCTACACGACCATCGAGACCTCGCTCGTCGAGCGGCTGATCCGCCTCGTGCTGCACGACCTGAGCAGCGCCTTCCAGCCGATCACCGACGTGCAGTTCCGCTTCGAGCGCATGGAGACCAACCCGCGCTTCGCCGCCATCGCCCGGCCGGGCAATGCCTGCATCGTCTTCAAGATGCGCATCGACATGGAGGACCGGGGCGGCACGATCGAGTTCCTCGTCCCCTACGCGACCCTGGAGCCGGCCCGCGACCTCCTCCTGCAGATGTTCATGGGCGAGAAGTTCGGCCGCGATTCCATCTGGGAGAACCATCTCGCCCACGAGATTCTGGTGACCGATGTCGAGCTCGAGGCGGTGCTCGAGGTGAAGACGGTGAGCCTCGCCTTCGTTGCCGACCTCGAGGTCGGCTCGGTCCTCAAGCTGCGCTCGCGGCCCGAGACCGACATCACCCTGCGATGCGGCCAGGTCGAGATGCTGCGCGGCAAGGTCTGCCAGCGCGGCGACACCATGTGCGTGCAGGTCGAGGAGAAGATCGAGCGGTCGAGGAGGCGCGACGATGATTGATCTGGCCCTGCAGGTCGTGCTCGTCGTTCTGCTGCTCCTGACCATCACCTGGTGCATGATCGTCCATCTGCGCCTCCGGCGCCTGCGGACCGAGGGCGGCGAGATGCAGGCGTTCATCGCCGCACTCGGCGAGGCCACCGCGCGGGCGGAGGAGGCCATCCGCCTGATGCGCGACACCGGCCGCGAGATCGAGACCGCTGCCGTCGAGCAGGAGCGCCGGGCGCGCGAATGCCGGGCCGAGCTCACCCGGCTGATGGAGAACGCGACCAGGGTCACGCGCCGCCTCGCGGCAACCCGCGAGCAGGGCGTTGCGAGGCTCGCCGAGCTGCGCACCCAGGACGATCTCGCGGGCGAGCCGCGCCAGCGCCCGGCCGAGCCGACGCCGGCCGCCGGCCCGGCCGCCATTCCGGCACGGGGTCGGGAGGCGAGCCCTGAGCCTGAGCGCGCCGCACATCCACGCCCGGCCGGTGCCAAGGGCGGCGAGCGCGAGGCGCGGCTCGACGGCCTGGTGCACGGCGAGCTCCTCGAGGCCCTGCAGGCGCTCAGATGATCCACCTGCCCTGGCGACGCATGACGGGGGCGGTGCGGCAGATGCGGCACCGCCTTCGCCGGTTCGCGAGCCATGTTCTGGCCTGGCGGGCGGCACCGGCCCGGTTCTCCTTGCCGCTGGTGACGGCGGCGGTGGCGGGCCTCGCCCTCGTCGCCCTGGCGGTCGAGCTCGTCGCCGATCTGCGCGAGCTCGACGCACCGGCGCCGACGCCGCCTGGCGGTTCGGTGGCCGGTGTCCCCGACGACGAGAACTTTCCAGCATCGGAAGCCCTCGCCTTCGAGTGGGACCTCATCGAGCCTGCGGCCGGACCGGTCGCCACCGACCCGCCCCCCCGGGGCGACACCCTGCCGGGGGAAGGCGGGATCGCCGCTCCGACCAGCCTGCCGCTGGTTCCCGAAGCGCCGCCGGAGCTGGCCGACGTGGCCCTCGAGCTGCAGCAGCGGCGCGAGCAGCTGCTGCAGCTCGAGGCGCGGCTCGCCATCCGCGAGGCGGCGCTGCGCGCGGCCGAGGCCGATCTCGCGGCCCAGCTCGACCGGCTCGAGGCGCTGCGCGGCGAGCTGCAGGAGCTGGTTGGCCTCGCCAACACCGAAGAGGAGGAGCGGCAGCAGCAGCTGGTCAAGGTCTACGAGAGCATGCGTGCCAAGTCCGCCGCCCAGATCTTCGACCGGCTCGATCTCGCCGTCCTGCTGCCGGTCGCCAAGCGGATGAAGGAAGTGAAGATGGCGGCGATCCTCGCGGCCATGAATCCCGACCGGGCCCGGATCGTCACGACCGAGCTCGCCCGCGAGCAGAGCCTGCCGGTTCTCGACTGAGCCCGCCTCCTGGCGCTGCCCGACCCGACCTGCCCCCGACGCTGACGGCCACGGGCATCGACGAGGTAGGCTTCCGGCCCCGAACCGCTCTAGGATGAGGCCGGAAAAGGCGAGGGGAGGCAGGCCGGATGACACCCGTGGCGGAACCGCCGGACGGGGTGCCCCGCAGCTTCAGTGCGGCGGAGATCGGCGCCATCGCGCATCTCTACCGGGGCGAGGTCTATCGCAGCACGATCTGGCGCACCCGGCTCGACAACACCACCAACTGGTCGGTGGTGACGCTCGGCATCGCCCTCTCGATCACCTTCTCCTCGGCCAACGCCTCACCCCTGCCGCTCGTCCTGGTCGGCATCCTCGTCAGCCTCTTCCTCGTGCTGGAGGCCCGCCGCTACCGCTACTTCAATGTCTGGCGGGCGCGCTGCCGCTGGATGGAGACGCATTTCTACGCGCCGATGCTCGAGGACGGTGACCTCCGGACCGAGGAGGGCTGGCAGCAGACCCTCGCCCAGGACTATCTGAACCCGCGCTATCACATCGGCTTCATGCGCGCCCTCGGCCGGCGGCTGCGCCGCAACTATGTCTGGATCCTGCTGATCCAGACCGTCGCCTATGTCAGCAAGATCATCATCCATCCGACGCCCGCGACCAGCTTCGCCGAATTGCTCGACCGCGCCGCCATCGGCCCGATCCCGGGTGCGCTCGTGCTTGCCTGCGGCATTCTCTACAACCTCGCCTGGATCGGCACGGCGCTGGTGACGCTCCGCCTCGACCAGGCCGCCCACGCCACCAGGCGCGACAGCACCGCCATGGGCTGACCACCGAGCAAAAAAAAGCCGCCGGCGCGCTCGGGAGAGCGGCCGGCGAAAGTCAGGGAGGCACGGGGAGAAAGGGAGGCTGGCGTCAGCTGCAGACGTCGGACTTGCCGATGGAGCCGATCTCGGAGCAGGCCCTGGTGTTGATACCGATCGCGGCATTGGTGTTCTGGTTGACCAGCGTGGTGTTGTTGACGTTGCCGCCGACCGTGGCGTTCGTGACCGTGCCGATGGCCGAGCCGGCCTTGGCACCGAGGCCGATGGCGGCGTTGGTGTTCCGGTTGACGAGCGTCGTGTTGTTCAGGTTGCCGCCGACGTCGGAGCCGGTGACCGCACCGATCTGCGTGTTGGCCTTCGAGTAGATGCCGATGGCGGCGTTGGTGTTCTGGTTGACGAGCGTCGTGTGGTTCAGATTGCCGCCGACGGTCGTGTCCTGGATGCTGCCGACCCGGGTCGACGCCTTGGCACCGAGGCCGATCGCAGCGTTGGTGTTCTGGTTGAGGAGGGTCGTGTTGTTGGCGTTGCCGCCGATCTGCACGCCGCCCTGCTGGGCCATGGCGTGCGGCGACAGGGCGCTCGCCAGCAGCGAGAGGGTCAGGGCGGCGGCGGTGATCTTCAGGGTCTGCATCGTTGTGGCTCCGTCGACTTGGGTTGTTCGATGCGACGGAGAATGCCGGGTCCCGCGCCAACCGTAAGGCTGGGGTTTTTCCGGGGTCGGGCCGTGGCGGAATCTGGTCGACGGGTGGAAGGGCCGTTATACCCGGCCCGAGGCCACTGTGATCGTGCGGTGCGCCACCACGCGATCAGGGAAACGCAGCCATGACACCGAGCGAGCAGCCGACTTCCAACCAGCCCGTCCTGGTGCCGGCTGCCGGGCTCGCCGCCTATGGCGCCCGCCTGCTCGCCGCCGGTGGCTGTTCCGAGGCGGAGGCCCGGCGCGTGGCCGACCGGCTGATCATGGCGAACCTCACCGGCCACGACAGCCATGGCGTCGCCCGCATCCCGCGCTATGTCGGCATGATCGAGAGCGGCCTCGTCGTGCCGGGCCAGCATGTGACCTTCGTCAATGATGGCGGCACGTTCGCGCTGCTCGAGGGTAGCGCGGGTTTCGGCCAGACGCTCGGCGAGGAGGCCGTCGCCATCGGCTGCGAGCGGGCGCGGGATGCCGGCGTCGCGGTGATAGCCCTCCGCAATTCCGGCCATCTCGGGCGGATCGGCGACTGGGCGGAGATGGCAGCGGCGGAGGGCCTGATCTCGATTCACCTGGTCAATGCGCGCGGCCGCAGCATCGTCGCCCCGTTCGGCACACCCGACCGGCGCATGTCGACCTCGCCCTTCTGCGTCGGCGTGCCCTGGACGAATCAGCCGCCGCTCATCCTCGACTTCGCCACCTCGGTGGTTGCCGAGGGCAAGGTCATGGTGGCGGCTGCCGGCGGCCCGAAGCTGCCGGAGGGTGCCCTGGTCTCGGCGGCCGGCCTGCCGACGACCGATCCCGCGGCCCTCTATGGCCCGAGCGTCGACTCTGCCGCGCCGGACCCGATGCTCGGCGACGGGGCGATCGCCGTGTTCGGCGGCCACAAGGGCTCCGGGCTCAACTTCATGATCGAGATCCTGGCCGGTGCGTTGACTGGCGGCGGGGTCAACCGGACGATCAAGGAGGAGGACGTCAAGCCCTTCGCCAACGGCATGCTGTCGATCTATCTCGACCCCGAGCGGTTCGCCGGCCGTGAAGCCTTCGAGGCCCAGGTCAGGGACTACGCCGAATACGTGCGCAGCGCCCGGCCGGCCCCGGGCCATGCGGCGGTGCTGCTGCCGGGCGACAAGGAGCGCGGGCTCCGCGCCGAGCGCGAGCGTGACGGCCTGCCGCTCGCCGCCGGCACCTGGCGCGGCCTGGTCGAGCTCGGGCAGCGGCTCGGCGTCGACTTGGGCGACCTTCGGCCGAAGGCGGCCTGATCCCTCAGCCGTACTCGATGCGCGGGTCGACCCAGGCATAGGCCACGTCGACCAGGAGGTTGATGACGACGTAGATGACCAGGATGAAGAGGATCGCACCCTGGATCAGCGGGTAGTCGCGGGTGCTGATCGCCTGGATCAGGAGGCGGCCGAGGCCCGGATAGGTGAAGACGGCCTCGGTCACCAGCGCCCCGCCGATGAAGCTCGCGAGCATCAGCCCGACGATGGTGATGAAGGGCAGCAGCGCGTTGCGCAGCACGTGGCGGCCGACCACATCGCGCTCGGGCAGGCCCTTGGCCCGGGCGGTGCGGACATAGTCGGCATGCAGCTCGCCGATGAGCGACGCGCGCAGGAAGCGGGCGAAGATGCCGGAGACGTAGACGCCGAGCGTGAAGGCCGGCATCAGCAGGCTCATGATGGCCCGGCCGGGTGACTCGAAGATCGAGACGTAGGTCGAGGCGGACGGCAGCCAGCGCAGCTCGACGGCGAAGAGCAGGATCAGCAGGATGCCGAGCCAGAAGGTCGGGATCCCCAAGGCCAGCGCACTCCAGGCGCTGAGCGCCCGGTCGAGCCGCGAGCCCGGATGCAGCGCACTCAGGATGGCGATCGGCACGCCGATCAGGAGGCCGATCAGGATGGCGGCGATGCCGAGCTGCACCGTCGCCGGCACGCGCTCGAGGATCAGCTCCATGACCGGCTGGCGGTTCTGCAGGGAGAGCCCGAGATCGCCCTGCAGCGCCTTGCCGAGCCAGGCGCCGTACTGCACGAGGACGGGCCGGTCGAGCCCCAGCCGCTCGGTCACCGCCTGGATCTGCTCCGGCGTCGCGTTCTCGCCGACCATCGCCCCGACCGGCCCGCCCGGCACGGCGTAGATCATGGCCCAGATGGCGAGCGACGCGAGCAGCGTCACCGGCAGGAGTTGGGCGAGGCGGCGGAGGATGTAGCCGGTCACCGAACCCGCCTCACAGCCGCTGCCCCTCGGGTTCCGGCTCGCCGGTGCTGCCCTGGCGGTGCTCGAGGACGGTGGCGAGGGTGCGGCCGAGCGTGTCGAGCGAGAGGATGGTCAGTGTCAGGACGAGCCCCGGCAGGACGGCATAGTAGGGCGCCTCGTAGAGATAGGACTTGCCGGTGCGCAGCATCTCGCCCCAGCTCGGAGTCGGCGGCGGGATGCCGACGCCGAGGAAGGCGAGGGCCGCCTCGAGGAGGATGGCGACGGCGGCGAGGATCACGACCTGGACCAGGATGGGGCTCCAGGAGTTGGGCAGGATGGTCTTGAACATGAGATGCGACGCCGAGCCGCCCAGCGCATCGACCGCGATGACGAAGTCGCGGCGGCGGAGCGAGAGCACCTGGGCCCGGGTGATCCGGGCGAAGCTCGGAATGCCGGTGATGCCGACAGCGACGAGGGCCGCCAGCTGGCTCCGCCCGATCACGGCGATCAGCGCCATGGCGAAGAGGATGCCGGGCAGCGCCAGGATGACGTCCACGAGACGCATCAGCACCGCGTCGCGCCAGCCGCCATAGAAGCCGGCGACGAGGCCGATCGGCACCCCGATCAGCCCGGCGATGGTGACCGCCCCCATGGCCGTGACGAGCGAGGTCCGCGCCCCGTAGACGACCCGGGTGAGGATGTCCCGGCCGAGCTCGTCGGCGCCGAACCAGAAGGCCGCCGAGGGCGGCTCGAGCGCGTGCCGGAGGTTCTGCGTCAGGGGATCGCCGGGCAGGATCCAGGGAGCGAGGAAGGCGACGATGGCCATCAGGGCGAGGAACGAAGCGGCCATGAAGGCGCCCTTGCGGGCCAGCACGCGACGGGCGGCGACCAAAGCCGGGCGCTGGCTGGCGCTCATGCCAGGGCCTCGTTGGCTGCCGGTGCCGCCGGCAACTCGTCGGCGGTGAGCGGGCCGGCATGGTGGCAGGCGACCCGGGTCGCGAGGCCGGGATAGGGCACAAAGGCTGGTGCCTCCTCGGCGCAGCGTGCCGTCGCCCGGTAGCAGCGCGGGTGAAAGGCGCAGCCGCTCGGCGGGCTGGCCGGGTTGGGGATGTCGCCTTCGAGCACGATGCGGCGGCCGGACACCCCCGGCTCCGGGACGGGCACGGCCGAGAGCAGCGACTGGGTATAGGGGTGCACCGGGCGGGCATAGAGCTCGTCCCTGGTGCCCTCCTCGACGATCCGCCCGAGATACATCACGGCGACGCGGTCCGAGATGTGCCGCACCACCGAGAGATCGTGGGCGATGAAGAGATAGGCGAGGCCGAGCTCGGCCTGCAGGTCCATGAGCAGGTTGACCGTCTGCGCCTGGATCGAGACGTCGAGGGCGGCCACCGGCTCGTCCAGGATCAGGAGCCTTGGCTCCAGCGCCAGGGCGCGGGCGATGCCGACCCGCTGCCGCTGCCCGCCCGAGAACTCGCGCGGGTAGCGGCCGAGCATGGTGCGCGAGAGGCCGACGAGATCGAAGAGCCTGGCCACCCGCCCGGCGCCGCCCATGGCATCGTAGACGCCGTGGATGTGCAAGGGCTCGGCCACGATCTCCTCGACCGTGCGGATCGGGTTCAACGAGGCATAGGGGTCCTGGAAGACGTACTGCACGTGCCGGCGCACGGCGCGGAGTCCGGCCGCATCCAGCCGCGTGATGTCCTGGCCGGCGAAGGTGATGCTGCCGCCGCTCGCCTTGATCAGCCCCATGATCGCCCGGCCCGTCGTCGTCTTGCCGCAGCCGGATTCGCCGACGAGGCCGAGCGTCTCGCCGGCCCGGACCTCGAGGCTGACCCCGTCGACGGCGCGCACGAGGCCGGTCTGCCGGCGGAGCAGCCCGCGGCGGATCGGGAAATGCACCCGAAGGCCGTCGACGACGAGCAGCGGCTCGGCCGGCGCGGCGCGCGGGGTCGAGACAGCCGCGTTCGCCTCGGGGGTTGCGGCGAGGAGGGCTTCGACCTCGTGAGTGAAGTGGCAGGCGGCAACGCCCGACGGGCCGGCTGCACGCAGGACCGGCTCCTCGCTCCGGCAGCGCTCACGCGCAGCACCGATCGGGCAGCGCGGATGGAAGCTGCAGCCGGAGGGAATGGCACCCGGCGTCGGCGGCTGCCCCTGGATCGGCACGAGGCGGCGGGCCTCCTGGTCGAGGCGCGGCAGGCTCTTCAGGAGGCCCACTGTGTAGGGATGGCGCGGCCGGGCGAAGATCTCGGCGACCGGTGCGGCCTCGACGATCTTGCCGGCATACATCACCGCCACCCGGTCGGCCGTTTCGGCGATCACGCCGAGGTCGTGGGTGATCAGGATCACCGCCGCACCGGTCGCGGCCTGCCGCCGGCGCAGGAGGGCCAGCACCTGGGCCTGCACCGTGACGTCGAGGGCGGTGGTCGGCTCGTCGGCGATGATCAGCCGGGGCCGGCCCGCCATCGCCATGGCGATCACCGCCCGCTGGCGCATGCCGCCCGAGAACTGGTGCGGGAACTGCAGGGCACGGCCGGCGGGGTCCGGGATGTCGACCTCGGCCAGGAGCTCGACCGCCCGGCCGGGTGCCTCGGCCGTGCGCAGGAGGCCGTGCGCGACCTGGCCTTCTGTGACCTGCCGACCGATCGGCAGGACGGGGTTCAGGCTGGTGGTCGGGTCCTGGAAGATCATGCCGACGTCGCGGCCGCGCATGTGGCGCAGCACTTCCGGGGCCGCACCGGTTACCTCGACCCCGCCGATCCTGATCGAGCCCCGCACTTCGGCGGTCCCGGGCAGGAGGCCGGTCATCGCCAGCGAGGTGACGCTCTTGCCGGAGCCGGATTCGCCGACGATGCCGAGCACCTCGTCGGCGGCGACATCGAGATCGATGCCGCGCACCGCCGGTACCGGCCGGCCGGCTCCCCTGAAGGTGACCTCGAGGCCGCGGATCGAGAGGAGGGGCTCAGCCATCCCGAGCCAAGGCCGGGCCGCCTCCTCCGGGCCGTTCGAGCCCTCGCGTCACCGCGCCACGGTGATCGTGCGCGCCACGAGCATGTTGTCGATGTCCGGGGTGAAGCCGCTGACATCCGGGGCGGCGACCATGAGCCCGACATCGAAGGTGTTGGTCGGGATGCCGAAGGATGCCTCGACCAGCACCTCGTTCAGATTGTCGTAGGCTGCCTGGACCTCCTCGTCGGAGCCTAGGGTCGTGTTCACCCGCTCGATTGCCGCCACGTAGTCCTGGTGCGGATGCGGCTCGCCGAGGATCGGGTTGTTGACCGTACGGTAGATGGAGTTGGTGGCGATCCGGCTCGGGAACTTCTGGATATTGCCGATGCCGGCGAAGATCGCGGTGTAGTCGCCGCCGAGCATGGCGTCGGTGAACTCCGCACCCTGCCTGAGGTCCAGCTCGACATTGATGCCGAGCTCTGCGAGCGTGCCCTGGACGAGCTGGCTGATGGTCACCGCATCCTGGTCGGCGCCGTTCACGAGCAGCTGCCAGTCGCTCATCTCATCGGGCGAGAGGCCGGAAGCGTCGAGCAGCTCCTTCGCCTTGTCGAGATCGAAGGCATAGGTCTCGTTGTAGGACGGGTCCGCCGCCGGGCTCGCCGGCGCCCAGGGCAGGGCCGTGACCACGCCGAGGCCGGCATAGCCGACGCGCAGGATGGCCTCGCGGTCGAGCAGGTAGTTGAAGGCCTGGCGGAACTGCTCGTTCTGGAACGGGCCGCGCGTGGTGTTGATGCGGAAGATCTGCACGAGCGGGCCGGGGCCCTGGATCAGCTGGTAGCCGCTGTCGCGCAGGCGCACGGCGGCGCGCCCGCCACCGCCGTAGATCATGTCGACGGCGTCCGATTCGAGGGCCGCGGAGGCCGCGTCGTTGTCGCCGAAGACGGTGATGAGCAGCTCGTCCACCCTGGGCTCGCCGTCCCGCCAGTAGTTCGGGTTGGCGGCCATCTGCACGCTCTGGCCGAGCACCCGCTCGACGAGCGTGAAGGCGCCGGTGCCGGCGGGCACGGTCGCGACCGTGTCGATGCCGGCGGGGTCGATCACCGAGATGAACTGCAGGAGGTCGGTGATCTGCCGGTCGGGAATCGGCCCCTTGAAGTTCAGGGTCAGCGCATGCGGGCCGTCGACCGTCCAGTCGGCGACTGGCGCCATGGTGGCGTAGACGTTCTGGCCGGTCTCCGGGTCGGCCGCCTTGGCCAGCGTCGCCGCGACCGCCTCGGCGTCCATCGGCGCACCGCTGTGGAAGGTGACGTCGTCGCGCAGCGTCAGCGACACCGACATGTTGTCGTCGGCGATCGTCCAGGCGCTGGCGAGGCTCGGCAAGGGCTCGCCGTCCGGCCCGTATTCGAGCAGGCTGTCGTAGAGGTTCTTGATCAGGGGGAAATTGAGCGAGAGGAACGACTGCGGGTCGAAATTGCTGACGTCCTGGAGGATCGCGACGCGAAGCGTGCCGCCGCCATCCTGCGCCTCGGCGGTGGCATTGATCCCCGAAGCCACGAAGGTGCCAAGGGAAAGGGCGACGGTTGCCGACAGCAGCCTGCGACGTTGAATGCTCATCTGGCGCTCACCTCTCTGTTCTGTTCGGCGCTGCCTCGGCAGGGCCTGTTGCGGGCAGTCTGCGTGAAGTGTGAAGGACGCACAAGCGACGGCAGGACGGCAAGGCCCGTCAGCCGCGCCAGGAATCGATCTCGTCGAGCGGGTAGACCGGCCGCGGCTGGCGCTTCCAGGGCAGGGTCATGATGTCGGACTGGCCCGGGCCCCTGGTGTCGACCCGGATCACGCCGGAGGCGATGGGCTGGAAGTACTGGAAGTTCGACGCGGTCTTGAGCACCACCATCTGGTAGTCCTCGGGCTCGACGCCGAGGGCGCGGTAGGGCTCGGGGAGATTGCCCGCGACCGCGCGAAGCTCGGTGAGCAGCATGGTGACCGGGCCAACCTCGAAGATGACGGCCTGGCCGAGGTCGACCTCTAGCTGGTTGTGCTTTGCCACCGGAATGACCCCGCCGCCCACGGCGCGCACCGTGCCGGTGACCGTCAAGGGCTCGAAGAAGCCGGTCGCATGGCCGCCAAGCGGCAGCGTGACCTCGGCGCCGACGCCCGCCTGCGCCAGCTTCGCCACGGCCTCCGGCGCGATCATCGGGATCAGGGCACGCCCCTTGATGCCCTGGTGGAGGATCGATTCGAGGATCAGGTTGCTGTCGCCGGCGGCCCCGCCGAAGACGGTGTCGCCCGTGTCGCTCAGGATGGTGAGCCCGTCAGTGGCGTCGGCCTGGCGCACGGCCTCGTCGACGCCGACCGCGTCCTTCTTCTGGAACTCGGCGCGCATCGACCAGGCGAGATCGGCGAGCTCGTCGGCGAGACGTCCGGCCAGCTCCGCGTCGCCATCAGTGGTCACCACGACCGCCCAGCCGCCCTCGGCCACGTCGAGCCAGGGCTGCATGGGGAAGGGCGAGGCCTGCAGCACGCGCGGGTCCTGCTCCATCTCGCGGGCGCGATCGAACCAGGTCTTCATCGGCGGCTTCGAGGTCAGGAACTGCTCCTGGTGCGACAGGAGGCGGAGCTTGCGCATGGCGACGGTCGGTCGGACCTCGCCCTGCAGCATCCGCAGAAGGATCCCGGCCGCGAGCTTGCCGGTCTCGAAAGGCTGGTGCGGCTGGGTGCGGTGGCCGACCACGGCGTCGACGTTCTCGATCATCTGCCGCGTAACGTTGGCGTGGTGGTCGAGCGAGAGGACGATCGGCATGTCGGGCCCGAGGATCTGGCGGCAGAGGGCGAGCTGCGCCCCCTCGACGTCGTCCATGCCGTCGGCGGCGCAGGCGCCGTGCAGCTGGATGGCGAGGCCGTCGATCCGGCCGGCGGCAGCGAGCCCGCTTTTGATCTTCTCCTCGAAGAAGATGCGGGTTTCGTCATCGAGCCGGCCGGCGGCGGAGGCCCAGCCGCGGATGATCGGGATGGTCTCGACGTCGAGGCCGGACTCCTCGACCGCCTCGATATAGCCGCCGACCTCGCCGAGGCCGCGCAGCTTCTCCATCATCTCCGGGCCCTCGTAGAGACCGAAGGAGCGGTAGTCCTGGAGCGTCGTCGGCAGCGGATTGAAGTCGTTGGATTCCTGGCCGATGTTCAGAAGGGCGATGCGCATGGACGTCTTCCGCTAGAGTGATGCCAGGAGTGCGCCATCGACGGCGAGGACCTGGCCGGTGCAATACGAGGCCCCAGGCGAGCAGAGGAAGATGGCGGCCGCACCAAGCTCTTCGACGGCGCCCCAGCGGCGCATCGGGGTGCGGGCCTCGACCTGGGCCACGAGATCGGGGTTGGTCGCGCGCAAGGTTCGGTTCGCCTCGGTCGGAAAGTAGCCCGGCGCCAGCGCGTTGACGCAGATGCCGGCCGGCGCCAGCTCGACGGCGAGGGCGCGCACGAGCCCGTTGAGGCCGGCCTTGGCCGCCGCGTAGCCCGCCATGGTCGGCCGGGCGACGAAGGAATTGATCGACGAGGTAGCGAGAATGCGGCCGAAGCCCTGGCGGGCCATCACCCGCGACGCCTCGCGGGCGAGGCGGAAGCAGGCGACGAGATTGGCGTCGATGGCGGCGGAGAAGTCGGCATCGGTCTGCTCGGCGAGCGGCTTGCGCACGCCGCCGCCGACATTGCTCACGAGGATGTCGAGCCGGCCGTGGCGATCGCCGATCCCGGCGACCGCGTCCGTCACCGCACCGGCGTCGCGCACATCGAAGGCGGCCGCCTCGGCGCTGTCACCCGAGGTCTGGATGGCGGCAACGGCGGCGTCGAGCCGGTCGGCATCGCGGGCATTCAGGACGACATGCGCCCCGGCTGAGGCGAGTGCCTCGGCAATTGCCTGGCCAATGCCGCGCGAGGCGCCGGTGACGAGGGCGACCCGTCCGTCGAGCGAGAGGAGCCGGGCCGCCGGGCCACTCATGAAGGGGCCGCTCCGGCACCCTGGCGGGCGAGGTCCGCAAGGACGGCGTGGGCAGCCTCCTCGATGCGGGCGAAGTGCCGATCCTCGTGCGTCAGGGTCACGCAGAAACGCCGGAGCGGCTGGGCCGCCGTGGCGATACCGTGGTCGAGCAGGCCCCGGCGAAAGGCGGCATCGAGGGCGAGGTCGCCGTGCACCAGGTCCTCGTAGCGGCGGGGTGCCTCCTTCTGGAAGTGGAGGGCCACGACCGAGCCGAAGCGGGTGACGACGGCGGTGATGCCGGAGGCCTCGACCGCCCGCTCCAGTGCCGCCGCCAGCGCCTCGCCCTTGGCGTAGAGGGCGGGATAGGCATCGGCCTCACCCAGCCGTTCGATCGTCGCAAGGGCGGCCGCCACCGAGCGGGGGTGGGCGTTGAACGTGCCGCCGAGCGCCACGCCATGGGGCGGGGGAGCGGCGAAGCGTTCGAGGAGGTCGCGACGGCCGACGATGGCGGAGAGCGGATGGCCGTTGCCGATCGCCTTGCCGAAGGTGGCGAGATCGGGCGTGACGCCGATGAGCGACTGGTAGCCGCCGAGCGCGTGGCGAAAACCGGTGATGATCTCGTCGAAGATCAGGAGCACGCCCCGCCGCTCGCAGAGCGCCTTCAGGCCTTCCGCATAGCCGGGCTCGAAGGGGATGCAGCCGATATTGTGCATCAGGGGCTCGACCAGGACGGCGGCGACGTCGTGGTCGGCGGGGCCCAGTGCCTGCTCGATGGCGGCGAGGTCGTTGAACGGCAGGATGGTGGTCGCCGCCATGGCCTCGGGCAGGGCGCCAGCGGTGAACGGATCGGCGCGGCCGAGCTTCGCTTCGGGGCTCACCCAGTTCATCGCGACGTAGTCGTGCCAGCCGTGATAGGTGCCCTGGAACTTGATGATCCGCCGCCGCCCGGTGGCGGCCCGGGCGAGCCGCACGGCATGCAGCGTGGCCTCGGTGCCGGAGGTGCAGTAGGCGACGAGCTCGGCCGACGGGATGAGCGAGATCAGCCGCTCGGCGAGGTCGAGCTCGAGCCGGGTGGTGCCGAGGCCGACAAGGTCCATGCCGTCCGCCAGCTCGGCCGTGCGCGCCACGTGCCGGGGATCGTTGCGGCCGAGCAGGATGGCGCCGTAGCCGCAATTGAGGTCGACATAGCTTTGGCCGTCCTCGGCCACGAGCTCCGCGCCGGCGACGCGGTTGAACACGACGGGGCGGGAGAGTCGGCGGGCGGCGCTCGCACTGCCACCCGGCAGCAGGCGGCCCAGCGCTTCCGACGTGATCTCGTTCGCTGTCGAGGTGCTCCCCGGCTTCATCGTTTCCCCCATGCCCATCCCTTCCTCGATAGCTTTCGCACCGGCGGATCGAAAGCGCTAACTGCCGCCGCGGCGCGGCTCACAGCGACAGCCCCGCCTGCGGCTCGACCGGCAGGACGAGCTCCTGCGTCGCGAACCGGCCCTCGGCAAGGCGTCGCACCAGCAGATCCGCGGCGCGCGTGCCGAGCTCGAAGGCCGGCGAGCGGACGGTAGTCAGGGTCGGGTGGACCGTGCCGGTCATCGGCAGGCAGTTGAACCCGCTGACCCGTACGTCCGCCGGCACCTCGCGGCCGATCCGCACGAGGGCACCGATCGCCTGCGCGGCGAGCTGGTCGTTGCTCGCGAAGATCGCTTCCGGCACATGCGCCTCGAGCTGCCGGTCGAGCGCCGTCGAGACCGCCTGCATGTCGGTCTCGGCCACCTGCAGGACCGTCGGCCCGGCCGGCTCGGCGAGCCCGTCGCGCAGGCCGGCAAGCCTCGCCTCGATGGCGGGCCAGGCGAGCTCGGGCACGACGGCGAGGACATCCGAGAGGCCCTGACCGCGGATGCGCTCGCCGAGCCAGCGGCCGCCCGCCCGGTCGTCCTGGCGCACGACGCAGACATCGTCCGGGACCGGCGCCAGCGTTTCCTGGAAGACGAGGAGCGGCAGGCCGAGCTCGCGGAACCGGGCAATCAATGCCAGCCGTTCGGCCTGCGGGCCTGACATGAAGAGTGTCACCGCATCGGCATCCTGGGCGCGCATCAGGAGCGTCTCGAGAGGCGCTCTTCGGTTCAGCCGCTGGACGAGGAGGCCGTAGTTCTGCTCCGAAAGCGCATTGGAGAGGCCGGCCACCACATAGGTCGTGAACGGGTCGGCGAGGAACTCGGGCGAGCTGTCGACGGCGATGAAAGCGATCCGGTAGTGCCGGCTGGTGCGCAGCGAGCGCGCGGCGCGGTTGGGGAGATAGCCGAGCCTGTCGATCGCCGCCTCGACCCGGGCACGGGTGGCTGCCGACATGCCGTGATGGTGGCCGTTGACGACGCGCGAGACGATGGCCGTGGAGACGCCGGCGGCGCGCGCCACCGTGTGCAGGGTGGGTGCCCGGGGGCGGGGCGGCATGGTCAGGGCCGCTGGGCCGGCGTCAACGGATGAGCCCCATGGAGCGCGGCAGGGCCAAAGAGAGCGCCGGCCAGTAGGTGACGATGCCAAGCGCCACGAGCTTGATCAGGAAGAACGGGATCAACGCCCGCGAGACCTGACCGATCCTGAGCTTCGCCACCGAGGCGATGACGAAGAGGTTGGTGCCGATGGGCGGCGTGTTCAGGCCTACCATCAGGTTGAGGATGACGATGATGGAGAAGTGGATCGGGTCGATGCCGAAGCCGGTCGCTGCCGGCTGGAGGATCGGCACGAAGATGAGGATGGCCGGCACCGTGTCGACGAAGCAGCCGACGAGCAGCAGGAAGATGTTCACCAGCAGCAGGAAGACATGGGCGTTGTCGGTGAGCGAGACGAAGAGATCGCGCACCAGCCCCGGCACGTTCTCGATGGCGAGATACCAGGCGAAGATGGTCGAGGTGGCGACGACGAACATCACGACCGCCGTGGTGAGCGCGCTCTCGCGCAGCGTGGTGACCAGCCGTGCAGGGGTGAGCGAGCGGTAGACGACGAGCGTCAGGAGGAGGACGTAGCCGACCAGCACCGCCGCGGCCTCGGTCGCCGTGAAGACACCGCCGCGCACGCCGCCGACGATGATCACCGGCGCACCCAGCACGGGCAGGCCGGCGAGCAGCGTCCGCCGGATGCCTTCCTTCGGCGGCTCGGGGGCATCCGGGGCGCGATGACGGGTGGCGAAGGCGACGTAGGCCATGAAGAGAACGGTGACGAGCAGACCAGGGAGAATGCCGGCCATGAACATGGCACCGATCGAGAGCCGGGTCGGGATGGCGTAGATCACCATGACGAGGCTCGGCGGGATGATCGGGGCGACGATCGCGGCCGAGGTGGTAAGCGCGGCCGCAAAGGCGGTCGAATAGCCCTTCGCCTTCATCATCGGCACCATCACCGAGCCGATGGCCGCCGTGTCGGCGGTGGCCGAGCCGGAGATGCCGGCCATCATCAGGTTGGAGACGACATTGACCTGCGCGAGGCCACCCCGGAGCCGGCCGACGATGAGATCGGCGAAGCTGACGAGGCGATGGATGATGCCGCCGGAGACGAGGAGATTGCCGGCGAGGACGAAGAGCGGCAGGGCGAGCAGGGGATAGCTGTTGATGCCGGCGAAGGCGCGCTGCGCCACGACGGCCGGGTTGCCGACGCCGGAGAGCACGACGCCGGCGACGGCGACGATGCCGACGCCGAACGCGATGGGCGTGCCGACGACGAGCAGGAAGGCCAGGAGGAAGAGCAGCAGGACACCGGTCATTCCGGGCGGTCCAGCACGACATCCCGGCCACGGACGAGCCGGAGGATGATGACGACCAGGAGGATCGTCATCATGCCGAAGGTGATCGGCAGGGCCGCATAGACGACGCCCATGGGCAGGCGCAGGGCGGTGGACGGCATGTGCAGGCTGCGCAGCATGAGGTTCCACCCGCCATAGGCGACATAGAGCATGAAGGCGGCGCTGGCGGCGTAGCCGGCGAGGCGGAGCGCCATGACCAGCCGCGGCCAGCGGAAATTGTCCAGCACCTGCAGGCGGATGTGCATGTCCATCTCGAGGGCGCGATAGCCGCCGAGGAGCGTCAGGAAGACGAGGAGGAACTGGGCCAGCTCCTCCGGCCAGGGCAGGGCCGCATGGAAGACGTAGCGCATCACCACCTGGCAGATCAGCACGACCGAGATGATCGCGAGCACCGTCACCAGGATGGCGTCGACCAGCCAGCGAAAGGCGCGAAGGGCGGGGCCGGCCTGAGGTGCGGGCGACGCCCGGGGGGTGACCCCGGGCGTCTTTGGCTCATTCGACTCGGGCAAGGCGCTCGGCCCGAAGCGCTTCGACCTCGGCATAGAGCCCATCGACGAACTCGCCGCCAAGCTCCTCCGTGAGATAGGCGCGGATCGGCTCGATCGTCGCGTCGCGGAAGGTGGCGCGTTCCTCGGCCGACGGCAGGTAGACCTCCATGCCCTCGGCGCGCAGCGCCTCGACGGCGCTGACCCGGGCCTGGTAGTTGCGCTCGCCGAACTCGGTCATCGCCCCTT
>JAUIID010000115.1 GCA_030431615.1 Alphaproteobacteria bacterium
CCAGACCATGCCGCCATCCCTGACGCCGAGCCTCTCGGCGTCCGCCGGGTTGACCTCGATGAACATCTCCTGCTGCAGCTCGGCCAACCACTTGTTCGACCGGGTCTCCTCGCCGCCGCCCTCGTATTCGACCAGCCGGCCGGAGGTCAGGATGAGCGGGAAGGACTCGACCGTCCTGTCCGCCACCGCCTTGGCCTGAATCGTGTGGCCGATGTTCATGACGCGGAAGTCGCGCTTGTCCTCGGTCGTCGGGTACTCGGCGACCAGCTCGGGCCTGGGGCTGAAGATCGGCTCGCGATGCACCGGCACCGGGTCCGGCAGGTTCCAGGCAACCGCCCGGGCCTTGGCGTTGCCGTAGGGCACGCAGCCATGCGCCATCGAGACCCGCTGGATGCCGCCCGAGAGGTCGATCGCCCAGGAAACGCTGTCCGGGTCGTCGCCGCCGATCGCCTGGATGACCTCCAGCTCTTCCGGCGTCAGGTCGCCGTCCCAGCCGAGCGTCTTGAGGATGCCGTAGGTGAACTCGGGGTAGCCGTCCTCGATCTCCGAGCCCTTCGACCAGCTCCCCTCGGCGAGCAGCGTCTCGCCGTCGCGCTCGACGCCGAACCGGGCGCGGAACGTGCCACCGCCCTCCATGACGTGCTCGTTCGTGTTGTAGAGCACGTGGGTGCCGGGGTGCTTGAGCTCCGGCGTGCCGAAGCAGGGCCAGGGCAGGCCATAAAACTCGCCCTCGACCGAGGTGCCGGGCTTGCCACGCAGGCTCACCATGTCGAAGTCGCCCTGCTGCTCCATGTGCTGCTTGAGCCGCTCCGGCGACTGGCCGGTATAGCCGATCGACCAGGTGCCCCGGTTGATCTCGCGGAGGATGTCCTCGGCCAGCGGCTCGGTGCCGTTCACCTCGATGTGCTTGAACATCTGCTCCTCGATGCCGAGCCGCTTCGAGAGCAGGTACATGGCCTCGTAGTCGTTCTTCGATTCGAACAGCGGATCGACGATCTGGTTGCCCCACTGGAGCGAGCGGTTCGACGCGGTGCGCGAGCCATCGCACTCGAACTGCGTGCAGATCGGCAGGAGATAGGTCCCGTCCTTGCGCTCGGAGACGACGGCGAAGGTGGTGGGGTGCGGGTCCGCCACGACCAGGAGGTCGAGCGCCTCGAGCCCGGCGCGCATCTCCGGCATGCGTGGCACCGTGTTGCCGCCATGGCCGAAGACAACCATGCCTCTCAGCCGGTCCGGCTGGTCGACGTCCTCGGGATCCGCCACCACCGCGTCGAACCAGCGCGTGGTCGGAATGCCCTTGGCCTCCATGAGCGCCTGCCGGTCCTCCATCGCCATGTCGGGCTTGCCGAAACGCTCGCGGACCCATTCGTAGTCGACGTCCCAGACCCGGGACCAGTGCCGCCAGGCGCGCTCCGAGAGCCCGTAATAGGCCGGCAGCGAGGTGACATCGAGACCGAGATCGGTGGCACCCTGGACGTTGCAGTGGCCGCGGAAGATGTTGGCGCCGCCGCCCTCGATGCCGATATTGCCGAGTGCGAGCTGCAGGATCGAAAGCGCCCGCACATTGGCCGTGCCGACCGTGTGCTGCGTCACGCCCATGCACCAGATCAGCGTCGACGGCTTCTGCGTCGCCATGATCTCGGCGATCTCCGCGACCTGGGCGCCCGGCACGCCGGTCACGCGCTCGACCTCGGCCGGATGCCACTTCGCCACCTCGGCGCGGATCTCGTCCATGCCGTAGACCCGCTGGGCGATATACTCCTGGTCCTCCCAGCCGTTCTCGAAGATGTGCCAGAGCATCCCCCAGACCAGCGGAATGTCGGTGCCCGAGCGCAGCCGCACGTAATGCGTGGCATGCGCCGCCGTCCGCGTGAAGCGCGGGTCGCAGACGATCATCGGCGCCTTGTTCAGCTCCTTGCCGCGCAGCACGTGCTGCAGCGACACGGGATGCGCCTCGGCCGGGTTGCCGCCGATGATCATGATCGCCTTGGAATTGGCGATGTCGTTGTAGGAATTGGTCATCGCCCCGTAGCCCCAGGTGTTGGCGACACCCGCGACCGTGGTCGAGTGACAGATCCGCGCCTGGTGGTCGACCGAGTTGGTGCCCCACATCGCGGCGAGCTTGCGGAAGAGATAGGAGCCCTCGTTCGAGAACTTGGCCGAGCCCAGCCAGAAGACGCTGTCAGGCCCGGATTCCTCGCGCAGCTCCTCCAGCTTCGCGCCGATCTCCTCGATCGCCTGCTCCCAGCTCAGCCGCTGCCATTCGCCGCCGGCGAGCTTCATCGGGTATTTCAGCCGGCGATCACCATGCGCGATCTCGCGCACCGACGCCCCCTTGGCGCAATGCGTGCCGCGATTGATCGGGCTCGCCCAGCTCGGCTCCTGCCCGACCCAGACTCCGTTCTGCACCTCGGCGGTGACCGTGCAGCCGACCGAGCAGTGGGTGCAGATGTTCTTCTTGATCTCGATCGGCACGCCGGGCTCCATCGGCCCGGCCTCGGCCTTGCGGACCGTGGCGAGCGGCACCGCCCCCAGCGCCGCGAGCCCGCCCGCGGCGACACCCGACTTCACGAGGAAGGCACGGCGATCGACCGTCGCCGACCCGGCGGCGGCAAGGGCCCCGGCCAGACCCGACCTCGACGACATCCCGGCACGGCGCTTCTGCAACATGGCCCTGGTCTCCCCCCGTCAGTATCGGCGTCAGTACCGGTTGGTCTCGTAGTAGGTCTTGACGTGATCGGTTTCCTGGTAGCGCGTCTTGCGCTGCTCCTCGGCCGTTTCCGCCGCCTGCGCCTCGCCGCCGAGCATGGCCGGCACGGCCAGCGCCGCACCCGCGGCCCCGCCGGCCGCCGCCTTGAAGAAGCCGCGCCGCCCCGGCGAGGCGGGGGCTTCGGTAGTGGCAGGGCTCTTCGCCATGGCTCGTCTCCCTCGAAGGCGCCGGTCCGGCATCAGGCCGCCAGCGCGTAGGCTCTGGTCTCGATCTCGATCAGCTGCCGGCCAAGGGCGCCGACCGGCCGGTAGAACCGGGCGGCCTTGGCACCCTCGAGGTCGGCGAAGAAGCGCCCCGCCCAGGGGGCGATGTGGCGCTCGAAGAAACGCTGCTGCGCTGCCGCGTCGACGGCGAAGTCGCCGGCGATCAGCCCGGCCATGCTCTCCGCCAGGGACGCGATGTGGTCCTCGGGCTCGGCCAGGCCCGGTGCCCGGGCGATGCCGAGCTCCGCCATGTCGCCGCGCAGGGCGGCCAGCGGCTTCTCGTGCAGGAAGCCCGTCCGGTAGTAGGAGGCGTAGGGAACGAGCTCGCCGCGGGCGAGGCCGATGAAGAGATCGTGATGCTCGCGCGCGAGCCGCACCGGATCGGCCGAACGGGCAAGGCCCGCAAGCTCGGCGAGCGTAGCACCCAAAGGCGAGCCGTCGCCCTGGAGCCCGGCTATCAGCCGAAGCGTCGCATCGTCCGGCGCCGCACGCAGGCAAAGGCCGAGCAGCTGCCAGAGCCGCGAACGCGCCAGCTCGACATCGCCTGCCGCCCCGTTCGCCGTGCTGTCCGGCCCGCTCATCGACCTCCCGACCAGCCGCCCCGCCGGTCACTTTCCGGCAGAACAGCCTGAAACTATTCTACTTCCAAATTCTAGGCCGGCTTTTCGCAGTGACAAGCGCGAAACGTGCAGGCTCAGCGCGGCGTGGCCCCGCCATGGCGCCGCCGCCCCACCGGTTCCGGCCCCGGCTCGGGCAGGTGCACCTCCGTTGCCGCCGGCAAGGCGGCCAGCTGCTCGCCTTCCTCGGGCGGAGCAGGCTCCGGCAGCGGTGCGACCGGCTCCGCCACGGGCTCCTCTGCAGCCGCCTCCGGCGCCGGCTGCCGCATCCTGGCGAAGAGCTGCTCGGCCGCCTGTTTCGCATCGTCGGTCGGCAGCAGGGCCCCGTAGCCGGGCGCGTTGAAGTCCCAGTCGTAATCGGCGACCTCGCGAAAGCCCTTGATCTTCGGATCGGCCGTCCAGATCCGCCGGAGCGCCGCCCGGCGCAGCGCCGCTGGCACGCCCTTCTTGAGGAACGCCGCGATGTCGCTGCCCGGCCCCAGGCTCTCGACCGGCGGCAGGCTCGCCGGGTCGAACGCCGGCTCAGGCTCCCCCGTCCCGGGCTCGACCGGTACCGGCACGTCCTCGGCCGGCGCCGCCCGCATCCGGGCCTGCCGCTTGCGCTCGGACCAGCGGGCGAGGAACGGCCGCTCCTCCTCAGCCATCGTCCCCCCTCCCGCGCCGCCCGGCCGCCAGCGCCTCCGGATCGGCTCGGTCGCGCCGCCGCTTGTAGCGCTGCCGCTCGACATGATGGCGGGCGACGAAGGGCTCGAGCCAGGCACGCACGGCATCCGGCATCGCCACCATCTCGACGAGGTCATCGCCGGTATCCGCATGGGCATGCGCCTCGCCGGCATCGACCGTCGCCAGCAGCAGCCGCCAGCCCGGCGGCGTCGCGGCGCGGCGCAGCACCACCCAGACAGCCGGTGCTGCGGCTCCCAGATTGTGCGCCAGCGGCTCCGTCTCGCCCGAATGCACGACCAGCTCGGCCACCCCGGCGAAATAGCGCGTGCGCCCCTCACCCTCGGTCAGCACCGTCCAGGCCGGCGTCGCCGGTGCGCCCGGCAGCACCTCGACCGCCCGCCAGACATGGCTCGCCCAGCGGGAGCTGGCCGGCCGCCGCTCGACGATCACCGCAACGCTCATCTGATCAGTGGCCATGCCCTCAGCTCGCCATGTCTTGTCGCAGTGGCAGGCCCAGCAGCAGGTTCTGCGGCTTCAGCCTGAGCCGCTTCTCCCTGTCCATCGCCATGGCGACATAGACCGGCCGGCCGGCCACCCGCTCCAGCACGGCCGAGGGGTCCCGGATTTCCAGCCGGAAGAGCCCGAGGATGCGGGCAAGTTCGGCCTGCGGCACCTCCGCCCCCTCCCACATGGCGTTCATGATGCCCGTCGCCTCGACGTCGAGCCCGACATGCCAGGCCCAGCTTTCGTCCCGGATCGTCTGCACCGGCTGCAGCCGGATGGCGAGCTTCAGGAAATGCGCCACCCAGCGCTCCAGCACCCGGGCCAGCGCATCCGAGCCCGGCCGGGTGAAGGCGACGTCAAGCACCATGTCGAAACGCTCGCTCCGCCCCGCATAGCCCGACGCGTTGGCCTCGCCCAGCACGTCCAGCTCGACGCTCCGCGGCACCGTGCCGACCTGCTTCAGCAACTGCCCGAGCCCGCCGAATCCGCTCGTCGCCGCCGCCTGCTCCACGGTTTCCTCGTCGGCGAGCAGGATGCCCCCCTCGGTGATGCTCACCTTCTGCGGCCGGAACAAGCACTCGGCCGCCCGCCACTGGTAGGCATCGCCCTCGCCGTCCAGCAGATGCCGCAGGATGACATGGACGAGCTGGTCGACGAAAAGCGCGGGCACCGCCGGCCCCTCGCCCTTGACCAGGGCCAGATAGGCCGCCTCGAGGCTCGGCCGCCGGACCAGGAAATCGCGAAATCCCAGCCAGACCCGCCAGTTCTGCGCGACATCCGGGTCGGCAAGATCCGCCAGCGCCGCATCCGCCACAGCCGCGAACGGGTCGGCGAGGAGCCGTCCGTGCAAATCCCGCTCGCCTGTGCAGGACTCCGCCACCGGCGCCAGCTCCGGCCGGGCCAGATAGGCCTTGAGGAAGCTCGCCGTGACGGCGAGCCCGCCCCCCGCGGCCGGATCGAGCAGCTCGCGCCCGGCACTGGCCCAGATCGCCCCGCTCATGGCTGGTCCTCGTCCGGCACGACATCCCAGACCCGGCCGTGCACCCCGGCCCGGCGGTCGACCGCCCGGAAGCTCTCGCGAATGCCGTCCTCGGCATCGACGCTGCGGGTGATGGCTAGCAGCGTGCCCGGCGCATGGTCGCGGCAGAGCCCGGCCATGAGCTCCACCTCCTGGCGCGCCACCGGCCGGGCCGCCTCGAGATCGGGGGCACCGTGCGCCGCGACGAAAAGCGCCGCCAGCCGCTCGACCATCGCCGCCTCGGCTGCCGCGTCGGCCGTCGCCACCACGACGAAGGTCGACCAGCCGCACGTCTCCGTCCCGAGAAAGCCCGAGACGAAGGCCTGCCGCCTCTTGCCGGCGAGCCCGGTCGGGTCCGTGTCCAGAAAGGCGAAGCCGCCCGCCACCGCCCACTCGCCGGGCTCGGCCGCGCGCTCGAAGACCGCCTCGTCCGAGGCGTCGAGCCGGATGGTCCGGGGCAGCTTCAGGGTCATCGGACAGACCCCGTCGTCAGGGGGTCCAGCCTTCCCCGCCAGTGCCGCAGCACCGCGTCGTTCCCCTCCTCCGTCCAGCGATGCATCCAGTAAAGGAAATGCCGGGCGAAGCTCTCGGCCAATTCCGCGACGCCGACCTCGCCGAAGCCCTCCTCGTGGAGTGCCGTGACTTCCGGCATGGCACCCGGCTCGCCGGCCGCCGCCGGCAGCACCATGCGCACCTTCGGGCCGACGACGCACCATTCCGGCACCTCATCCGCCGACGCCACCGCCGCCATGGCCAGCCGCACCCGCCCGACCGCGGCCCCATCGACCCTGAGCCCGTCGGGCGCGGCGAAGACCACCTCCTTCATGGGCGGCCCGAGCGCTGCCAGCGCATCCGCCACGGCCAGCATCGCAAGCTGCAGGACCGCCCGGCATGCCGCTTCCGGCCGGTCGGGGACGAGCACCAGGGCGAGATCGCAGGTCGCGTCGTCATCGCCGACGAGCAGCAGGCCGGGCTCCTCGCCCCGCTCCGCCGCGTGCCGCGCCGCCGCCATGACGTCGCCCGCCAGCCACCGCACCCGGAAGGGCGGCGGCAGGTCCGGCAGCGTTCGAGGATTGTCGGCCATGCGCATAGCGTTCATGTAATGCGTTCGGCTCTGGATCGAAACGGGAGTTGCCGGTGCGGGTGGGCGATAAGCGGGTCATGCTCTGCGATTGCGAGGCCACCATGCCCCTCGACCCGGAGGCGCTGGCCCGCGCCCTCGGCACCGATACGGGCATCGGCACCGGCACGCCCGTCATCGCCACGAGCCTCTGCCGCCGCCAGCATGACCGCCTCGCCGTCGAGGTGCCCGGCATCGTCGCCTGCGCCCAGGAACGCGCGATCTTCGAGGAGGTCCTGACCGAAGCCGCCGGGCACGAGGCGGCCGAGAGTCTCGTCACCGTCGACATCCGCGCCCGCGCCGCCTGGTCCAGCGAGGCGGCCGAGGCCACGCCCAAGATCGCGGCGCTGCTCGCCGAAGCCGCCCTGCCGGTGCCCGAGACCCACGTGGTGACGCTCGAATCCGGCGGCGTCACCCTGGTCTACGGCCGGGACGAGGTGGCGATCGAAGCCGCCGCCCAGCTCGGCGACCGCCTCGACGTCACCGTGCTCCTGACCCGCCCGGGCGATGTCACGCCCCCCGCCCAGACCACCTTCCCCGTCCTCCAGGGCACCATAAGCGGTGCCAAGGGCCATCTCGGTGCCTTCGAGCTCGTCGTCGACGACTACGCGCTGCCCGACGCCTCGTCCCGCCGCCGGCTCCACTTCGGCCCGGCGCGCAACGAGGCGGTCTCCAACTGCGACATCATCCTCGACCTCACTGGCGGCCAGCCGCTCTTCCCCTCGCCCGGGACGCGCCCCGGCTATCTCCATGCCGACCCCGCCAACGCCGTCGCCGTGCAGAAGGCGCTCTTCGCCGCCACCGACCTCGTCGGCACCTTCGACAAGCCCCGCCACGTCGCCTACCGGCCGGAGCTCTGCGCGCACAGCCGCAACCGCACAGTCGGCTGCAGCCGCTGCCTCGACGTCTGCCCGACCGGCGCCATCACCCCCAATGGCGACCATGTCGCCATCGACGCCGGCATCTGCGCCGGCTGCGGCGGCTGCCATGCCGTCTGCCCGACCGGTGCGGCCGCCTATGCCTACCCGCCCGCCGAGCACCTGCTCGAGCGTGTCCGCACGCTCCTTGCCACCTACCACGCCGTCGGCGGCACCATGGCCGTGCTGCTGCTCCACGACGCCGAGCACGGGGCAGCGCTCATCGACCTCCTCGCCCGCTTCGGCGACGGCCTGCCGGCCCGGGTGATCCCGGTAGCCGTCAACGAGATCACCCAGCTCGGCATCGAGCTCCTCGCCGGGGCCATGGCCATGGGTGCGGCCGACATCCGCATCCTCCAGACCGGCCGGCGGCGCCCCGACCTCACCCCGCTCGCCCGTGTCATGGGTCTCGCCGAGGCCAGCCTCGCCGGCCTCGGCTACGGGACGGGCCGCGTCCAGCTCATCGAGGCCGACGACCCCGACAGCCTGGGCGAGGCGCTCCGGCAGCTCGAGCGCCGGCCCGGCACCGCCACGCCCGCGAGCTTCCTGCCGATGGGCGACAAGCTCGGCCTGATGAAACTCGCACTCCGCCAGCTCCACGCCGCCGCCCCCGAGCCCACCCCTGTCATCCGCCTGCCGCCCGGCGCCCCCTTCGGCCGCGTCCGCGTCGACACGGCCGGCTGCACCCTCTGCCTCGCCTGCACCGGCGTCTGCCCGACCGGAGCGCTCGCCGCCGATCCCGACCACCCGCGCCTCAGCTTCACCGAGAACGCCTGCGTCCAGTGCGGCCTCTGCAAGCCCACCTGCCCCGAAAACGTGATCGAGCTCGTCCCGCAGTTCGACTTCACCGAAGCCGCCTTCCGCGCCGAAACCGTCAAGGAAGAGGAGCCCGCCCTCTGCACCCGCTGCGGCAAGCCCTTCGGCGTCAAGTCCACCATCGACCGCGTCGCCGCGAAGCTCGCCGGCCGGCACTGGATGTACCAGGGCGACAGCAGCCAGATCGAACGCCTCGGCATGTGCGCCGACTGCCGCGTCATCGCCCAGACCGAGAACGCCCTCGACCCTTATGCCGGCCCGGAAAGGCCGCGGACGAAAGGCGCGGAGGACTATCGGGAGTGACTTCAATCGAAACGACAGCGCTTGAAGGCTGCCAGATTGTAGCTACATTATAACTACGAATCCGACAGATGCATTTCGAATGGGACGAGAACAAGCGGCGGGTCAATCTCGAAAAGCACGGACTGGATTTTCGTGACGGCCAGCGCCTGTTCGATGGTCGCCCGGTCGTTACGGCGCCCGCGACGTCCAGCGTCGAAGAGCGATGGTTGACCGTCGGCTGCGTCGAGGGACGATATCTCTGCCTCGTCTGGACGCTGCGAACTGCCGGCATCCGGATCATCTCTCTCAGGAGGGCCAGAGTTGGGGAAGAAAGAGCACATCGTCAGCTACACGGCTGAGGAATTGCGCGACCTGCCGTCCGGGACGGACTGGGGCAAGGTCGATGCGAAGACTGAAGCGGAACTGGAGGCAGCGATCGCAAGCGATGCCGATTGGCAGGACATCCCCTCCGACTGGCACAGGGCCGCGAAACCGGGCCTGCCGTTTCCGCTGCCGAAGGAGAACAAGCAGCAGGTGACGCTGCGGCTCGACCCCGATGTGCTGCAATTCTTCAAGAGTCAGGGTCGCGGTTGGCAAAGCCGGATCAACGCCGTGCTGAAGACCTTCGTCATCGCCGCGGAACGCGATCGGGGTTGAACGATGCGGATTGTGCGGGTGACAGAGGCAAGGAACTGCTTTGCCCGCTTGTTGGGCGCCGTGGAGCGGGGTGAAAGCTTCGTCGTCACGCGCCGTGACAAGCCCATCGCCCGCATCGTCCCCGCCGCCTCCATTGATCCGACTGACCGCGCCGCTGCGCTCGAGCGATTTCGCCTTCGTCGTGCTGCGTGGGAAGCGGCACGCTTCTCCACGGACGAGATCCTCGCCGCTCGCCACGAGGGCCACCACGGCTGACGACGGACGCCGGCCCCCTCACTCCCCGCCCATCGCCTCGCGCCTGAGAAACCCGATCAGCGCCGCCCGCTCGGCCGCGTCCAGGATCCTCTGGATCGGCATCTTGGTGCCCGGCGTCACCACGTCGGGGCCAAGCGCGAAGAGCCGGGCGACCGTCTCCTCGGTCCAGACCAGATCGCCCGAGGCCAAAGCCGGCGAGTAGGGGTAGCCAGGGGCCGTGCCGATCCGCCGACCGAAGATGCGATGCAGCGTCGGCCCGGCCCGGTTGCCGCCATCGGGGGTAAGCGTGTGGCAGGCCTCGCAGCGCCGCCAGGCAAGTGCCCCCGCTTCGCCGTTGGTGGTCGCGACCTCGAGCGGCGGCAGGGACGCCGGTGCCTCGATCTCCACCCAGTCCGCCACGCTGAACTGCCGGATGGTCCGGTCGTTGCCGCCGGCATATAGGATCCCGCCGTCGGGCGCGAAGGCCAGCGCCCAGAGTGGCTGCCGCTCGCCCGCCAGCACCGCCGCGATCTCGCCGGACTTAAGGTCGAAGAGCGTGATCGGGCCGGCCATGCCAGCGGCCGCCAGCAGCTTGCCGTCGGGGCTGATGGCAAGGGCCAGGAGCGGTGCGCGGATGCCGGTCGCGAGGGTGCCCTGCCGCACGCCCGCGGCCAGGTCGAAGACCGCGACGGCACCATCCGCACCCGCCGCATAGGCGAGCCCTTCCGGGCCCAGCACGAGGCCGTTCAGCCCCACCGGCCCGCCGCCCAGCACGGCGAGCGCCGTGCCGTCCGCCGCCCGCCAGAGCCTGATCGCACCATCGGCCCCGGCCGTGACAATTGTCGCGCCGTCGCCGGTGAACCGGACCGCGTCGACGTTCGCGGCTCCCTCGAGCCGGAGCAGCTCGGCACCCGTCTCGACGTCCCAGACTCTGGCCGTCCGGTCCCAGCTCGCCGAGGCGACCCGCCGGCCGTCCGGGGCGATGTCGAGCGCCACCACCCGGCCGGTATGACCCGAAAGCCGGCGCACCGGTACCCGCTCGCCGAAGCGCCAGACCAGCACCGCCGCATCGTCGCCGGCGGTGACGAAGCCCGAACCGTCCGGCAGCAGGGCCACCGCGTTGACCGCCGCGTCGTGGCCATGCAGCACGTCGGTCGCGGCCCCGTCGGCGAGCCGCCAGAGGATCACCGAATAGTCGAAGCTGCCGCTGACCAGCGTCTCGCCATCGGCGGTCAGGGCGAGTGCCCTGACGGGACCGCCATGCCCGACGAACGCGGCGAGGGCGGGCGCCGCCCCGGCAACGAGCCCGATCAGGACGAGGAATGCGCGAGCGACGCCGCCCGTCACTGCAGGGCGATGTCGCTCGTGATCTCGTGCTCGAGGTCGAGCCCGTCGACCGTCAGCACCATCTTCGCCCGCAGCTTCTCGTTGCCCTCGAGCTTGCCCGCCGCCAGCGCGTCGCGCACCGCCTGCTCGATCTCCCGCTGGCTGGTCACGCCCACATGCTTCAGGAACTTGCGCAGCTCCATGTTGAAGACGTCCTCGTTCACCGGCGTTCTCCCTCGTGATGCAGGAATCGAAGATCGGTCCCGGCACCCCGCGGGTCAAGCGGGGCCGCGGGTCGCCCCGCGGCCCCGCCCTCAGGCGGCGAGCGCCATGCCCCGGCTGCGCGCCATGAAGAGCCGGGTGAGCGGGCTCTCGTGGCGGCGTGCCGCACGCTCGGCGATCAGGCCGCTCGCCAGCGCCTCCTCGCCCGACCGCAACGCCGCCTCGATCAGCGTCAGGTCGATGACGTCGCGCTGCGCATGGCTGCCGCCGAAGCGATGCGCGATGCCGCGTATCGGGCGGAGCAGCGCCGTCGCCTTGCGGTGCTCGCCCCGGCCGAAAGCAACGATCGCCCGGGCCAGCTTGAGGCCCACATCGGCCGAGAACATCGCATTGTCGCCCTGCCTGAGCGACGCCGCCTCGAGCGCCTCGAGGATGCCCGCCGCCATCGCCGGCCGCCCGGCGCCGACGGCGGCCATGACCGCATGCACGTCGTTGAAGGCGTAGAAACCGGGCCGGAGCGCCGCCCACTTGTCGGCCAGCGCCTGCCAGCGGTCGCCCACCTCGACACCCCGCAGATGCAGCCGCCAGAGCAAAGCCGAGGCATCGACCATATCCATCGCCATGCCGGAGGGCCTGCCGTAGATCGGCCCGTCGAAGAGCCCCAGCGCCGCCTCGGTGTCGCCCAATTCCAGATGGTAAAGCGCCAGGTGCCACCAGTTGTGCACGGCGAAGAAGCTGTCCCTGGCCCAGGCGTCGGGCGTTGCCGTCATCCAGGCGATGCCGTCCGCCTGCCGGCACTGCATCTCCATGACATGCGCCACGGCATGCTGCGCCCAGCCGTCCCTGGGCTCGAGCTCGACGCCCTTGCGCCCGGCCCGCTCGGCCGCCGCGTAGTCGCCGGTCTCCTCGAGCCCGAAAGCGTGCATGCCGAGGATCGCGTGGTAGCCCGGCATGGCGGCGCTCCAGGCCGGCAGGGCGCGGGCGATCCGGTCGCGCAGCATCCGGCTGTTGCCGGTGAAGAAGTCGATCTGGTGCCCGGCCTGCAGGGCCAGCGCATCGCGCGGCGCCTCGAGCGTCACGTCCTCGAGGATGCGCCCCGCCGCCTGCCAGCGCCCGTCGGCCAGGGCCGCGAGTGCTGCCAGATGGCCCTGCTCGCGCGCCGTCGCCGGCAGGCGCTCGCCTGCGGCAATGCTGGCCCGGGCGGTCGCCACCGCATCCGGCTCGGTGCCCAGGAGATGCAGCCAGGCACGGAGCACATGCGCCATCACCATCTCCGGCGCCGCGGCGAGCGCCCGGTCGACCTCGGCCACCGGGTCCTCGACATAGCAGCGCAACTGCCGCACCGCGGCCTCGTAATGCGGCATCGCCGCCGCGGTCGCACCACTGACCTGCAGGTCGAACGAATCGGTCATCTTCATGATCGGCTAACCCCCTTGAGATCCTTGGCCGGCTTTGCAAGCACGTTCGGCAAGGCTAGGGTCTACCGGCTGCGCCAGGAATGACTGTGACGCCTGAACACTTGCCCGAGGCGCCGGAAGCGGCCGCGAAGAGGGGGCCATGGATCCGCTGCAGCAGGTGCTCGATGCCGTGCGCATCTCGAGCGGTGTCTTCCTCGACGCGGCCTTCACCGCACCCTGGTGCATCACGGCCCAGGTCACGCCCGAGGACTGCCAGGCCTTCGACGCGCCGGCAGGCGCGGTCATCGCCTTCCACTACGTGGTCGAGGGCGCGCTCGTCATGGAGCTCGAGGGCCAGCCGCCGCTCACCGTCGCCGCCGGCGAGATCGCCCTCCTGCCGCGCAACGACCGCCACCTCCTCGCGAGCGCAACCGGGCTGCGGCCGGTCGCCGCCGACGACCTGATCCAGCCCGGCGCGGCCGGCGGGCTTGCCACGATCCGGCATGGCGGCGGTGGTGCCACCACCCGCATCGTCTGCGGCTTCCTCGCCTGCCCGGTGCCCGACAACCCGCTCGTCCAGGGCCTGCCGGCGGCACTCCGCATCGCCTTCGCCGAGCCCGCCACCGGCGCCTGGATCGAAAGCTCCTTCCGCATGGCCGCGACCGAGCTCGCCGCCGGGCGCATCACCTCGCCGGCGCTGCTCGCCCGCCTCGCCGAGCTGCTCTTCGCCGAGGCCGTCCGCGCCTATCTGCGCACCCTCCCCGAGGCCCGGGCCGGCTGGCTCGCCGGTCTGCGCGACGCCCATGTCGGCAAGGCCCTGGCCCTGCTCCACGCCCGCCCGGCCGAGCCCTGGACCACCGAAGGCCTCGCCCGCGAGGTCGCCCTCTCGCGCTCCGCCTTCGCCGACCGGTTCACGCGGCTGCTCGGCCAGCCGCCGATGCGCTACCTCGCCGCCTGGCGCATGCAGCTCGCCGCCGCCCGCCTGCGCGAGGGCGAGGCGAACGTCGCCCGGATCGGCTTCGATCTCGGCTATGACAGCGAGGCCGCCTTCAACCGCGCCTTCAAGCGCCACCACGGCCAGCCGCCCGCGGCATGGCGCGAGCGGGCGCTGGCTGGAGCCCTCTAGCCCGGCCCGCCTTCGGCCGGCGCCACCTCGCGCCGCGCCACCTCGATGACCGTCAGCATCGCCGCCTCGGCTGCTGCCGCATCCCGGTCCCGGATCGCAGCCAGCACCCGGCCGTGTGCCACGAGCCCGGCCTCGCCCGGGACGCTCACCCCGTCCCGCAGGTGGAAGCCGCCCTCGAGGACCACAGCGACGATGGCCCCGAGCCGGTCGATGAAGGGATTGCCGCAGGCCCGAAAGAGCGCCCGGTGAAAGTCGAGATCGGCCTGGCTGTAGGCCACGGGTTCGGGAAAGGCGGCCGCCATGGCGGCATGTGCCGCCTCGAGCGCCTCGAGCTCCGCGGCCGTCCGCCGCTCCGCCGCCAGCCGCGCGGCGTTGGGCTCGATCAGACACCGCAGCTCGACCATCTGCGCCATCAGCACCGGCGTCGGCCCCGACGCGGCGCACCAGGCGAGCACGTCCGGGTCGAGCAGGTTCCACTCGTCCAGCGCCCTGACCCGGGTACCCCGGCGCTGGCGCGTCTCGACCAGTCCCTTGGCGGCCAGCACCTTGATCGCCTCGCGCACCGCGGCGCGCGAGCTGCCGAACTCGTCCATCAGCTCGATCTCGCGCGGCAGCACGGCCCCGGCCGCCAGGCCCTCGCCGATGATCAGCCGGCCGATCCCGTCCACCAGGCGACCGTGCACCCCGTGGCGGGGATAGCAGCGCTTCGGCTCGCCCGCGGCTCGGGCCGGCGTCAGTGCATCCACCAGCCGCCGTCCACCGAGAGGTTCTGGCCGGTGATGAAGCGCGCCTTGTCGGAGATCAGAAAGAGGATCGCCTCGGCGATGTCCTCGGGGCTGCCCCGGTACTTGAGCGCCTGGTGGTCGACGAGGAACTTGACGTAAGTCTCGAGCTGGTCGGCCCAGACCTCCTTCTCGAGCGCCGTCGGGATGGCCCCGGGGCTGACCGCGTTGACCCGGATGCCGAACGGGCCGAGCTCGCGCGCCAAAGACCGGGTGAGCGCCAGCAGCGTGCCCTTCGACGAAACGTACGAGGTGAAGTCGGACCAGCCGCCGTTCAGGGTCACCGAGCAGATCTGGATGATCTGCCCCCAGCCCTTCTTCTTCATCGACGGCACCACTGCCTGGGCCAACGCCACGGCCGAGGTGGCGTTCACGTCCTGCACCTTGCGCCATTCGGCGAGGTCGTAGCCGTCGACCGGCTTCAGGGGATTGATCGCCGCGTTGTTGACCAGGATGTCGATGCCGCCGACCTCCGTGTCCAGCAGCCGGACCAGGTCCTGCGCCGCCTCCGGATCGGCGAGGTCGCAGCCGATGAAGCGCACCGCCCCGGCACCCTCCGGCAGCTCGCCCGCCAACGCCTCGGCCACCTCGCGGCCCTTGACGTCGAGCATCAGCACGTTCGCACCGGCCAGCGCCAGGCCCTTGCACTCGGCGACACCGAGCCCCCCCGTCGCCCCGGTCACCAGTGCCGTCCTGCCCTTGTGCTCCATCGTCCCGGTCTTCCCCCTTCGGCTCAGACGATCAGGTCGGTCAGATCGTCGATCGTGGTATCGCTCTTTTTGATGTCGGCGATCTTCTGGCCGCGCGCCATGGCGACGATGCGGTCGGAGATCGGAAAGATGTGGTGCAGGTTGTGGCTGATGAAGATCGAGCCGATGCCCTGCTCCTTCAGCGAGGCGACATAGTCCAGCACCTTGTTGGTCTCCTTGACCGAAAGGTGGTTGGTCGGCTCGTCCAGGATCAGGAGCTTCGACTTGAAGTACATCGCCCGGGCAATGGCAACCGCCTGGCGCTGGCCGCCCGAGAGCTCCTCGACCGTGGTGTCGGGCGAGCGTTCGGTGAGATCGATATTGGTCAGCGACCGCGTCGCGTGGTCGACCATCGTGCGCCGGTCCATGAGGCCGATGCCGCCGATGGTGAAGCGGGTCAGCGGCTCGCGGCCGATGAACATGTTGCGCGCGATCGACATGGCCGGGACCATCGCCGTGTACTGGTAGATGGTCTCGATGCCGAGCCCCATCGCCGCCTTCGGGCTCTCCAGCCGGACCTCCCGGCCCTCGAAGAAGATGCGCCCGCCATCGGCCGGATGGGCGCCCGAGAGCACCTTGATGAGCGTCGACTTGCCAGCACCGTTGTCGCCGACGAGGCCGACGATCTCGCCGGGCTCGGCGTGGAAGTCGACCCCGGCCAGAGCGTGCACGCTGCCGTACCACTTCTCCAGGCCCTCGCAGCGCACGAGTGCTTCGGCGGTCGGGCGGACGAAGGTCTCGCGCGCCTGGAAATGCTCCTCGAGCCGTGCCGTCATGCGCCCCTCCTCACTTCATCCGCCGGGCGCGCGCCCGGACCCAGGTGTTGAGGATGACGGCGACGATGGTCAGCGCACCGATGGCGAAGCGGAACCAGTTGGCGTCGATGCGCGCCATGACGAGGCCGTTGTCGATCACCCGGATCAGCGTCGTGCCGACGAGAAAGCCGATGAGCGAGCCGATGCCGCCGGTGAGCGCCGTGCCGCCGATTACCGCCGCCGCGATCGCCTGCAGCTCTAGCCCCTCGCCCAAAGCCGGCAGGGCCGAGCGCAGCCGGAGCGTGGTGATCATCCCCGCAAAGCCGGCAAGGAAGCTGCAGAGCATGAAGCAGAAGATCTTCACCTTGCGCGTGTCGATGCCCATGTCGGCCGAGGCCTGGCTCTGCCCGCCCGTCGCGAAGATCCAGTTACCGAGATTGGAAAGGTGCAGGACGAGGCCGAGGATCAGCGCGAAGCCGGCGAACCACAGCATCGAGCTCCGGAAGAGGCCGAGATCGGCGACGAAGAGCTCGGTCGAGAGATTGGCCGGAAAGGGCGGCGGGAAGCCGCCCGAGAGCACCGTCGCCAGCGAGCGCGCCATGAACAGCATGCCCAGCGTCGTGACGAAGCTCGGGATGTTGAAGGTCAGCGTGATCCAGCCATTGATGTAGCCGACCGCCAGCGCCAGGGCGAAGCCCATGAGCATGGCGACGATCGGCGGCACGCCCCAGCGCCCCATGGCGATGACCATCAGCATCGGCACGAGGGCGAAGACCGAGCCGACCGAGAGGTCGAACTCGCCGGCGATCATCAGGATGCCGACACCGAGCACGACGATGCCGAGCTCCGGCAGCGAGAACAGGAGGACGCGCGTGTTGCCGTAGGAGGCGAACTGGGGGGCGTAGATGCTGAAGCCGACGACGACCACCACCAGCATGACGAGCGCGCTGATCTCGGGCCGTGACAATAGGGTCTTGAGGATCGACTGCATCGGACACCCGGACAGGCAGCCGGGCCGCCACAGGGGCGGCCCGGGGCAAAAGGTTCAAAAGGCGGCGGTCAGCGGATGCCCTGCGCCGAAAGCTCGAGCAGCGCATCGACCTGGTCGGGCG
>JAUIID010000116.1 GCA_030431615.1 Alphaproteobacteria bacterium
ACGAAACGGCATTGCGGATGCTGCTGGGCCGCCTCGCCACCTGCCGCCGGGGCGAAGAAGGCGGCGAGGGTCGCCTCGAGCTCGCTTGCGGGATCGCTCTTGCCGTTCTCGGCGAGGAAGAAGCCCTCGCTGTCGATGAGGCTTTTTCGACCCTGGCCCAGCCATGCCGGCCGGTAGTGCCCGAGGGTTTCCCAGGCCGGTGCGGTGGCGAGGCCCTGGGCATCGGCGCCGGCGACCAGCTCGTCGAGATAGGCGGGATCGGCCAGCGCCTGGGTGGCCCCCGCCCACGTCGCCAGCAGCAGAAGCGGCAGCAGGGCGGGTCTCATGAGCGGGCCACTGAAAAGCGTCGGGCCGGACCGATGGCGCTCGGCCATCCGGTCCGGCCCGGGATTGCCAGGCCCGGCACCGGGCAACCGCCGGATGCCGGGCTATTCCTGGCGCAGGACGTCAGACCTCGACGTAGCGCACCAGTGTCTCGTTCTCGGTCATCACCTCACGCATCGCGACGAGCACGTCCTCGGCCGAGGTGTCCTGCGACGGGAAGATCCGCGTGAAGTTCTCCTGGAAGGTGGCGAAGAGGACCGGCTGGTCCTGGGGCTCGACCTGCATGGCGGTGGCCAGCGAGGTCAGCGTCTCGCCCTCGCCCCGGGCCATGTCCGTGGCCAGGTTGTCGAGATTGGCGACGGTCAGGTTGCGGACCTCGACGGAGGCGATCGTGGCATTCGTCTCGCAGCCGAGAGTGCCCGACGAGATGCCGAAGGTCTGGTTGCCCGACGTGCCGTTCGTGGTGACCGCCAGGATCTGGGGGCCGGGGCCGGACTCACCCTTCCAGACGGTGGAGCCGAGACCGCAGCCCGTGCTGTCGGCGCGAACATCCTGCACCTGGGCGAGGCCAATTGTCAGCCCGATCCCGAGAACAACCGGGAGTACGATCTTGTTCATGGTCATCTCCATATGTTGCCGTCTGGCAACCGCCAGTTATGAGGGCGTCCATGGTCGTGTCAATTGATGCTTTGAGGCGGCCGCGATCGGTCATGAAGGCAGGGAAGACGATCCCTTATGGTTCGACCGGCAGCCCGGCCCTGGCCAGGCCCGCCATCACCTGGTCGATGTCGGTCTTGCTGGTCAGGAGCAGGCGCTCGCGGAAGATCAGGGCGGCGGTCTCGACATGGCCGAGCAGCAGATGCCAGACCGCTGACATTTCCGGCACACCGTGCTTTCTGCCGAACAGGTGCCGGGGTGGGGAGAGGATCTTGGACCAGAGCAGCCATGCACCGGCCGATGTGCTCGACTTCTGGTTTCCGGCGACGGGCCACCAGCACGATGCCGAGGCGCATGGCCGGTTCTGGCAGGAGCGCATGCAGGGCGGCATGGATGCGGCGATCATCGAGCGGTTCGCCGAACTCACCCTGGCGGCGGCGACCGGGGCGCTGGATCACTGGGCGACGACGCCGCGCGGGCGGTTGGCACTGCTGATAGCACTCGACCAGTTCCCGCGCTCGCTCTGGCGCGACACGCCGGCCGCCTACGCCCAGGACATCAAGGCGGCGCGCCTGGCGCTCGAGGGGCTCCGGAACGGCCATTTCGACGGCCTCGAGCCCTGGGAGCAGAGCTTCTACGTGATCGCCATCGCGCATTGTGAGGGACCGGATCACCTCGAGCGCATGGACCTGCTGGAAGACCTTGTTGAGAGCATCATCAGCCGTCTGCCGGAGCCGATTGCGCCTTTGGGCGACGGCTTCAGGTCACAGCACGCGCGGGTCCGCGAGATCATCCAGACGTTTGGCCGGCATCCCCACCGCAACCCGATCCTCGGCCGCCCGTCCTCGCCAGCGGAGGAGGCTTATATCGCCAAAGGCGACTTCCCGCATATGCGCAAGGCGGAGCCGTGAACGGGAGGGCGGCGGCCTCTCAGCCAGCCTTCGCGTACCAGCTTTGGACGGCCGGGTGGCTCGCAATCCCTCGGGCGACGGCCTTGAGCTTCGGGCAGGGATCGAAGAGGTCCTTTGGCAGGTCGTCGAGGGCGCCGCTCGAAATCCACCTGTCCGCCATGTAGAGCTTGATGTCGGCGACGCCGGGCCGCTCGCCGCCGACGAAGGGACCCGGGCCGATCAGGTGCTCCACGCCCCGCCCCCAGTGCGGGATGTAGCCTGCCGCGAGCTGCCGGCGGGCGTCGGCCCTGGCCGCCGGGTCCGCCATGCGCATCGTGGGCGAGATCTTGTGGCGCAACTCCTCGACCGCATCCATCAGCGCGTCGTGACGAACCGCCTCGAAGGGCTCTTCCGGGTAGAGATCATGGCGGCGGCCGATGAGCCGCAGGATGGCGTTGGTCTGGCAGAGAAGCCCATGGCCCGCCACCTCGAGCACGGGCACCGAGCCGAACGGCAGCTCGGGCTTGAGCGCCTGGAAGGCGGCGCGATCGAGGCGGTTGTCGTCGAACGCCTGGCCGGCGACGCAGAGTGCCAGGCGAACCTCCTCGCCGCGGCTGCCGGCGAGATCGAAATAGGTGACCCTGTACTCGGCCATCGGTGCCCCTCCATGCCGCAGCCGCTGGTTCGGCCGGCGCCCGGTGTCTTAGGCGCCATTCGGGCCTGCCGCCAGATGCCAAAGCGGCCTGGCAAGGCCGGCAGGCAGCCGACGATGGCCAGCACGGCCTGACCCGAAACACGATGCCTTCCTGCAGTCACTCAGCGAGGTGCTGTGCGGTACATGGTTCGAGGCAGGCCACGGCGTGCCTTGCGAATTCACCTGCGATGAGGGGCGTTGGCGCGTTCGACCCCGGTAGGAGGGTCGCCTGTTCAATTCCCGGCAGGTCTCAGCCGGCGCCGATCCGACGCAGCAATTCCGGCAGCCAGGCCCTGATCGCGTCGGCGTCGGGGAGGGGCTGCATGCGCTCGGGTACCCTCGGGTCGATGGGTGCCATCATCTTCCGGCGCACCGCCGCCGGCAGCACGCTGTCGATGTCGATCCTGGCGAGCGGAGCTGTGGCACCGGCGGTGCTGGCGGCGGCGAGCTGGGCGGCGACCGCGACCGTAATGAAGTCGAGACCGTCGAGCGCCTTGTCGTAGTACCGGAATGGCCGGTCGAACGGCGCGCCATTGGCTTGGCAGACATTGATCGGCGCCGAGGTGCCGAGCGGCGGCCCGCTGTCGAACGCCTCGTCCATCAGGTGCACGGTCCAGGCCGTCGTCAGGTCGCCACGGGCGAGGACCGCTTCGTGCGGGCTCGGGCCGCTGCCGATGCCGGCCGCGAGGTCTGCCGGGTGCAGGTTGTTGACGCCGAGTGGTGCCGTGGCGAGGACGACGGGGTCGATCAGCTGGCCGAAGCCGCAGACGATCAGGGCGTCGGGCTGCCAGTCCCGCAGATGCTCGTGGAACCAGGTCGACTTGGTGTCGCCGGTGAAGACGGGCACGCCGAACTGCAGCCCGGCCTCGACGAGCGCCGTCTCGAGCTCGAGATGAAGCTCGCGGGGCAGGAGGTGCCAGATCCGCTTCTTCAGCCCGATCCGCGCGTCGACATTGATCGGGTCGTCCGTCACCACGCCGACGAGGGAAAGGAGGCCGGGTGCCGTGCGCTCCAGAAGCTCGAGCGAGCGCAGCACGAGATGGCCGATCGGGAAGCTGCAGAGGACGACGAGCCGGAGCCTGCCGGCCGGGCGGTCGCGCAGCTCGTCGGGCGCCGGCAGGACGAGCTCGCCCCAGCGCATGGATTCGTCGGTGAGAAAGCGGCGGCCGGGCCGGCGATGCAGCAGGCGGGCATTGAGGAGCGATTCGCGCGTGATGTCGCTCATGCTCCGGCCCCTCTCTCGATTGTCGAACACTTCCTGTCGTTATCGACATGTCGACCCGGCCTGGCAAACCCCGGAGCTCTTCAGCCCGTCCCGGGCGAGACTGCCGGTCGCGGCCGCCGGCACAGGGGCAGGAAGAAGACGAGGGCGATGGCCTCGGCCATGAGAAAGAGCACGGCACCTGTCCGGTAGACCGCGACGGCATCCCCTTTGCCATAAGGCCAGATCGAGACGACGAGGCCGGCGAGGCTCTGCAGGGCGAAGGCGGCGAGGCAGATGAAGAGATTGGCGGCCGAGAGTGCCCGCCCGCTCAGCGCCGGGCCGAAATGCGCCGCGAGCATCGCGTAGACGAGCATGGTGATCGGCGCGAGGAACCCGAAGGCGGCCCGGAAGCCGAGCGATTCCGTGAAGACCCGGCCGATGACGAGGCCCTGGGTCGCCATGTGCAGGAGCGTGCCGGCCGCCACCATCGCCGGCAGGCCAAGCCCGGTCAGGCGGCCGAGCGCGCGGACGAGGCCGAAGGCGAGGGTGCCGACCGTCATCGAGGCGGCCACCACCAGGAGCACGAAATCGACGCGCCCGGCCGCGACGCCGCTCACCCGGGTGAGCCAGGGTGCCAGCCAGAGGCCCTGGACCGCGGCAAAGCCGCCATAGCTGACGCTGATCAGCGCCGTAGCCCGCCAGAAGTAGCCCGACGCGAGCACGTCGCCGAGGCCGGCCTTCGGCGGCGCATCCCTCGCCGCGCCGGCAGGGTCAGGTTTCGCCGGTGCCAGCCGGCCCGCCCGCCAGACCGGCACGGCCAGTGTGGCGAGGGCGAGGGCGATGCCGAGGAAGACGGGGCGCCAGCCGGCGAGGGCGAAGAGGGTGGCGGAAGGGGCGGTGGCGAGCAGGGCACCGACGCCGCCCAGGGCGATGACGAAGCCGTTCCAGGCGGGCAGCCGTTCCTCGCCCACATGGTCCGCCAGCGCCTTGATCGCCGCCGAGAGCGAGACCGCCAGGCCCAGTCCGAGGCAGGCGCGGCCGAGGCCGAGGCCGAGCGGTCCCCGGCCGAGAGCGAAGAGCAGGGCACCGAGGCTCGCCACGAGGAGCAGTGGGGCCAGGGTGCGCGCGTAGCCCCAGCGGTCGAGCATGATGCCGCCCGGGAGCTGCATCAGGGCATAGGCGAGGAGGTAGAGGGAGGTGACGAGCCCAAGATCCGCCACGCCGATACCGAGCTCAGCTTCGAGCATCGGGCCGAGCACGGCATCGATGCCCCGCACATAGGCGTGCAGGGCGAAGACCGCGCCGAACGGCAGGACGATGGCGAACCAGAGCCGCGACATGCGGTGCCGAGCGCTAGCCCCCGGCGATGAAGACGTCGCTCCGCGGCAGCTTCTCGATCTCGCTGACCGACACGTTGAAGTGGTCGGCGAGGAGATAGGCCGGGTTGGCGGCGAGCCAGGCCGAGAGGTCGATGGCCTGGTAGTCGCCGGTGTTGAAGGCGATCAGGATGCGCGCCAGCTCGGTGCCGGTGTTCTCGATCGAATGGCCGTAGCCCTGCGGGATGTAGCCGACATCGCCCGCCTCCAGCGTCTCCGCGCGGAAGCGCCCGTTGGCGCCGAAGAGGGTGACGCCGATCGTGCCGCTCACCACGTACTGCCACTCGTCGGCATTGGGGTGCCAGTGCAGCTCGCGCAGTGCCCCGGGCTCGAGATCGAGCACCACGCCGGTCATGGTCGTCGAGATCGGGAAGTCCGCCGCACCCACGCGCCACTCGCGCCCGCCTTCATGGATCGAATGCGGCTCCTGCGCCATGAGCCGGAAGCGGTGCGTCTCCGGCGGGGTGCGCAGGGCACCCTGCAGCGGCAGGGCCGGCTCGGCGGGCGGCACCGGGCCGTGGGTGAAGTACACCTCCTTCGTGGGGAAGGCGGCGAGTGCTGCCTCCGGCAGGCCGAGATTCTTCGCCAAGAGCGGTTTCGGCACGTGACCCAGCCAGTCGGTGACGCTGAACGTGCCGAACTCGGAGAAGTAGCCGTTGTCGAAGATCAGGATGAAGTGGACGGGTTTCTCGCCCAGGCACTGGATGGAATGGGCGTGGCCGCGCGGGAAGTACCAGACGTCACCCGGATCGAAGTCGTTGGTCGCCGAACGACCCTCGGGATCGATCACCGTCGTCCGGCAGCGCCCGTCCAGCACGAACGCCCATTCGGCCGCCGTGGCATGCCAGTGCAGCTCGCGGGCGACCCCCGGCTCGAGCCGCATCGAGACGCCGGCGATGCCGGTCGAGATCGGCAGCTGCTTGACCGTCGCCTCCTTGCCGAAGCTGCCGCCATCGACCCGGCCATCCGACTTCTCGAGCGCGAAGGTGAAGCGCGGCAGCTCCTCGCCCGAGAGGGCCGGTTCCGGCACGTTGTTCCAGAAGGGCCCCGAGGGGAACTCGCTGGCCGCTGCCGGCACCGCCGCCCCGGCGAGACCGGCCAGTGCCGCGGTCTGGAAGAGCGTGCGTCTCGATGTGTCCGACATGTCGCCCACCCCTTCTAGTTTCACCTTTCGATAGACCGGAAGACGAAGCCTCGCAATCCGAGGGTGCTCAGCCGCCCGGTCCTTCCGGCCGCGTGACGATGAAGGCCGCGACCGGCACCAGCACCGTCATCTGCACCAGCACCACCCATAAGGGTGCCCCGAGCGCGAGCGTCAGCCCGACCGCTGCCGCCATCGCCAGCACCGCCATGACCTTGGCCCGCCGCGCGATCGCCTGGTGCTCGGCCCAGTCGAGCAGCGTCGGCCCGAACCGCGGATGCTCATGCAGCCAGCGCAGGAGGCGGTCCGAGCTGCGCGCGAAGCAGAAGGCGGCGAGCAGCAGGAGCGGCGTGGTCGGCACCAGCGGCAGGAAGATCCCGACGACCGCCACGGCTACGCAGAGCAGGCCGAGCAGCAGCCAGAGGGAACGCCGCACCGTCGGCAGCCTGGTCAACGGGCGGCACCGCCATGCACCGGGCGCCGGCTCAACCGGGCCGGGCAATCTCGAAGATCAGGCGGCAGGAGGTGAACCAGTATCTGCCTGCCATGCCCAGGGCCTCGAGCTCCGCCTGCCAGGCCTCGAGCTCGGCTTCCGGCAGGCTGGCTTCCGAGCGCACATAGGCGGCGATGAAGGGCGCCGCGTGGCGGCTGTAGCTCGCCTCGTCCCATGCCGTGTTGATGATCGTGAAGACCCCGACATCCGTCACCTGCAGCCCCGCCTGCCGCAGTCGTGGCACCAGGGTGCGCGGCAGGACAGGGTCCGCGCAATGCGGCCGAAAGGCGTCGAGCACGCGGCGCATCCGTGCCGGATCTTCGGAATGCCAGGCGACCGTCTCCCAGTCCGTGGCGAGGATCAGCCCTCGCCCGCCGGGCCGCAGCACGCGGCATGTCTCGGCGCAGAACCGCGCGATGTCGGGCACGTACTCGGCCACCTGCGTGCTCACCACCGCATCGAAGGCGCCAGCCTCGCACGGCAGTGCCTGCGCGTCACCCTCGACATAGCTGAGCCAGTCCCGGTCGTTGCGCGTTACCGCCCGCCGCACCATGTCGGCCGAGATGTCTACGCCCCGCACTGCCCCGGACGGCCCCACGATGTCGGCCATTTCCTGGCAGAGGAACCCAGGCCCGCTGCCGATGTCGAGCACGAGTTCGCCCGGTTCGAGCGACAGCCGGCGCAGCGTCTCCCGCCGTTGGGCGATCATATCGGCACAGCGATAGACAGCCTCCAGCCGCTCGGCCGCGGCATCGTCATAGGTCATGCCCGACATCGAATCCTCCCGTTTCGATTGGGCCAGGCTCCCTTGTAGCCGATCGCGCCCGGGAGGCGAAATTGGACCGCGAGCCGTGTTGCCTAGGACCGCCACTCGGCGAGCAGGTCGGCGGCATCCATGACCAGGCCCAGATGGAGCGAGATCATCCTGAGCGATGCGTCCTCCATCTCGGGATTGGTGCCGCGCACCAGGTCGCGCAGCACGACGACGCGATAGTCGCGGTTGCTGGCGTCGAAGGCGGCGTTCAGCACGCAGCAGTCGGTGAAGCCGCCATTGAGGACCACCGTGCCGACCCGGAGGTTGCGCAGGAGGAAGTCGAGATCGGTCGGATAAAAGACCGACAGGCGCTTCTTCGTCTCGACCAGGAGGTCGTCGGGCTCGACGCGGGTGACGAAGCTGGTCCAGCGGCTGCCCTCGATGGCATGTTCGTCGGCATTCGGGATGGCGCCGACATGGAGCGGGAAGACCAGCCGCCAGGCGGCCCGGCCGCCCTGCACATCGTCGACGCCGCCGCGGCGCAATACGGTGCGGACATGGATGACCGGCACGCCGAGCCGGCGCGCTTCGTCATGGAACGCGTCGATCGGTGCCACGATCTCGCGCGCCCGCGGCGCCGGGCAGGGGCAGTCGGGCGTATCGGCGAGATGCCCCTCGTGCATGTCGATGGAGACGATCGCACTCGCCGCGCGATCGGCGAAGGCTTCGAAGCCCTCGGGCAGCTCGCGTCGCTCGCCATAGACATAGGCCTGCATCGAGATCCCTCCGCTGCGTGGCTTCCCTGACTTCCAGGAGTGCCGTTCCGGTTCTTGCCGAGCCGGAACGCGCTCCCGCCGAAAGGCGCACTTTGCGGGAGCGCGGCCGCCAGCGGCTCGAACATCCCGAGGCGGCAGGGCCCCCGCGTCAGGGGGCCGGCTGGATGGCCGCCGCCGACGGTCCCGCCGGCACGGGCCGATCCTCGAGAACGCTCTCGATGGTCAGCCGCCGTCGGCTCCCGTCGCGGGTGACCCAGTCGATCGACTGCCCGGAGGCGAGGCCGATGAGGGCGGCACCGATCGGGGTGAGGACCGAGACCTTGCCGGCAGCGATGTCGGCCTCGCCCGGGTAGACCAGCGTCACCTCGCGGGACTCGCCGCTGTCGGTGGCGAAGCGCAGGGTCGAGCCCATCCGCACGATGCCCGGACGCAGCTTGTGGTCGGGCACGACGCGCGCCCGCTCGAGCTCCTCGAAGAGCTGCTCGGCGACTTCGCCTCTGGTGGTCCGGGCCATGCCGGTCAGGCTGTCGTAGTCCGACTGTGTCAGGGTGACGCTCGGCTTGGGATGTTTCTTCTGTTCAGTGGCCATTCTCTGGACCTCCGTGCAAGGCATGGCCGCAGCGACGGTTCCCGCCGCGGCTACTGCCGGATCAATGTCTCGACTTGTATGCTGATGTGAACGTCGCGACCCGGGTGACCCCCTGCTGGGGCGAATCACCGATACCCCACGGCCGGGGTGCTATTCGACCGGCCGGGGGTCAATGTCCTGCGATAGGACAGAACCTCGTCGCTGATTCCGGGTGCGGGATAAATACGGCATACATGCGTTCAAACTCGCCCATCCGTCGGGAACTGTCAACCGCAACTCGCGGATAGTGCCCAGCTCCACTGGCGTCTCTCCATCTGCTAGATTGCTCTGGTGTTGGCGACAGAGCAGCAGCGGGAGGAAGAGAAACCATGTCGACCACCGGGCTCGTGAACCGCAGCGGTGCCGCCATTGCGGCGGGCGCGATCGACGCTTTCGCCGAAGGCCTCGCCGGCCGGGTGATTCGGCCTGTTGACGCCGAGTACGATTCTGCCCGGCGCATCTGGAACGCGACGATCGACCGGTATCCGGGCCTCATCGTCCGGCCGCTCGGCACGGCGGACGTCATGGCGGCGGTGACCTTTGCGCGCGAGCACGACCTCCTGATCGCCGTGCGCGGCGGTGGCCACAATGTGGCGGGCAGGGGGCTCTGCGATGGCGGTATCGTCGTCGATCTCTCGCTCATGCGGGGCGTGCTGGTCGACGCGGCCGCGCGCACCGTGCGCGTCCAGGGCGGGGCCACGCTCGGCGATGTCGACCGGGAGACGCATCTCCATGGGCTCGCCGTGCCGGTCGGGGTGGTGTCGAAGACCGGCATTGCCGGGCTCACGCTCGGCGGCGGCGTGGGCTGGCTGGTGCGCAAGTACGGCTTCAGCTGCGACAACGTGCTGGCCTTCGAGCTGGTCGACGCCTCGGGCGAGCGGCGGACCGTCAGTGCTGCGGAGCACGCCGACCTCTTCTGGGGGCTCCGGGGCGGCGGCGGCAATTTCGGCATCGTCACCGCGTTCACTTTCAGGGCCCATCCGGTGAAGACCGTGCTCGGCGGGCTCATCGTCCATGCCCGCGACCAGGCCGGGGCGGTGCTTCGCCACTATCGCGATTTCATGAAGACCGCCCCGCTCGAGCTCACAGCCTACGCCGCCCTGATGACCACGCCCGACGGCCATCCGGCCGTCGCCGTCATTCCCTGCTGGTGCGGCGATATCGCGGAGGGCGAGCGCGTCGTGGCGCCGCTCCGGCAGTTCGGCAGCCCGCTCATGGACGCCGTCCAGCCCATGCCGTTCCCGACCATGCAGTCGTTGCTCGACGGCGCCTTCCCGAATGGCACGCGCAACTACTGGAAGTCGACCTTCATCAAGGCCCTCGACGACGACGCCATCGACACCGTTGTCGACCACGCCAACCGCATGGCCTCGCCGCTGTCCGCCGTCGTCGTCGAGTTCTATGCCGGGGCCGCCAGCGCCGTTGGCCCTGCCGAGACCGCCTTCGCCCAGCGCCAGGCCGAGTACGATATCGGCTTCATGGCGCAATGGACGGACCCCGCCGAGGATGCCGCCCACACCGCCTGGGCGCGCGACGCCTGGGACGCCATGCAGCCCTTCTCGAGTGGCGGCTTCCTCCTCAACTTCCTGTCCGAGGAGAGCCCGGACGTCATCCGAGCCGCTTTCGGCAGCAATTACGAGCGCCTCGCCGAGCTCAAGCGGAAATACGACCCCACCAACTTCTTCAGCCTCAACCAGAACATCAAGACGGCCGCCTGACCGTCCTGCCGGCGGGACGAGCTTGACAGCGCGTGGGGCGTGTGGAATTCCCATATTCGGAAATTGATCCCGAATATGGAATAGGCCCCTGGACGACGGCCTCACCTCCCGCCTCGCCGAGCGCCTGCGCCAGCTCCGCCAGGAGCGCAACTGGACGCTCGACCATTTGGCCGCGCTCGCCGGGGTCAGCCGGGCCACCCTGTCGCGGCTGGAGAATGCCGAGGTCAGCCCGACCACCGAGGTGCTGGGTCGCCTCTGCGTGGCGCACGGCATGTCGCTGACCCGGCTTCTGGCGCCTGTCGAGGCGGATTTCGCGCCGGTCGTCAGGCGCGCGGCGCAGCCGCTCTGGCGGGACGACCAGGCCGGCTTCCTCCGCCGCGCCCTCTCGCCGCCGGCCGCACCGCTCGCCGCCGAGATCCTCGAATGCACGCTGCGGCCCGATGCCCGGCTCGCCTATGCCGCCCCGCCGGTGCCGGGCCAGGAGCATCACCTCCTCCTCCTGGAAGGGCGCCTCGCGGTCACGCTCGACGACGGGTCCCACGCCCTCGAGCCCGGCGACTGCCTGCGCTACCGGCTCGCCGGCCCGAGCACCTTAGCCGCCGATGCCGAGGACGGCGCCCGCTACATCCTGGTCCTGGTCGGAGCCTGACATGCACGCGATCACCCTCGAGACGATCGGCAACGACCGCTTCGCCGCCTGTCTCGACGACCTCACCGACATCCTGCACGCCGCGGTGAACGGCGGCGCCAGCGTCAATTTCATCCTGCCCTACACGCCGGACGACGCCCGCGCCTTCTGGCTGGAGAAGGTCCGCCCGGCGCTGCCGAACGGCGGCCGCATCCTGCTCGTGGCGCGGTGTCGCGACCGCGTTGTCGGCACGGTGCAGCTCATCCTCGACCTGCCGCCCAACCAGGCGCATCGCGCCGAGGTCACCAAGCTCCTGGTGCATCCCGATGCCCGCCGGGGCGGCATCGGCGAGCGGCTGATGACCGAGCTCGAGGCGCAGGCCAGGACGCATGGCCGGAGCCTCGTTACGCTCGACACGACGTCGGGGAGTGCGGCGGAGCGGCTCTACCGCCGGCTCGGCTATCGGGTCACCGGCAGCGTCCCCGGCTTCTCGCTTGCCCCGGACGGCTCGGGCTACGACGCCACCACCTACATGTACAAGCAGCTCTGAGTTGCGGCCGCCGGTCGCTCATTCCGGCGCCGGTGGCTCGTCGACCACGACCTGGGGCATGTTGCTGGCGGCCTCTATCCACTCGACCACCTCTTCCGGCGTGGGCGAGCGGCGGGCGAGGCGCTCTGCCTGATTGAAGCTGCGCAGCGCCTGGTGCAGCTCGGTCGCTTCCTGCCGGGCCAGCCGGTTGACGTCGTCCACGCCCAGGGCCTCCAGCATCAGCCCGAAGACGGTGCCTATCCCGTTGATCCGGGCGAGGTCGGCGCGTCGCACGAGTTGCAGCAGCAGGGCCTCATCGATGCCTGTGGCGGCGGCCAGCCGTTCCCGGCCCGCCGGCGTCGCCGCCGCGGCCAGCAATTGACCGCAAGTTGTGATGCGCAGGTTCTTGAGCCGAACCCGCGCCGTCTGTGGCACGCCGCGCAGCTTGCTGACCGGCAGTGTATGAGGGCCGGCCTCCGTCAGCTGTCGCTCGCGTTCGCTCATCGCCTGATCCATATCCAACCTGGGGCCTGTTCAGGAGACATGCAGCACGTACGATGCCGGGCGTGAAACGCCTTTGCCGATCACCGGGTTACGAATTCGTCCGGGCCTTCTGGTACGGGCGCCGGAAGAGAATGCGGCGAAAGACTGGGAAATCTGTAAGCTAATCAGTCAGGTCCGGCCGATGCTTCGGGCCGGCGGATGGCAGGACCGCGCAGAAGGAACGGCAGTAGTGCTACCGCCGGTGCATGTGCCGCCAAAACCAGCACCAATAGCGGACAGAATGGCGGGCGTCGGCAAGCGACGTCTGATCCAGGTGTCATTTCGTAAGGAATTTCGACAGGTCCGTCAGCGCTCGCCCTGCCGGTGCTGGCCGAGTGCCCGGTTCAGCGCATCGGCGAAGTCGGAGCGCTCGTCGCTGGTCAGGAAGCGGCCGAGCGTCAACGTGCGGCCATGGGCGCTGAGCTGCAGCAGCCGCTCGCCATGCCTCGCCGGCTCGAGCCTGACCCGCACCCAGTAGGGCTCGAACCGCCATTCCCGGAGCAGGCGTTGACCGGCCAGCGCCCGCACGTGCAGGCCGCTCTCGTCGAGCCGCACATGCTCGCGGTAGCGCGCATTGCGCCGCGTCCAGAGGAGGGCGGCGATCAGGAGGCCGAGCTCGACCCCGACGAAGCCCGAAACCGGCCAGGCGCCGGCGAGATAGAAGCCGATGCCGACGCCCAGTGCCACGCCACCCACCGCCACGACCAGGAGCACGAGGCTGCTGGTCGGCGGCGGCGGGTTGGGATAGAGCACGGCCTCGAAGGCGGCCGGATCCGTTCTGGCCGATGCGTCGTCGGTCATCGCCCACCTTTCGTCATCAGGGGAAATATGCTGCGCCAGCCCGCCAGTGCCAAGAGTGTCCGGAGCGATGCCCCGCCCGGCCGGGCGAAGCGCCGCCCGCCCGCCCGCTCCAGGCTCGGCCGGGCCACCATCGAGGAGCTCTTCGCCATCCTGGCCCGCGACCGGCCGGCGCCCGCGACCGAGCTGCACTATGTCGATCCCTTCACGCTCCTCGTTGCCGTCGTCCTCTCCGCCCAGGCGACGGATGTCGGCGTCAACAAGGCGACGGCGCGCCTCTTCGCGAAGGCCCAAACACCCGCCGCCATGCTGGAGCTCGGCGAGGAGGCGGTGCGCGAGGCGATCCGGACGATCGGGCTCTATCGCAACAAGGCGAAGAACGTGATCGAGCTCAGCCGGCTGCTCGTCGAACGCCATGGCGGCCTCGTGCCGAACGACCGCGCCGCCCTCGAGGCGCTGCCCGGGGTCGGGCGCAAGACCGCCAATGTCGTGCTCAACGAAGCCTTCGGCGAGGCCACGATCGCGGTCGACACGCACATCTTCCGGGTCGGCAACCGGACCGGCCTCGCCCCGGGCGGGACGCCGCTCGAGGTCGAGACGGTGCTCGAGCGGGTCGTGCCCGAGCCCTACCGCAAGGGTGCCCATCACTGGCTGATCCTGCACGGCCGCTACGTCTGCAAGGCGCGCAACCCCGACTGCCCGGGCTGCGCCATCGCCCATCTCTGCCGCTACCGTGCGGCTGCCCTGAAGGCGGCAGGTCAGAGCGGATCGTAGCCGCCCTGAACACCCTCCGGGGTGAGCAGGCAGCCGGTCAGCCGCCTTTCCGTCCGGGTCAGGCGATGCCGGAGCAGGGCCTGCGCCTCGTCCAGGAGCACTGCCGGATCCTCCACCGGGAGCCGCTCGCCGCCGCCAATCTCGCTCCAGCAGCCGGCTTTCAGGCCGGCGAATTGCACGTAGAGCCGGTCGGCCGAGCGCCTGGCGAGGAGGCAGGCGGAGTCGTCGTCGACGTCGGCGAGCCGGCGATGGCGGCCGTGCTCGAGGTCGCGGAAATCGTGCTCGTAGACCGCGGCCGAGCGCCAGTTGGCCGGATCTCCGCCTGTAAGAAATTCCGACAGGTCGTGGCCGTCACACTGCCGCGGGATCGGCAGGCCGAGGGCCGCCAGGATCGTCGGCATCAGGTCGACATGCTCGCTGAAGGCGTCGACGACATGGCCCGGTAGCTGGCGGTTGGGGTGGCGGACGATCAGCGGGACATGGAAGGCCTCCGGCCAGAAGCCGTTCTTGCCGAGCAGCCAGTGGTCGCCCAGCATCTCGCCGTGGTCGGCGGTCAGCACGACGAGCGTGCGCTCCATGAGCCCGGTTCGCGCCAGTGCCCGGAACACGCGGCCGAGCTGGTGATCGAGCTCGCTGACGAGGCCGAGATAGACCGCGCGGAGCTCGGCCACGCGCGCCTCGTCCAGCGCCGCCGGGCGGTCCAGCGTCCGCCCCAGCCAGTCGCTGAACTTCTGCTCGAGCAGCCAGGCGAGATAGGGGTGGCGGGCGGCCTCCTCGGCGATGGTCGGGGCGCGCCGCGGCCGGGGCATGGCGCTCCGCTCGTACATCGAATTGTAAGGTGAAGCGGCAATCCAGGGCGGGTGCGGCTTGATGTAGGAGAGGTGGGCGAACCACGGATCGCTGCCGGGCCGGTCGAGAAAATTCAGAAAACGGTCGGTCAGGAACGCCGTTTCGCTGTCCTCCGCCGCGAACCGGGCCGGTGCTCCGAGCGGCGTCGCATAGACCTCCTCGACCGTGAGCCGGCCGTAGCCCCGCTCGGCCAGATGCTCGAGCCAGGGCGCGCCGTCCTCGAGCAGCAGGCAGCCGGGCTCGAAACCGGGTGCCACCCCTTCGTAGGTCAGGAGTCGCGGGTCGCCGGAGGGGACGGTGCGGGGATCGATGCTGATGTCGCTGTAGCCGAAGAGCAGCGGCCGCAGGCCGTGCCGGCGGGCGACCTGGGCCAGCGTCAGGTGCCGCGCATCGAGCGGCGTGCCGTTGCTGATGGAGCGGTGGTTGAAGGCATAGAGGCCCGTCAGCAGGGAGGCGCGCGACGGGCCGCAGGGCGTCGCCTGCGCGAAATGCCGCCTGAAGCGCACCGCGTCGCCTGCCAGGGCGTCGATTGCCGGCGTGCGCACCGGCAGCCCGGCGGCGCAGCCGAGGCAGTCGGCCCGCCACTGATCGGCCGTAATCAGGAGCACGTTCAAGGCGAAGCCCTCGCCGATTCAGGACAGGGCCTCGTTAGTACACGCATGAAAGTTGTGCCAGAGCGGATTGCCTGGCCCTGGCGTCCAACCTGTGCGGTTTTGCTGTCGCCGTGCGGTCGACGGTTGCAGTGGCTGGATTTCGTGTCACGATGCGTTAAAACAATACTAAGATTCGAACAACCAAGAGGGAGGTTCGCCATGCGTCTGCGCATACGAACTGGATTGCTGACGCTCGCTCTGGCCGGTCTGGTCAGCGGTGGGGCAAGTGCCGCGGAGCTCTCGATCGTCAGCGGGGCGGTCGGCAAGGATATTGACGAGCTGCGCAAGCATCTCGACTGGTTCGAGGAACGGTCCGGCCATACGGTCTCCATCGTCACCATGCCGGCCTCGACCTCCGACCAGTTCGGCCAGTATCGCCTCTGGCTGTCGGCCCAGAACCCCGATATCGACGTCTATCGCACGGACGTCATCTGGGCGCCGCAGCTCGCCAGCCACTTCGTCGACCTGACCGAGCACGTGCAGGACGTTGTCGGCGAGCATTTCCCGGCGATCATCGAATCGCAGACGGTCGACGGCAAGATCGTGGCGCTGCCGATGTTCACCGATGCACCCGCCCTCTACTACCGGACCGATCTGCTCGAGAAGCACGGCTTCGAGCCGCCGACGACCTGGGTCGAGATGGCGGAGACCGCGCAAGCGGTGATGGAAGCCGAGCGTGCCGAAGGCAATGCCGAGATTTGGGGCTTCGTCTGGCAGGGCTCCGCCTACGAAGGGCTTACCTGCAACGCGCTCGAGTGGGTGAAGTCGAACGGCGGCGGCCAGATCGTCGAGCCGGACGGCGAGATCTCGATCAACAACGAGAATGCCGCCGAGGCGATCGATCTCGCCAAGACCTGGGTCGACACCATCTCGCCGCCCGGCGTCCTCGGCTACAAGGAGGAGGAGGCCCGCGGCGTCTGGCAGGTCGGCAACTCCGTCTTCATGCGCAACTGGCCCTATGCCTACGCGCTGAGCAATGGCGACGATTCGGCCGTCAAGGACCAGTTCGCCGTGGTGCCGCTGCCGACGGGGCCGAGCGGTGACCGGAGTGCTGCCACGCTCGGCGGCTGGAACCTCGCGGTCTCGGCCTACTCGCCGGACCAGGAGGCGGCGATCGAGCTGGTCAAGTTCCTGGCCAGCGCCGAGGTGCAGAAGGACCGGGCCATCGAGACGACCCGCCTGCCGACGATCCCGGCCCTCTACGAGGATGCCGAGGTGGCGGAGACGCAGCCGGTGATCCCGCTCTGGCTCGACATCTTCCTGAACGCGGTGCCGCGGCCGTCGGCGCCGACCAAGGCCAACTACAACCAGGTGAGCCAGGAGTTCTGGACAGCCGTGCACAACACGCTGTCGGGCAACGGCGACGCCACCACCAACCTCGCAGAGCTCGAGCGCAACCTGAAGCGCATCCGCCGTTCGGGCTGGTAGTCGGGCAGGGCACGCTGCCGGCGCTTCGCGCCCGCAGCGTGCCGCCACGGGGCTGACGCAACCAGATCGGGCAGGGAACGCAACATGGCCGCCGTCACCTCCCAGCTGACCCGCGAGAAGATTCGCGCCGCCTGGATCTTCCTGGTGCCGATGATGCTGGTGCTGCTGGCGGTTGCCGGCTGGCCGTTGCTGCGGACGATCTGGCTCGGCTTTACCGATGCCAGCCTGTCCCAGCCGGGCAGCGGGCAGTGGATCGGTTTCGAGAACTACCTCTACTACCTCGACTACGGCGAGGGCGACGGCGAGTGGATCGGACTGCTCGCCGACCCGACCTGGTGGCGCGCCGTCTGGAACACCGTCTACTTCACTGTCATCGC
>JAUIID010000311.1 GCA_030431615.1 Alphaproteobacteria bacterium
ATCGCCATGGAGCAGGGCCTGCGCTTCGCCATCCGCGAGGGTGGCCGCACGGTCGGCGCCGGTGTCGTCGCCGAAATCATCAGCTGAAAACCCATAGCGGGTAGCGGGCGGGCAGGTTCTCGCAGGCGGGCGACAGCAAGGGGCTTGCCCTTTCCCGGTTGACCCCTTAGAGACACGGGCTCGCCCGGCGGCGCGTGCCGCCGGCGCGGGCTGTCGTCCTCGATCTTGGGCGATGTCGACCCGGCAAGCCGCCGGAGGAGTGTAGCTCAATTGGCAGAGCACCGGTCTCCAAAACCGGGGGTTGTGGGTTCGAGTCCCTCCACTCCTGCCAGTCGGCTGGCCTAGCTGAAATCAGAGTGGATCCAGATGGCGAAGACGTCGCCCGCGCAGTTCGTTCGAGAGGTCAGGCAGGAGATCAGCAAGGTCACCTGGCCGACCCGCAAGGAGCTGATCGTCACCACGATCAGCGTGCTGGTGATGTCGGCCCTGGCGGCGCTCTTCTTTTTTCTGGTGGATCAGGTGATCGCCTTCAGCATCAAGTTTCTTCTGGGGCTCGGCAGCTGATGGCGGCGCGCTGGTACATCATTCACGTCTACTCCACCTTCGAGCAGAAGGTGAAGGAAGCGATTCTCGAGCAGGCGGAGCAGAAGGGCCTCGTCAAGCTGATCGAGGACATCCTCGTCCCGTCGGAAGAGGTCGTCGAGGTGCGCCGCGGCAAGAAGGTGGCGACCGAGCGCAAGTTCTTCCCGGGCTACGTGCTCATCAAGATGGAGCTCAACGACGAGACCTGGTCGCTGGTGCGCAACACCGCCAAGGTGACGGGCTTCCTCGGTGCCGGCGGCAAGCCGCAGGCGATCCCCGATGCCGAGGCGGAGCGGATCCAGGCCCAGGTGCAGGAGGGTGTCGAGCATCCGCGCCTCTCCGTCTCGTTCGTCAGCGGCGACCGCATCCGGGTCACCGACGGGCCGTTCAGCACCTTCGAGGGCACCGTCGAGGACGTCGAGGAAGGCAAGGGCCGGCTCAAGGTTTCCGTCTCGATCTTCGGCCGGTCGACGCCGGTCGAGCTGGAATTCTCCCAGGTCGAGCGCATCTAGGACAGGTCGCCGGCCAGAGGGCCGGCGTGGCAGCGGGAGCGTCGCCGTGGCGGCGCGCATGGACCGCGAAGAGGAGTGCTGTGAATGGCGAAGAAGATCACCGGTTACATCAAGCTGCAGGTGCCGGCCGGCAAGGCCAACCCGTCGCCGCCCATCGGGCCGGCTCTGGGTCAGCGCGGCCTGAACATCATGGAGTTCTGCAAGGCGTTCAACGCGGCGACGCAGGGCATGGAGCCCGGCATGCCGATTCCGACGGTGATCACCGCCTTCGGCGACCGCACGTTCACCTTCGTCACCAAGACGCCGCCGGCCAGCTACTTCCTGAAGAAGGCCGCCGGCCTCGGCAAGGGCGGGCAGACCCCTGGCAAGGCCGTCGCCGGCAAGGTGACCGTGGCGCAGTGCCGCGAGATCGCCGAGAACAAGATGAAGGACCTCAACGCCGCCGACCTCGATGCCGCGACGAAGATGATCGTCGGCTCGGCCCGGTCGATGGGCCTCGACGTGGTGGAGGGCTGATCCGATGGCCAAGGCAGGCAAGCGTCTGAAGGCGGCGGCTTCCGGCATCGACAGCCAGAAGCATTACGAGCTCGGCGAGGCGATCACCGCGATCAAGGGTGCGGCCACTGCCAAGTTCGACGAGACGATCGAGATGTCGCTCAATCTCGGCGTCGACCCGCGGCACGCCGACCAGATGGTCAGAGGCGTGGTCAATCTGCCGCACGGCACCGGCAAGACGCTGCGCGTCGCGGTCTTCGCCAAGGGCGACAAGGCCGAGCAGGCCCAGGCGGCCGGGGCCGACATCGTCGGCGCCGACGACCTCGCCGAGAAGGTGCAGGCGGGCCAGATCGACTTCGACCGGGTGATCGCCACCCCGGACATGATGCCGCTGGTCGGCCGGCTCGGCCGTATCCTCGGCCCGCGCGGCCTGATGCCGAACCCGAAGCTCGGCACCGTGACGCCGAACGTCACGGAGGCGGTCGAGGCGGCCAAGGGCGGCCAGGTGCAGTTCCGGGTCGAGAAGGCGGGCATCGTCCATGCGGGCATCGGCCGCGCGAGCTTCGCCGCCGAGCAGCTCGTCGATAATGCCAAGAGCTTCGTCGAGGCCGTCAACCGGGCGAAGCCGGCGGGTGCCAAGGGCACCTACCTCAAGCGCGCGCATCTGAGCTCGACCATGGGCCCGGGTGTGAAGCTCGAGGTGGCGAGCCTCGTCGGTGCCAGCCCGGCGGCTCAGTGAGCCGTCCGGCACCGACAAAGAAACTGCTTGCGAGAGTCGACGAGGCGACTATGCTGCGCGCTCCTGAGAACAGCGGGTCTACGGGTCTCCGCCATTCATCCATACGGATGAGTGGGGTCGCGCGTGGGCTTTTTGTCGCCTTCGTCTCACTCGTGCCGGCGGGCGGCGCAACGGTGGCCATGGGCCGCCGGGCGTGCCCGCATTCCCGTTGAAATTTGGAGGCCGTCCGTGCTCCGCGCCGAGAAAACCAGGATCGTCGACGAACTGGGTTCCATCTTCAAGGAAGCCGAAGTCGTCGTCGTGACGCACTACATGGGCATGACCGTGGCCGAGGTGACCGAGCTCCGGCGGCAGATGCGTGACGTCGGCGCCAGCTTCCGGGTGACCAAGAACCGCCTGGCGAAGCTGGCCGTGGTCGACACCGCCTATGCGCCGCTCGGCGAGCTGCTCACCGGCCCGACCGCGATCGCCTACTCGCCCGACCCGGTCGCGGCGCCCAAGGTGATTTCCGCCTTCGCCAAGAAGAACGACAAGCTGAAGATCGTGGGTGGCGGCTATGGCGGCAATCTGCTCGATGCCGCTGCCGTGCAGACCCTGGCCGAGCTGCCGTCGCTCGACGAGCTCCGCGCCAAGCTGCTGTCCCTGATCAACACCCCTGCGACCCGCCTCGTCAGCCTGCTGCAGGCGCCCGGCGGCCAGATTGCCCGCGTGCTCAAGGCCAAGGCTGAGCTGGGCTGAACCGAACCGATTGCCGTGGCCCGATGGTTGGGCCGCCCGACCTTGC
>JAUIID010000117.1 GCA_030431615.1 Alphaproteobacteria bacterium
TACTATCCGGACGACGACCCGACCAAGGCGCCGCGCAATTGCTGGCGCGCCTACGCCCATCTCCTGTTCGGCAACTGGATCAACGAGATCTACCAGACCACGCCATTCGACAGCTCGCTGATCGGCGTCAGTGAAGCGGCCGTGCAGGCGGCGTGAGGCCGGGTGCGATGACCTGCGCCGGCCGCCGGCCGGCAGCGGTGCGCTGGCAAGGCTCCTCCCGGGCGGTCACCGCCTCCGGCACCGGCAGATAACGCCGACTGCTCGGCCGGATGGCGGCGAACTCGGGTGTCGGCGCGTAGACGTCCTTGACCGCCTCGCCGATCAGCACGCCGGCGAAATGCGGCAGGAGCCGGAGGCCGAGCCGCTCGACGGAAACGCTTAAGCGCAGCGCGGCGCGGCGCCCCTTGGGCAGGACGCGTGCGAGTGGAGGCATGAAGAGGGCGCCGCGCAGCTCGCCCGTGGCGAACAAATGATTCCTCAGGCTGCGCTCGAGCTGGCCCTTCGAGAAGGGCTGGCCGAAGCCGAACGGCGTCCGTTCGCTCCAGCACCAGAGGCCGCGTCGATTCGGCACGATCAGCACCATCCGGCCACCGTCGCGCAGCACCCGCCAGGCCTCGCGCATCAGCCGGTTGCCATGCGGGCTGCATTCGAGCGCATGCGCCAGGATCACCCTATCGAAGGTGCGGTCGTCGAACGGCAGCTCGTCCTCGCGCCCGAGCACGGCGAGGTTGCGGCCAGGGTCCGGCCAGGCGGCGACGCCCTGGGTCGCCGGCATCAGCGCCGCCCGGAACGCAGCCTCCTCGAAGGTGGCGAGGAACGGCGTCGCAAAGCCGATGCCGAGCAGCTCCATGCCGCCGAGATCCGGCCATATCCGGCGCAGCTGGTGATTGATGAGACGGCGCGCATACTCGCCATCCCGGCTCGCGTAGAACTCTGTCAGCTCGACAATATCGGGCCGCATCGCCTGGCCAGCTCCCTTGTCACGACTTGCACTATAGGGCGTCCGCCCCGTAATTGAAGCGCAACGCAGGGAAATCAGAGGAAACCGCCATGCCCCTCGAGATCGAGCTCCTGCCGATTCTCAGCGACAATTACTGCTACCTGCTGCACGAGCCGGCGAGCGGCGTGTCCGGCGTCGTGGACCCGGCAGTCGAGGAGCCCGTCGCTGCACGGCTGGCGGAACTCGGTCGCGGGCTCGACTGGATCCTCACCACCCATCACCACGCCGACCACACCGGCGGCAACCTGGCGCTGAAGGAGCGCTATGGCTGCCGGATCGCGGGGCCGGCAGCCGAGGCCGCCAAGGTGCCGGGCATCGATCTCCGGCTGGCCCACGACGACTGCTTCGCGTTCGGCGAGGAAACCGCCACGATCATCGCCACGCCGGGCCACACCGCCGGCCATATCAGCTACTATTTCGCGGCCAGCGACGCGCTCTTCTGCGGCGACACGCTCTTCGTCCTCGGCTGCGGCCGCCTCTTCGAGGGCTCGGCGGAGACGATGTGGGAATCGCTCGGCCGGCTGATGGCGCTGCCCGACCGGACCCGGGTCTATTGCGGCCACGAATACACCCAGAGCAATGCCCGCTTTGCCGTCGGCGTCGATCAGGCGAATGCCGACCTCGTCGCCCGGGCGGCGGAGATCGACGCCCTGCGACAGGCGGGCAAGCCGACGATCCCGAGCACGATCGGCCTCGAGCGCGCCACCAACCCCTTCGTCCGTGCCGGCAACGCCGCCGAGTTCGGCCGCCTGCGCGCCCTCAAGGACCGCTCGTAGCCCCGGCTTCCTCCGGCGGAGTCGACGCCTGGCGGTCGCGCACCGCGGAGCACAGCCGGCCAAGCTGCGGGTCGTGGATGGCGAGCTCGGCCAGATGCCGGTGCGTGTTGAAGAGATAGTCGCAGCACGGGCCGAGCGGCCCGGCGGCGGTGGCCAGCGCCTCGACCACCCGGTCCTCGCCGAGCTTGCCGGCGTAGCGCGGATGGGCGCGGTTGATGGTGAAGGTGAGTGCTCTGACCGGCCCGGAGGAGGTCCGGCCCTGCACCCAGGTCGGCCGGTAGGCGGCGGTGATCATCTCGCGCCGCCAGACCAGTGTGAGTTCCTCCTCGACCAGCTCGGCAGCGATCCGGAAGAGCACCCCACGGCAGCTGCCGCCACGGTCGAGCCCGAGCATCAGGCCCGGCCGCTGGACGGTACCGCGGCCGAGATTGGTCCAGAGGCAGAAGCGCCGATGATAGCCCCAGATGCCGCCCTGCCGCCGCTCGGCGAAGTGGAAGGCCGGGTTCCAGATCAGCGAGCCATAGGCGAAGAGCCAGAGGTCCTGGCCCCGCGTGTGTTCGGCCAGGGCACGTGCCCGGCAGGCCGCGAGCTCGGCCTCGGTGCGGATCTGCGTCGTGTCACCGGCCGCCCTCGCATTCTGGGCGATCCGGTCGAGCCAGCCGTTCTGCAGGTTTTCTCGGGTCAGCATCAGCCAGACGGTTTCCCACGCACGCGCAATCAAGATAGACTTTGCTGCAGACGGCGCAAGCACGCGGACCCGGGTCCACAAGGCTGGCGCCCGGTTGCGGGGGCACCATGATCGATCCGCTCGGCGGCCCGGCCTATTGGCTGCCATTCCTCGTCGCGCTCGTCCTTGGCTATCTCGCGGGCTCCATTCCGTTCGGCCTGCTCTTCGCGAGAGCCAGCGGGGCTGGCGACATCCGCAAGATCGGCTCCGGCAATATCGGTGCCACCAACGTGCTGCGCACCGGCCGCAAGGGCCTCGCGGCAGCGACGCTGATTGCCGACATCGCCAAGGGCTGGCTGCCGACCTTTGCCGCCTGGCACTGGTTCGGCCCCGATGTCGCAGTGGCGACCGGGCTCGGCACCGTGCTCGGCCACTGCTTCCCCATCTGGCTCCGCTTTCGCGGCGGCAAGGGTGTCGCCACCGCGGCGGGCGTCATCCTCGCCCTGACACCCGTGGTCCTGCCGATCATCCTCGTCGTGTTCATCGTCCTCGTCTGGGTGACCCGCTACGTCTCCCTCGGTTCCTGCATCGCCGCGATCGCGGCCCCGGTCACCGCCTGGCTGATCGGCCACGTCCAGGCGGCCGAGCTCTATGTGCTGCTGGCGCTCATCATCGTGGTCCTGCACCGCGCCAACATCGTCCGCCTCATGAAGGGCGAGGAGAGCAAGCTCAGCTTCGCCGCGAAGGGCTCCTGAGCGTGGCCTTCCGGGCATTGACGTGCCAGATGTGCCAGTGCTTGGCCTCGCCCTTCGGCGTCACCGCGTCCGTCTCCTCCATGATGAGGCTCTCCAGTTCGAACCCGGCAAGGAGATGATGGAGCTGGCGCCAGTCCGCGCCGACCGCCTGACCCGCCAGCACCCAGCTGTCGCGCGGGCCGAGGAGCTGGCCGGCGAAGCGCCCGCCCGGCACCAGCGCCGCGTGGATGCAGCGAAGATGATCGACAAGGAGCGGCAGGCTGGTGGCGAAGATCAGGCTGAAGCTGGCATTGACCAGTTCCGCCGCCGGCAGGGTCGTGGCCTCCACCCGCGCCAGCCGCGTCGTCAGCCGCGGCCGCCAGGCCCGGGGCGTGCGTTCCTCGAGTTTCCGCAGTGCCGCCGGCTCCGGGTCGATGGCGAGGACGTGCCAGCCGGCGGCCAGGAGCGGCAGGGCGTCCCGCCCGGTGCCGCAGCCGAGATCGATGGCCCGGCGCCCGGCCGGCCGCCGGCTCGCCGTCCGGGCGGCGAGGGCGCGCAGCAGGGTCGGCCGTGGCGGCCGGCCGGCGGTCACCTGGTAGAATTGCCGCCAATTTCTATCATGGATTGATTTTTTCGCCATCTCCTGCCTCAATCCGCGATCATCGAAGTGCCGGAGCCCATGGCCACCGCCCCCATTCTCGCCGAACGAACCGAAGAGCCGGCCACCGCCTGGAGTGCCGAGCGCCGCGCCTGGCTCAGGCTGGGGCGGTCGCGCGGTATCGGCGCCACCCTCTTCTGCCGCCTGATCGAACGCTTCGGCAAGGCGGAAGCGGCCCTGGCCGCGCTGCCGCGCCTCCAGGCGAAAGGCGAGCTCTCCGGCGTCGAGCTCCTGGCCGAGGCGGCGGTCGAGGAGGAGATCGAGGCGCTCGAAAGTCTGGGCGGCGAGCTCCTGCTCGGCTGCGATCCCGTCTACCCCAGGGCACTCGCGGCGATCGCCGACCCGCCGCCCGTGCTCGCCCTGCTGGGCCGGGTCGAGCTCCTGGCCGAGCGCCCGCTCGCCATCGTCGGCGCCCGCAATGCCAGCGGCAATGGCCGGTTTCTCGCGCGCGCCCTCGCCCGCGAGGCCAGCCAGCGGGATCTCGTGATCGTCTCAGGCCTCGCCCGCGGCATCGATACCGCCGCCCACGAGGGCGGGCTCGAAGGGCCGGGCTCGACCATCGCCGTGCTCGGCAGCGGCATCGACGTCGCCTACCCGCCGGAGAACGCCGAGCTGCTCGCCCGTATCGCGGCCGAGGGCCTCGTCGTCAGCGAGCGGCCAATCGGCACGCCGCCGCTCGCCCGGCATTTCCCGCGCCGCAACCGGATCATCGCCGGCCTCGCCTCGGCCGTCCTCGTGGTCGAGGCCGCCGCCCGCTCGGGCTCGCTGATGACCGCCCGCCTGGCGGCGGCCGAGGGCCGGGAGGTCATGGCCGTGCCGGGCTCGCCGCTCGATCCGCGCCACGCCGGCACCAACCAGCTCCTGCGCGACGGTGCGGCACTCGTCACCTCGATCGACGACGTGCTGGAGGCGCTGCCGGCCTGGAGCCGGCCGCAGACACCGGCCGGGCCGCCATCCCCTGTGGCGCCGAGGTCACAGCGCAAGGCAGCAAAACCGCGGCCCGCCCCGCCCCCGGAACGCCCGGCGCCTCCGGCGCCGGCGCTGCCGGACCGGATCGCCATGCTGGTCGGGGTCGAGCCCATGCCAGTTGACGAAGTGATACGCCAATGCCATGCAACGCCGGCAGAGGTGCAGCAGGCGCTGCTCGACCTGGAGCTCGACGGCCGCGTGCGGCGCCATCCCGGCAACCGGATTTCCAGGGCACTGGCCTGACCTCATCGGACAGGGAAGCTGCCGGCCGGGCTTGAAGGTCAGGATTATCGACCGACCTCTGGCCTCGACCGCCACCGCGGTCCACGGACGAACCAGGCCCCAGAAGCGTGGCCGAGGATGGATTGAACTCCCGCATGGATGTCGTCGTCGTCGAATCACCGACCAAGGCCAAGACCATCCGCAAGTATCTGGCGGATGCGCCGGAGGTCGAGGCCAGCTATGGCCATGTCCGCGACCTCCTGGACAAGGACGGCGGGGTGCTCCCCGACGACGACTTCCGCATGGTCTGGGAGGTGCTACCCGGCAAGAAGAAGAACGTCGACGAGATCGTCCGGGCGGTGAAGAAGGCCCGGCGCCTCATTCTCGCGACGGACCCCGACCGCGAGGGCGAGGCGATCTCCTGGCACCTCCTCGAGGTGCTGAAGGAGCGGGGTGCCCTCAAGGACATCGAGGTCAAGCGGGTGGTCTTCCATGAGATCACCAAGCGCGCCGTGACCGAGGCCATGGCGCATCCGCGCGACCTCGACCAGAGCCTGATCGACGCCTACCTGGCGCGCCGCGCCCTCGACTACCTCGTCGGCTTCAACCTCTCGCCGGTGCTCTGGCGCAAGCTCCGCGGCTCGAAGTCCGCCGGCCGCGTGCAGTCGGTGGCGCTCCGCCTCATCTGCGAGCGGGAGGCCGAGATCGAGGCCTTCGTCGCCCGCGAGTACTGGACCATCGAGGCGCTGCTCGAAACGCCGGACCAGACCCGCTTCAAGGCCCGGCTCACCCACCTTGCCGGCAAGAAGCGCGACAAGTTCGCCCTGCCAGATGCCGCCGCCGCCGAGGCGGCGCTCGCGAAGGTCAAGGCGGCGGCACTCGCCATCGGCCCGATCGAGAAGAAGCAGGTCAGCCGCAACCCGGCGCCGCCCTTCACCACCTCCACCCTGCAGCAGGAAGCGGCAAGAAAGCTCGGATTTTCTGCCGATCGGACGATGAAGACCGCCCAGCGGCTCTTCGAGGGTACGGAGATCGGCGGCGAGACGGTTGGCCTCATCACCTACATGCGAACCGATTCGGTGCAGCTCTCGAGGGATGCCATCAGCGCCGCCCGCCAGCGCATCGCCCAGTCCTTCGGCGACGCCTACCTCCCCGAGCAGCCGCGCATCTTCAAGACCAGGACGAAGAACGCCCAGGAGGCGCACGAGGCGATCCGCCCGACAGATGTCGGCCGCGAGCCGAAGATGGTCGCCCGCTACCTCGACAACGACCAGACCCGGCTCTACGAGCTCATCTGGAAGCGCACCATGGCGAGCCAGATGGCGGCGGCGAGGCTGGACCGCGTGACCGTCGACGTGCTCGACGATGCGGGCACCGTGCAGCTCCGCGCCACCGGCCAGACCATCGCCTTCGACGGCTTCCTCAAGCTCTACCAGGAGGGCCGCGACGACCCTTCCAGCGACGACGATGACGGCGAGGGCGTGCTCCTGCCAGCGCTCGTCAGCGGCACGAAGGTCGAGGAGCGGGGCGTCACCCCCGAGCAGCACTTCACCGAGCCGCCGCCGCGCTTCAGCGAGGCGAGCCTCGTCAAGCGCCTCGAGGAGCTCGGCGTCGGCCGCCCCTCGACCTATGCCAGCATCATCTCGGTGCTGCAGGACAGGGACTATGTCCGGCTCGAGCAGAAGCGCTTCGTGCCCGAGGACCGCGGCCGGCTGGTCACCGCCTTTTTGACCAGCTTCTTCGACCGCTACGTCCAGCCGACCTTCACCGCCGCACTGGAGGACCAGCTCGACCGCGTCGCCGCGGGCGAGCTCGGCTGGAAGGAGGTGCTGCGCGATTTCTGGGAGCCCTTCGTCGGCAGCATCGGCGAGGTCAGCGGGCTGCGCGTTGCCCAGGTGATCGACGCGCTCAACGACGCGCTCGCGGCCAAGCTCTTCCCGCCGCGCACCGATGGCGGCGAGCCTCGCACCTGCCCGCTCTGCGGCAATGGGCAGCTCAGCCTGAAGCTCGGCAAGTTCGGCGCCTTCATCGGCTGCTCCAACCACCCCGAATGCCGCTACACGCGCAGGCTCGACGACGACGCCAATGGCGATCCGGCAAGCCGCAGCGACGAGAAGATGCTCGGCGTCGATCCCGAAACAGAGGAAGAGGTCTGGCTGAAGAACGGCCGCTTCGGCTTCTACCTCCAGTCCGGCAGCGGCGACGCGCTCCGCCGCAGCTCGCTGCCGCCCAACCTGACCCCGACGGAGATCGACCTCCAGACCGCCCTTGCCCTTCTGGCCCTGCCGCGCATCGTGGGCACGCATCCCGAAACGGGCGCCGAGATCACCGCGGGGATCAACCGCTACGGCCCTTTCGTCCAGCACCAGGGAAAGTTCGTCCGGCTCGAGGCCGACGACGACGTCCTCGGCCTCGGGATGAACCGGGCCCTGACGCTGATCGTTGAGGGCGGCTCGCGTGGCCGGCAACGCCCCGCCGCCACGGCACTGCGCGAGCTGGGTCCGCATCCCGATACGGGCGAGAAGGTGGTGATCCTGGACGGCCGCTTCGGCCCCTACGTCAAGCACGGCAAGACCAATGCCAGCCTGCCCAAGGGCCGGCCGGTCGAAGAGCTCACCATGGACGAGGCGGCCGCACTCCTCGCCGCGCGCGAAGCCAAGGGCGGCGGCAAGGGCAAGGCGCGCCGGGCGCCTGCGAAAGCAAAGCCGGCCAAGGCACCTGCGAAAGCCAAGCCGGCCAAGGCCGCTGCCGCCAGGAAGAAGCCCGCGGCCAGGGCCAAGCCCGCCGCGCAGAAGAAGTCGGCTACCGGCGGCGGCTCCTGAGCCATGCGCCGCGGCCGTAGCGACCGGGGGTCCCGCGATCGCAGCACCGGCCGTCGCAACCGCTACGAGCGCACCGGCACGCCGCCCGGCATGGCCGCGGTCGAGGTGACCGCCATCGACGACGCGGGCGAGCTGGTCGGCGAGAGCCCGGCCGTGCCCGGTGCGGCCATCCGGGTGCTCGACGCCGATGGCGGCGAGGCCCCGCTCGAGGTCGGCGACCGGGCGCTGATGCGCCTTTCGACCGATGCCGAAGGGGCCATCGAGGGCCGCCTCTTCCGCAGGCTCAGCCGGATCGCCCGCGAGATCGTCGGCATCGTCGAGACGACCGGCGATACGTTCTTCCTCCGCCCGAGCCGCCGCTCCGCCGACCGCGACCAGCCGACCCGCCTGAAGCTCGACCCCGGCGACCTCACGCTCGCCGACGGCGACATGGTGCGCGCCGAGCTCGACCGCGGCCGGCCGCTGGCCCAGCCGCGCGCCCGCGCCGTCGAGCGGCTCGGCAGCAGCACCGACCCCGCCGCCATCGCCCTTTCGATCGCTGCCGAGCTCGAGCTGCCGACCGTGTTCGGCCCCGAGGCGCTGGCCGTCGCCGAGCGCGCCACCCAGCCGGAGCTCGGCGAGCGCACGGATCTCCGCGATCTTTCGCTCGTAACCATCGACGGCGCCGATGCGCGCGACTTCGACGACGCGGTCTGGGCCGATCCCGAGCCCTTGGCGGATGGCGGGTTTCGCGCCGTGGTCGCCATCGCCGATGTCGCCCACTACGTCCGTCCGGGCGACCCGCTCGACCGCGAGGCGCTGGAGCGCGGCAACTCGGTCTACTTCCCCGACCGCGTCATCCCCATGCTGCCGGAAGCCCTCTCCAACGGCCTCTGCTCGCTTCGGCCCGACGAGGACCGGGCCAGCATCGCCGTCGAGCTCTTCTTCGACGCCAACGCCGTCCTCAAGCGCTGGCGCTTCGCCCGCGCCCTGATCAGGAGCCGCGCACGGCTCACCTACGAGCAGGTCCAGGACGCCGCCGACGGCCGCGCCGATGCCCTGACCGCCCCCCTCCTCGAATCCGTCATCCGCCCCCTCTACGCCGTTTACGAAAAGCTCGCCGCCGCCCGCCGCAAGCGCGGCACGATCGAGCTCGAGCTGCCCGAGCGGCGCGTCCTCCTCGACGGCGAGGGCAAGGTCATCGACATCGTCCAGCGCCAGCGCCTCGCCAGCCACATGCTGGTCGAGGAGCTGATGATCGCGGCCAACGTCGCGGCCGCCCGCGCCCTCGCCGACAAGAAATTGCCCTGCCTCTTCCGCGTCCACGACAAGCCCGACCCGGTCCGGCTCGAGGCCCTGGCGCAATATCTGGAGCGCCTCTCGATCGGCTGGAGCCGGACCGCCAAGAAGCCCGGCGACTTCACCCGCATGCTCGAGCGGATCACCGAGCCCTCCCTGCGCGAGCAGGTCTCGGGCTTCGTGCTGCGCGCCCAGGCCCAGGCCCTCTACCAGCCTGACAATCTCGGCCATTTCGGCCTCAATCTCCGCCACTACGCGCACTTCACCTCGCCGATCCGCCGCTACAGCGACCTCGTCGTGCACCGCCTGCTGATCCACCACGAGAAGCTCGCCGGCACCGAGGACGGCCGCGCCTACGACGTCGAGCAGCTCGACCGCTTCGGCAAGCTGGTCTCGGCAACCGAGCGCAAGGCGGTCCAGGCCGAGCGTCAGGCGCTCGCCCGCTACACCGCCCTCTACATGGCCGACAAGGAGGGTGCCCAGTTCACCGGGCGGGTGATCGGCGTGCAGCGCTTCGGCCTCTTCGTCGTGCTCGAGGGCACCGGTGCCGAGGGCCTCGTCCCGGTCAGCACGCTCGGCGATGACGCCTTCCACTTCGACGAGCAGCATCAGGCCCTCGTCGGCGTCCGCTACGGCGACACCTTCGGCCTCGGCGACAGCGTCACGGTGACGCTGACCGACGTCGACATCGTCATCGGCCAGCTCGCCTTCCGCATCGAATCCCACGAGCGCGCCCACGCCGCCGAGCTCGCCCGCGCCGCCTGGGCGAAGGCCGGGCCGATGCGCAAGGGCCGCCACATGCCCGCGCCGCGCCGCGGCGGGCGCCGCCGCCGCTGAGTTCGGCATGACGGCGTTCCTGGCCCTCCTGCCGATCCTCGCCATCGTGGTCCTGATGGTCGCCCTGCACTGGCCCGCCGCCCGGGCCGGCCTCGTGGGCCTCGTCGTGGCGCTGCCGGTCGCCCTCTTCGTCTTCGACTGGCAGGGACCCGCGGCAGCACCGGGGCTCGCCGCCGCCCTTGCCGGGCTCGGCGGCGAGGCGGGCTTCACGGCCCTAACCATCCTCTGGATCGTCTTTCCCGCCCTCTGGATCCACGAGTTCCAGCTCGCCAACGGTGCGACCGAGACGATCCGCGAGGCGCTCGGCCGGCTGACCTCGGACCCGCGCCTCGTCGCACTCCTGGTCGGCTGGTTCTTCGCGCTCTTCGCCGAGGGTGCCGCAGGCTTCGGCACGCCCGTCGCCCTCGCGGCACCGATCCTCGTCGGCCTCGGCATGGCGCCCATCCAGGCCGTGTCGCTGGCGCTGGTGGGCCATGCCGTGGGTGTCTCGTTCGGCGCGGTCGGCACGCCCGTCATGGCCCAGCTCGCCGTGACCGAGCTGGCGCCGCGCTCGCTCGCCGGGGCCACCGCCCTCCTCCATGCCGCCCTCGGCTGGACCATGGCGCTGGCCCTCTATCGGCTGCAGGTGGCGGAGACCCCGACCGGCGCCGGCTGGTCCTGGCCGCTTCTGGCCGCCTTCTCGTTCCTGCTCCCCTATGTCGCCATCGCCTGGCTCGTCGGCCCGGAGCTGCCGACCCTGGGTGCAGCACTCCTCGGCGGCGGCTTCTTCGCCTGGCAGGTGCGACGGCGCGAGAAACGGGCCGTGCAGGGGGAGCCGGCCCTGCCCGCCCGCGAGCTGGTCCTGGCGGGCCTCCCCTATCTCGTGCTCCTCGTGCTCATCCTGGCAACCCGGCTGATCGGGCCGCTAAAGACGGCGCTTTCCGGCATCGAGATCCACTGGACGCTCTTCGACGGCGGCTATGGCGGCCAGTTCGCCCCGCTCTACCACCCGGGCACGATGCTGCTCCTGGGCCTCCTCACCGCCGCCATCGTCCGCCGGAGCAGCTTCGCCGAGCTCGCCGCCACGGCCGGCCAGGCCGCAGCCCGCCTGCCGCAGGTGGCCCTCGCCCTCCTCGCCATGCTGACGCTCGCCCGGCTGATGGTCCATTCCGGCATGATCGAGCGACTGGCCGAGGCGGCTGCCGGCCTCACCGGCCAGGCCTGGCCGCTCCTGGCACCGGCCACGGGCGCGCTCGGCACCTTCGTCACCGGCTCGGCCACGGCCTCCAACATCCTGCTCACCGACTTCCAGACGGCAACCGCGGGAGCCCTCGGCCTCTCCTCGCTCTGGCTCGTCGCCGCGCAGGGCTTCGGTGCCGCCGTCGGCAACATCATCTGCCCGCACAACATCGTCGCCGGCAACGCCACGGTGGGTCTCACTGGCAAGGAAGGCCCTGTCCTGCGCCGGATGCTGGGCCCGGCCCTCCTCTATGCCGGGCTCGGCGGCGTGCTGGTCGCGGCGATCTGCTGGACCGTAGGCTGAGCGGTCCGGCTGTCCGCCGGAGGTGCCAGTCCTGCGGGCCGCAAGCGTCTCACGTCTTCGAGGGCAGCTCCCCGTAGAGGGCCCGATAGTCGGCCGCCGCGCGGCTGAAATGCGCCAGCCCGCAGTCCAGGTAGAGATCGGTCAGCTTCCGCTCGTCAGCCTCGCCCGACTTGATCTTGCGCCTGAGCCTGGTGAGGCGCTGCAGGGTGAGGTAACGCTTCGGCGGCATGCCGTAGGTCCTCGCGAAGGACCGCTCGACGTTCTTGATCGGCTGGCCCAGTTCCAGGCAGACGTCCATGATCCGGAGATCCTCGCTCTCGAGGTTCCATCTCAGATACTCGGCCACGTCCTGGGCGACGCTGCGATCGCTGCGTCGCGGGCTGCGCGGCCGGCTGCCATAGACGCGGACCGGGACGCGCTCGCTCGCGGCAATCGCGGAAAGCAGGCGATCCTCGATGTCCGCCATGCTCTGCGCGGCAGCGGCGATGGTCGAATCCGGGTCCTCGATCACCGCGAGTGCCGCGAGCATCAGGTCTGCGAGCATCGGGACCAGGGGTCCAAGGAGGCCCTCATGGCTGAATCCCTGGCTCAGCCGCTCGATCCCGGCGGCCGCGAGCCGCGCCCGATCGGTCTGGAACGACAACCAGGTGCAGCGGGCCGGCAGCACCGTGCACAGCTCGGCACCCTCGCCGAAGAACATGACCCGCTCGCGCCCGATCCGCTCGCGGTTGAAGACCGCGTCGCCCCTCCCGGCCAGCAACATGCCGATCGTCGGCCGTTCCGGCGCCGTCGGTCCTTCGGCGAGAATCGGGGTGTTGTAGTGCCCCCAGGCGATGCAGCTGTCGCGATGGTCCGCATTGAAGGCACGCCCGCGGAACCGCTCGCTCGACAGCTGGACATGGTCGAGACTGCTGTCCTGAAGAATGCTTTGCAGCGCCTCCGGATCGAAGGAATCCAGTTCCATCGACATGATCCGCGGCGCATCGGTGCCGGCGGGCAAGTCCTCTCTCCCCGAGCTCGCAGTTAGTCGAATTCCGGATATCGCCTGACGAAGCGTCTGCATAGACTCCGGTCCGCTGGTCAAGTCAGGCGGTCAGGCTGGACCCGGTAACGCCGGCAAGACCGGAAGGGGAGGAAAGCAGCTCATGTCATCGAACGACACCATCTGCAATGGGAGCCGAAGCAAGGGCCTGCTGCTCGCGGCTGCACTCGCCGCGGCGCTGCCTTCCCTGGCCACGAGCCAGGAGGTCCAGTCGGACTTTGCCAGCCAGGCCGCGAACCCCCGTGGCTCGACAACGGGCGCGACCACAGCGCCCGGCTTCTCCCACCCCAACCAGTATCTCCATCTCGAGGCGACGCAGATTGCCGACAACATGGAGCCGGTCATCATCCACCAGGGCGAAGTCGACGAGGCCCGGCAGAAGCTCGCCGAGTTCGAGGCGCGCAACGGCAAGAAGCCGAACATCCTCTTCTTCCTCACCGACGATGTCGGCTGGCTGGACTTCGGCTTCAACGGCGGTGGCGAGGCCGTGGGCAACGCCACGCCGAACCTCGACCGGCTCGCCGCCGAGGGCCTGATCCTGACCTCGGCCTACTCGACGCCTTCCTGCACGCCGACGCGCGCGACCATCATGACGGGGCAGAACCCGCTGCACCATGGGCTGCTGCGTCCGCCGATGTATGGCGAGCCCGGCGGGCTGAACGGTGCCGCAACGGTCGCCTCGATCCTCAAGGAGCTGGGCTACCGGACCCAGGGCGTCGGCAAGTGGCACATGGGCGAGGTCGAGGGCTCGGTGCCGCAGGACCTGGGCTTCGACGACTTCTACGGCTTCCTCGGCGTGTCCGACATGTATACCGAGTGGCGGGACGTCTATTTCAACCCGGAAATCGTGCTCAGCCCCGAGCGGACAGCGATGATGGAGAACCTCGGGTTCAACCACCACAACGTCCACGCGACGCCAGAGAACGGCATCGAGGACGTCTACGCGATCGACCTGGAGTCCACGAAGAACCTCGACCAGGACTGGGCGCGCTACTCGGAGGAGTTCATCGAGGCCAACGCCCAGAGCGACCAGCCGTGGTTCCTCTATCACGGCACGCGCGGCGCGCATTTTGACAACTATCCGAACGACGACTTCGCCGGGAAGTCCCGGGCGCGGACCAGCTACTCCGACACGATCGTCGAGCTGGATGACATCTTCGGCCGGCTGGTGGCGAAGCTCGAGGCGACCGGCCAGCTCGAGAACACCTTCATCTTCGTCGGCTCCGACAACGGCCCCGAGGCCGAGGTGGCACCGCACGGACGGACACCGTTCCGCGGCTCCAAGGGGTCGAGCTGGGAGGGCGGCGTGCGCGTGCCGACCTTCTTCTACTGGAAGGACATGATCACCCCGCGCAAGTCCGAGGGGCTCTTCGACTACGCCGACCTCTTCAACACCGCCATTTCGCTCGCCGGTGCCCCCGGGGCGGACGTCACCCGGTTCCTGCCGGAGGACCGCTACACCGACGGCATCGACCAGACGTCGTTCCTCCTCGCCGACGCGGGCCAGTCCGCGCGCCGGAGCATCATCTACACGATGAACTCCCACATGTCGGCCGTCCGCGTCGACGAGTTCAAGTTCCACCTCGTGGTCCAGCTGCAGAACGCGATCTTCCCGCTGGGCCTGAAGGGCGGCTTCAGCGGCGCCATCGTGCAGGAAACCGGCGGCGTGACGATGACCAACCTTTACGAGAACCCGCAGGAAGATCTCTCCGTCGGCATCCGCCACCTGCCGATCACCATCCCGATTGGCGAGGAGGCGACACGCTACACGAAGGTGCTGGCAAAATACCCGCCCAACATCTCCGTCGTGATGCCCGGCCGGGCGAAATAGCAGGCAGAAGTGGGATCGCTTGAGCGGCGAGCCGGGTGAACCGGCTCGCCATTTTTTTCATCCTGCGGGTCCGACAGGAGCAGATTTTCACGCCGCGCAGGCTTTACCGCGCGCTTCCGCCTCTTACCTCTCTGGTGTGGCCGATCGACGACGTCGCGACGTCGCCTTCCCACGCGCGTGGCGCGCGGCGACGCCCGCCACGCAGACGAGGAGAGTCCACGATGACCAGAGCCCTGCAGACCCGCCGCGCCCTGCTTCTCGCCGGTGCTGCGACCGCCGGAGCCGCTTTCCTCGGCGGGGCCTCGGGCCTCGTCCTGCCGGTGCGCGCCCAGGGCCTCGCCCCCACGCCCACCATGCGAGGCGGCGCCAACAACTACCGCCCGGGTGCCCCCGTCGTCGAACGCATCGGCAATGGCGGCTTCTGGATGACCGGCACGGTCAGGCGCGCGGGCGACGGCGCCCCGCTGCCGGGCGTGCGCATCCAGATCTGGGCGCACACGACCGAGGGGCACGAGCGCGACCCGCACAGCCACGGCGCCACGCTGACCGACGCGGACGGTGTCTTCCGCATGGACATGCCGCAGATCGTCCCGGCCTTCGGCCAGCCGCACGGCCACCTCGCCTACGACCCCGAGTTCGACGAGAACGGCTTCGAGACCGTGTTCCTGCGCCCCGTGATGGCGAGTGCCAGCGAGACCAGCCTGACCGCCGACTTCGTGCTGCAGCCCGCCTGAGCATTTGGCCCCGGTCCGCGCCATCCTGATCTGGGCGGCCCTCGCCGCCGCCATCGTCGCGCCCATCGCCGTCGCGGCGACCAGCCCCCTCCTCGCCTGGCGGCAACCGGTCTACATCGCCGCCGGCTTCGCCGGCATCGGCGCCATGGCGCTCCTCCTACTCCAGCCCCTCCTCGCCGGCGGTTACCTCCCCGGCCTGCCGCTCCGCCGCAGCCGCCCCCTGCATGTCTGGGTCGGCGCCGGGCTCGTGGTCGCCGTGGCCGTCCACGTCGCCGGCCTCTGGCTGACCAGCCCCCCGGACGTCGTCGACGCCCTCCTCTTCCGCTCGCCCACCCCCTTCTCCGCCTGGGGTGTCGTCGCCATGTGGGCCGTCCTCGCCAGCGCCCTCGTCGCCGCATCGCGCCAGCGCCTGCGTCTGAAACCCACCACCTGGCGCCTCTGCCACACCGCCCTCGCCGTCGTCATCGTCCCAGCCAGCATCGTCCACGCGCTGCTGATCGAGGGCACGATGGGCACGATTTCGAAGGCCGCGATCTGCGTCCTGGTCCTGGCGGCGGCGGCGAAGGTCATCTTCGATCGGCGGGCGTGGGTCGTGCTACTGCGCCACAAGGTTCGAGGTTGAGTTCTCGGGACATGGCCAAGCTCGTGTTCGGCATGAACGTGTCCCTCGACGGCTATGTCGACCACATGGCGTTCGGGCCGAGCCCGACGCTCTTCCGCCACTTCATCGAGGAGGCGGAGGCGCAGTCGGGCAGCGTCTACGGTCGCCGGATGTACGAGATCATGCGCTACTGGGACGACGATCATCCCGAATGGGATACGGAGCGTCAGGCCTTTGCGGCCGCGTGGCGCAAGCAGCCGAAATGGGTCGCCTCGCGCTCCCTGAAGTCGGTCGGCACCAACGCCACGCTCGTCGGGGATGATTTCGAGGGTGCCATCTGCAGGCTGAAGACCGAGCGTGACGGCGAGATCGAGGTCGCCGGCCCGAACCTGGCACGAAGCCTCACCGATCTCGGCCTGATCGACGAGTACCGGATCTATCTGCACCCCGTCGTGCTCGGCGAAGGCAAGCCTTACTTCGCCGGCCCCCGGCCGCCGCTCCGCCTCGTGACGTGTGACCGGATCGGCGAGGACGTGCTCAGGCTGAGCTACGTGCCCGCCTGACCCCCCTCACACCTCCAGCTCCACCGTCACCGGCACATGATCGCTCGGCATCTCCCAGCCGCGCGCCTCGCGGCGGACATGGGCGTGGCGGAGCGCCGGCGCCAAGGCGGGCGTGAGCCAGATGTGGTCCAGCCTCCGGCCGCGGTTCGAGGCGCTCCAGTCGCGGTTGCGGTAGCTCCACCAGGAGAAGAGCTTCTCCTCGGGCGGGATGACGGCGCGGACGGCGTCGACCCAGGCGCAGCTCGCCTGCAGGCGGCCGAGCTTCTCGACCTCGACGGGCGTGTGGCTGACCACGGTCAGGAGCTGCTTGTGGCTCCAGACATCCGTCTCGAGCGGCGCGATGTTGAGATCGCCGAGCAGGATGGCGCGGCGGCTCTCGTAGTGGTTGGTCGCGAACCAGTCGGCGAGCTCGTCCAGCATGGCGAGCTTGTGGCGGAACTTCGGGTTCAGCTCGGGATCGGGGATGTCGCCGCCGGCCGGGATGTAGAGATTGTGCAGCTCGATGCCGCCCGGCAACGTGCAGACCGCGTGCCTCGAATCGTCGATGCCGCACCATTTGTGGGTGCCGCAGGCATCGAGCGGCAGCTTCGAGAGCACGGCGACCCCGTGATAGCCCTTCTGCCCGTGGATGTGGCAGTGCGGAAAGCCCAGGTCGTGCATGAGTTCGAGCGGGAACTTGCCGTCCTCGACCTTGGTCTCCTGCAGGCAGAGCACGTCGGGGTCGATCTCGGCCACGATCCGGCGAAGGGCGCTCTCGCGCAGGCGCACGGAGTTGGCATTCCAGGTGGTGATG
>JAUIID010000118.1 GCA_030431615.1 Alphaproteobacteria bacterium
ACCGACGAGACAACGGGCCCGAACGGCGGCGCCTCCCCGACCGGCGCCGGCGCTGCCGCGACCGACCAGGCGCCGCCGCGCCTCGCGATCCTGACCCAGTACATCAAGGACATGTCCTTCGAGAACCCGAAGGCGCCGCAGCCGCCGCAGCAGGCGGGCACCCGGCCGGAGATCCAGATCAAGGTGGACGTCCAGGCCAAGGCCATGGGCGAGGAGCGCTACGAGGTGACGCTGGTCACCAATGTCGAGGCCAAGGGGAATGGCGAGACGATCTTCCTCATGGAGCTGACCTATGCGGGCGTCTTCCACCTCGCCAACATCCCGCAGGACAGCCTGCAGCCGCTGGTGATGATCGAGTGCCCCAGGCTCCTCTTCCCGTTCGCCCGGCGGATCGTCGCCGACGCGACGCGGGACGGCGGCTTCCCGCCCCTGATGATCGATCCGATCGACTTCGTCTCGCTCTACCGGCGCAAGCTGCAGGAGGCGCAGGCCAAGGCGCAGGCCGACGCGGTGCCGCCGCCCGTCGGGAGCTGATCCCGACCGGCGCCGGGCGGGCTCAGCTCGCCCGGGCGGTGGCCGGGGCCAGCGCGGGTGCCCGGGTCAGGGCACGGAAGTCGTCGACCAGCTGGCTGCTGACCGGGCCGACCTGGAAGCGCATCTCGTCGATGGCGCGCACCGGGGTCACCTCGGCCGCCGTGCCGGTGACGAAGATCTCCTGCACGGACTCGAGCTCTTCCGGCTTGATGTGCCGCTCGACCACCTCGTAGCCGCGCTTGCGGGCGAGCTCGATCACCGTCCGCCTCGTGATGCCGTCGAGGAAGCAGTCGGGGGTCGGCGTGTGGATGACGCCGTCCATGACGAGGAAGAGGTTCGCCCCGGTGGTCTCGGCGAGATAGCCCCGGTAGTCGAGCATCAGCGCGTCGCCGAAGCCCTTGCGCTCGGCATCGTGCTTGCAGATCGTGCAGATCATGTAGAGGCCCGCGGCCTTGCTCTTGACCGGTGCCGTATTGGGTGCCGGGCGCTGGTAGAGGGCGCGGGTCAGGGTCAGGTCGCTGTAGTAGGCGCCCCATTCCCAGGTGGCGATGGCGACGTTGATGCGGCTGTGCTGGGCGGACACGCCCATCTGCTCCGAGCCGCGCCAGGCGACCGGCCGGACATAGCAGTCGGAGAAGCCGTTCTTGCGGATCACGGCGTTGGTCGCGGCGTCCAGCTCGGCCGCCGAGTAGGGCACGTCGAAGCCCAGGATCTTGCCGCTGTCGATCAACCGCTGGCTGTGCTCGGTGAGCTTGAACACCGTCCCGCCATAGGCCCGCTCGCCCTCGAACACGCAGGAGCCGTAGTGCAGGCCGTGGCTCAGTACGTGCAGCTTCGCGTCACGCCACGGCACCATCTCGCCATTGTACCAGAGGTAGCCATCGCGATCGTCGAAGGGGAGGAGCTCGGCCATTCGTCGGGCTTTCGTATCGGCCTTCAGGCTTGAAGAGGCGCGGTTTTTCAGGGATTGCGATCGCTATCACCCGGTCCCATAAGTGTCAATCCGAGCCCGGTCGCGGCGCCCGCGCCGTTTGGCATGCCTGCCATGCAGCGGCGGACGCCAGGTCGAGATTGCCGGATCCGGGGGGGCCGTTGCTGGGGTCGGACGGAAGCATGCAGGCGCAGCGCGCGCTCAACCCGCTCTTTCTGCGCGATGCCGAGCTGGAGCGCAGCCTGGCGCTCCTCGCTTTGCTGCAGCTCGATCTCGGCAGCACGGTCGGCGACGTCCTGGCCCGGGCCGGGCTGGAGAGCAGCGATCTCGCGCTCCTCGCCCGGCTGGACGCCGCCACGGGCCGGCGGCAGCCGGTGACCGCGGCCGAGCTCGCCCAGTATTTCGGCTGGACCAAGCAGCGCATGTCCCGGCGGCTGCAGCATCTCGCCGCCAGCGGGCTGATCGAGCGGGCGGCGGATGCCGGCGACCGGCGCAAGCGGGCGCTGGCCCCGACGGAGGCGGGCAGCAACCTCGTCGCCGAGGCCCTGGAGCTGCAGAAGCGCTGGCTGCGCCGCGTCTTTCGCCGGGCCGGGGCTGCCGATGTCGCGGGCTTCCAGAACGTGCTCCTGGTGGCGGCGCAGATCTCCCCGCGCGGGGGCCGCGGCCTGCTGCCGGTGACGGTCGACGCCGAGGGGGCCGACTCTTGAGCGAGCCCGCCCACCTTCTCGTGGTCGACGACGACGAGCGGCTGTTGGCCCTGCTGCAGCGCTTCCTGAGCCGACACGACCATCTGGTGAGCATCGCCAGCGATGCGACGTCCGCCCGGCAGAAGCTCGCCGGGCTCGATTTCGATCTCGTCGTGCTCGACGTGATGCTGCCCGACCAGAGCGGCGTCGAGCTGACCACCGAGCTCAGGCGGACCAGCGACGTGCCGATCCTGCTGCTCACCGCGCGCGGCGAGCCCAAGGACCGGATCGCCGGGCTCGAGGCGGGCGCCGACGACTACCTGGTCAAGCCCTTCGAGCCCCAGGAGCTGCTGCTCCGGATCACCCGCATCCTCGGCCGGGCCCGCTCGGCGCGGCCGCCGGCGCCGGCGCCGGTGCTGCGCTTCGGCCCCTTCACCTTCGATCTCGACAGCCTCGAGCTGACCCGGGGCGAGGGCGAGGTCGTGCACCTGACCTCGGGTGAGCTGGCGCTGCTGCGCGCTTTGGCCGAGCGGGCGGGTGCGCCGATCAGCCGGGCCGAGCTCGGCGAGCTCGGCAACGTCAAGGGCAACGACCGGGCGATCGACGTGCAGATCCTCCGCCTCAGGCGCAAGCTGGAGGACGACCCGCGCCAGCCCCGGCATCTCCTGACGGTGCGCGGCGAAGGCTACGCGCTGCGCACGGGGCGCTGAGAGTGAGAGGCTAGGCATGGGCCCGATCCGCCGCCTGCTCAGCCGGACCATCGTGCCACCGTCGCTGTTCTGGCGCTCGATCCTGATCGTCGTGCTGCCGCTCGTCATCCTGCAGCTCGTGCTGACAGTGATCTTCTACAACCGGCACTGGGACGTGGTGACGCGCTGGCTGGCGACCGGCGTCGCCGGCGAGGTGGCGTTCGCCGTCGAGCTGCTCGAGGAGGCGCCCACTCTCCAGGCGAAGCGCCAGCTGCTCGAGCGGATGCGCGACCATCTGGGCCTCAGGTTCTCGCTCGAGCCGGGCGGGCGGCTCGACGCGGCGATCGAGGAGGGCGGCCTGAGCGGCTGGCGGCTCACCCATATCGACCAGAAGATCCTCGAGAGCTTCGAGCAGGGGCTGGACCGGCCCTTCGTCATCGACCTGCGCTCGGAGATGCCCGGCTTCGTCGTGGCCTATGTCCAGCTCGACGACGCCCTCCTGCGGGTCATGGCGCCGCGCCAGCGGGTGACCAGCACGACGACGATGCTGCTGATGTACTGGATGGTGGGTGCCGCCCTCGTCCTGATCGTCGTCGCCGTCTATTTCCTCGGCCTGCAGGTGCGACCGATCCGCGAACTGGCAAGGGCCGTCGAGAATTTCGGCCGGGGCGAGGATGTCGGCGATTTTCGCCCGCGCGGGCCGTCCGAGATCCGCCGGGCGGCAGCCGCCTTCAATGTCATGCGCGGCCGCATCCTTCGGCATCTGAGCCAGCGCACGGAGATGCTGGCGGCGATCAGCCACGATCTGCGCACCCCCCTGACGCGCATGAAGCTCGAGCTCGAGCTGCTCGGCAGCGACGACCCGATGGCCAAGGAGCTCGAGGCCGACGTCGCCGACATGATCGACCTCGTCGACACCTATCTCGCCTTCGTCCGGGGCGAGGAGGGCGAGACGGCGGAGCAGGTCGAGCTGCAGCCCATGCTGGAGCAGATGGCGCAGCGCGCCCAGCGGGCCGGTGCCCAGACCGAGCTCGCGGTGGCGCAGCCGATCACCTCGAGCCTGCGGCCGATCGCCTTTCGCCGCTGCCTCGCCAATCTCGTGGACAACGCCGCCCGCTACGGCCGGTGGGTCCGGATCGCCGCCGAGCGGCGGGCGCGCGACGTGCTGATCACCATCGAGGATGACGGGCCGGGCATCCCGGAGAACCTGCGCGAGGCGGTGTTCCAGCCCTTCTTCCGGGTCGACACCGCGCGGCGGCGGCAGACCGGCGGCACCGGGCTCGGGCTCAGCATTGCCCGCGACATCGTGCTCGGCCATGGCGGCGAGCTGACCTTCGAGAGCTCGACCAGGGGCGGGGCGAAGGCGGTGCTGCGGCTGCCGGGGTGAGCGTACCGGGCGGCTTCGCCCGGCCGCCCGCCGCCCGACCCGCATCTCAGTGGGCGTCGGCGGGCTCGAGGCCGTTCTTGCGGATTACGGCAAGCGCGAGGGCGCGTGTCGGGGCCACTGCGAGCGGTGTTCCGTCGGCATCAAAAATGCCGTAGCAGACGGTACCCTCGTCCTCGATGGCGAGGACATAGGCGGTATCGGCGAAGAGCTCCTCGAGCCCGGGCCGGGCATGGCGTGGCTCACCTGGCTCTGGCGACGATAGGGTGCTCACCTCTGGCCTCCGGGCTCTCGTTCGACCGGCGGCGAGCTTAGGGGCGGGCAGATGAAGGAAGGGTTAAGCTCCACGTGACCAGACCCCTGCAGGCAGCGGAGCCGGTGCTGGTGCTCGCTTCCGCCAGTGCGGCGCGCGCGGCCATGCTGCGGGCCGCCGGGCTCGATTTCAGCGCCGTTCCGGCACCGGTCGACGAGGTCGAGATGCGTGCCGCTCTTGCCGCAGAGGGCGTCGCCAGCGCAGATGCGGCGACGGTCCTGGCCGAGCTGAAGGCGCAGCATGTGGCGGGTCGCCTGCCGGGCGACTGCATCGTCCTCGGCGCCGACCAGCTCCTGGAGTTCGATGGCGGCTGGCTGGAGAAGCCGGCCGACCGGGCGGCCGCCGCCCGCCAACTCGAAGAGCTCGGCGGGCGCGCCCACCGACTGGTCAGCGCCGTCGTCGCCTTTCGCGACGGGGCGCGTGTCTGGCACCATGTCGCCAGCGCCGAGATCACGCTCCGCACGCTCTCCGCCGAGGCGATAGAGGCCTATCTCGACGCGGCGGGCGAGGCGGCGCTGCGCTCGGTCGGTGCCTACGAGCTCGAGGGGCTGGGTGCCCAGCTCATCACGTCTGTGCGCGGCGACCATTTCACCGTGCTCGGCCTGCCGCTGCTGCCGCTGCTCCAGTTCCTGCGCGACCAGCGGGTGCTGCTCGCCTGATGGGAGGGCCGCTGGTCATCGGCCTCACCGGCGGCATCGCCATGGGCAAGAGCCGGGTGGCGCGGCTGCTTCAGGGCTTTGGCGTCCCGGTCTTCGACGCGGATGCGGCGGTGCATGCGCTGCTGCGGGCCGGGAGTCCGGTCATCGGGGCCGTCGAGGCAGCCTTTCCCGGGGTTGGTGACGATGCCGGCGGGATCGACCGGCGGGCGCTCGGGGCCAGAGTCTTCGGCAATGCGCCAGCACTCCGCCGGCTCGAGGCGATCCTCCATCCGGCGGTGCGCGCCGCCGAGCGGCGGTTCCTCGGCCGGCTCGCCCGGGAGCGTTTCGCCATGGCGGCGCTCGACATCCCGCTCCTGCTCGAGACGGGGGGCGAGCGGCTCTGCGACTGCGTCGTCGTGGTCGATGCCGGCCCGCATCTGCAGGCGGCGCGCGCCCTGGCGCGGCCGGGGATGAGCCCGGCGCGGCTGGCGGCGATCCGGGCACAGCAGATGCCGGGCACGGAAAAGCAGAAGCGGGCGGACTTCGTGCTCTGCTCCGGCTATGACCGGGGGGCGAGTGCCGCTGCCGTGGCGGCCCTGCTGGACCGGCTGCAAGCCTGGCCGCGGCGGGCTTGGCCGGCTGCCTGGCACGCTGTGGCCTGAGTGGAGAGCCTTGCATGCGCGAGATCGTCATGGACACGGAGACGACCGGCCTGGATCCGGCCTCCGGCCACCGGATCGTCGAGATCGGGGCGATCGAGCTCGAGCACCACGTGCCGACCGGCCGGCATTTCCACCAGTACATCAACCCCGAGCGCGACATGCCCGAGGAAGCCTTTCGCGTGCACGGGCTGAGCAGCGAGTTCCTGGCCGACCAGCCGGTCTTCGCGGCGATCGCCGGGGCGTTCCTCGAGTTCATCGGCGAGGCGCCGCTGATCATCCACAATGCGACCTTCGACCTGCGTTTCCTCAATGCCGAGCTCGGCCGGCTCGACCTGCCGCTCCTGCCGGCGAACCGGGCGATCGACACGCTGCCGATGGCGCAGCGCAAGTTCCCGGGCTCGCCCGCCAATCTCGATGCGCTCTGCCGCCGCTTCGGCGTCGACCTCTCGACCCGCGAGCTGCATGGCGCCCTCCTCGACAGCCGGCTGCTGGCCGAGGTCTACGTGCATCTCAAGGGGGGGCTGCAGGCCAATCTCGGCCTCGTCGTGCAGGCGCGGGGCGGGCTGGCGGGTGGCATGGCGGCGGCGCGGCGGCCGCATCGCGTCTTCGTCGTGCCGCCCGAGGAGCTGGCCGCGCACGAGGCCTTCATCAGTGCGATGAAGGACCCCGTCTGGCGACGGTGACGGATCGGGCGGGACTGCGACCCGCAGGCCCTTTGCGCTCGTCTGCGGGCTCGACTACAAGGCCGGCGACGCAGTGTGCAGGGCCGAGGGGATACGCATGGGCAAGATCAAGGTAGCGAAGCCGATCGTCGAGATCGACGGGGACGAGATGACCCGGATCATCTGGCAGATGATCAAGGACAAGCTGATCCTGCCCTATCTCGACATCGAGCTGCTCTACTTCGATCTCGGCATCGAGCACCGCGACGCCACCGACGACCAGGTGACGATCGACGCCGCCGAGGCGATCAAGAAGCACAATGTCGGCGTCAAGTGCGCCACGATCACGCCGGACGAGGGGCGGGTCGAGGAGTTCGGGCTGAAGAAGATGTGGCGGTCGCCCAACGGCACGATCCGCAACATCCTGGGCGGCACGGTCTTCCGCGAGCCGATCATCATGAAGAACGTGCCCAGGCTGGTGCCGGGCTGGACCAAGCCCATCGTCATCGGCCGCCACGCCTTCGGCGACCAGTACCGGGCGACCGACTTCAAGGTGCCGGGCAAGGGCAAGCTCACCATGCGCTTCGAGCCCGAGGACGGCGGCGAGGCGGTCGAGTACGAGGTCTTCAAGTTCCCGGCGGCCGGCGTCGCCATGGGCATGTACAATCTCGACGAGAGCATCCGCGAGTTCGCCCGGGCGTCCCTGAATTACGGCCTGATGCGCAAGTGGCCGGTCTATCTCTCGACCAAGAACACCATCCTCAAGGTCTATGACGGCCGCTTCAAGGACCTCTTCGAGGAGGTCTACCAGGCCGAGTTCAAGGCCGATTTCGAGAAGGCCGGCATCATCTACGAGCACCGGCTGATCGACGACATGGTGGCGGCGGCGCTCAAGTGGTCGGGAGGCTTCGTCTGGGCCTGCAAAAACTATGACGGCGACGTGCAGTCCGACACCGTGGCGCAGGGCTTCGGCTCGCTCGGCCTGATGACCTCGGTGCTGATGACGCCGGACGGCAAGACGGTCGAGGCCGAGGCGGCGCACGGCACGGTCACCCGCCATTATCGCGAGCACCAGAAGGGCAAGGCGACCTCGACCAACCCGATCGCCTCGATCTTCGCCTGGAGCCGGGGCCTCGCCTACCGGGCCAAGATCGACGGCTCGGACGAGCTCGCGGCCTTCGCCAAGACGCTCGAGGAGGTCTGCATCGAGACCGTCGAGGGCGGCCAGATGACCAAGGATCTGGCGCTGCTCATCGGCCCGGATCAGCCCTGGCTCACCACCGAGCAGTTCCTCGATGCGCTCGACCAAGGGCTGAAGGCCAAGATGGGCGCCTGAATGAACACCCGGCGCCGGCCCCGAGGCCGGCGCCGGGCCTTGCGTGTTAGAAGAGCAGGCGGGCGCCAATGACGAAAAAGAGGGCGTCGCGCTCCTCGCCGTCGTCGCGGGCGTAGTCGGCGGTCTGACCGAACAGGCGCTCGTAGTGGACGCCGATATATGGCGTTAGGGTGCGGTCGATCAGGTCGTAGCCGAGGCGCAGGCCCGCCTCGAGCTTCGGGCCCCAGGCGCCGGCGCCGATCCCCTCGTCGTTCACCATGGGCAGCGTCAGCTCGAGGCTCGGCACCAGGTTCAGGCGGTTGGTGATCAGCACCTCGTACTCGGTCTCGAAGCGCGCGAACGGCGTGTCCGAGACGAAGAGCGTGGCGTCGATCTCGAACCATTGCGGTGCCAGGCCCTGGATGCCGATCAGGCCGTGCAGGCGCGTGGCCCCCTCCGGCGTATCCAGGCGCAGCCCGTAGGCGAGATCGAAGAACTCGCTGATCGGCTGGGTGACCCGAGCCTGGTTCTCGAGCTGCTCGAAGGCGTCTTCCTCGGTCGCGTATTCCGCCTCGCTGCGCCAGACGAAGCGCCGCTCGTCGCTGCCGACGAAAGCGTCGAAGTCCCAGGCGAAGACGTCGGTGTCGTCGCCGAGCCGGTATTCGAGCTGCTCCACCTGAACGCCCCAGAACTGGGGCCAGGAGTGGGGCATCGCCTGCGCCGGCGTGGTCGAGAGGAGGACGGGGGCCAGGAGCGCCGGGACGAGCGCCCCAGCCCGGCTGCGGTGCATGGCCATCCCCTCAGGCCCCGCCCGGCGCCGTCGGCAGGCTCGCGGCCTCGGCGGGAGCGCCCTCGACGACGACCTTGCGCATCATGCCGGCATCCATGTGGAAGGCGAGATGGCAGTGGAACGCCCAGGCGCCCGGCGCGTCGACCTCGACCTCCATGGTCGCCGTGCTGCCCGGCGCCACGCTGATCGTGTGCTTGGCGGGGTTCCACTCCCCGCTGCCGGTGTCAAGGATCGACCACATGCCGTGCAGGTGCATCGGGTGCTTCATCATCGTCTCGTTGATGAAGCGGAAGCGCACCCGCTCGCCGTAGCGCAGCCGGATCGGCTCGGCGTCGGCAAATTTCACGTCATCAATGGACCAGATGTAGCGCTCCATGTTGCCGGTCAAACGGAGCTCGATCTCCCGCGTCGCCGGGCGCGGCGGGTAGAGTGGCGCCTGCGCCTTCAAGTCGGCATAGGTGAGGAACTTGCCGCCATTGGCGGCGCTGGGCACAAGGCCGCTGCCGGGGGCGTAGGAGGGGTCGGCGGCCTGGCCAGTCCCGGCGCCGTGGGCGCTGTGGTCCATGCCGGCCATTGCCGCGTCGCCCATGCCTTCCATGACGGTGCCGTCGGGCATGACATGGGCGCCACCAGCCATGGCACGCTGATCCATGCCGGGCATGGCGCCGTGGTCCATGCCGGCCATGCTCCCGTGATCCATGCCTTCATGCGCCATGCCCATGTCGGCCATGGTCAGGAGCGGGGCGGGCCGGAGCTCGGGAATCTCGGCTGTCATGCCCTCGCGCGGGGCGAGCGTGCCGCGCGCCATCGCGGTACGGCCGACCGATTCGGCGATGATCGAGTAGGCGGCATCGTCCATCGGCCGGACGATCACGTCGTAGGTCTCGGCGACGGCGAGGCGAAACTCGTCCACCTTGACCGGCTGGACATTGTTGCCGTCGGCCTGGACGACCGTCATCTCGAGCCCGGGGATGCGGATGTCGAAATAGGTCATGGCCGAGGAGTTGATGAAGCGCAGCCGCACCCGCTCGCCCGGTGCGAAGAGGCCGGTCCAGTTCTGCGCCGGGCTCCGGCCGTTGATCAGCGGGGTGAAACCCTGCACGTCCTCGATATCGGTCGGCATCATGCGCATCTCGCCCCAGGCCCGCCGGTCGGCGATCGTGGCGCCGAGCCCGTCGCGGCGGGCGTCCCTGAAGAAGTCGAGGAGCGTCTGCTGCTGGCGGTTGTAGTAGTCGGCCGAGGCCTTGAGATTGCGGAAGATGCGGGCCCCGGAATGGGGGTGCGCATCGGTGAGCTGGACGACGTAGTCGCGGTCGTAGCGGAAGGGCTCGCGCGCTTCGGGCTCGATGACGATGGAGCCGTAGGCGCCGTCCGGCTCCTGAAAGCCGGAATGGCTGTGGAACCAGTAGGTGCCGCTCTGGCGGATCGGAAAGCGGTAGGTGAAGGTCTCGCCCGGGGCGATGCCCGGATAGCTGATGCCCGGCACGCCGTCCTGCTCGTAGGGCAGGATCAGGCCGTGCCAGTGGATCGAGGTGGATTCGTCGAGATTGTTGGTCACGTTGATCGTGACCTCCTCGCCTTCCTCGAAGCGCAGGACCGGCCCCGGCGTGGCGCCGTTGTAGCCGATACCGGTGCGGGTGAAGTCGCCTGTCTCGATCGTGACGCGGTCGACGGTGAGGTCGTAGGTTGCGGCGGTCGCGGGCAAGTCGAGCGCCACGAGCGTGGCGAGCGCCACGGCCGCGGCGGCGGTCCGATATCCGAACATGGTCGTATCCATTGCGATGGGCGACGGGTGGGGTGCCGCTTCGGCCGCGGCACCCGCTCTCTTTCCGTGTGTTCTGGCCGTCAGTGCTGGGCCAGGGTCTCGACGAACTCGAAGCTGCCTGCCATGCCGGCGTCGTAGTGGCCGGGCACGTTGCAGGCGAACTCGATCACGCCGTCCTTGGGAAAGGTCCAGACCACGTCCGCCGTCTGGCCGGGTTCCAGGAGCACGCTGTTCGGGTCGTCGTGCTGGCCATGGCCCATCGAAGCCTGCATGGCGGCGGCTGCCGCCATGTCGATCCGGTCGGGCAGGAGCACGCCGTGCTCCACCATCATCGCCATCTCGTCCTGATGGGCGGCGTGCATCGCGGGCGTGCCGATGTTGAACTCGTGCACGAAGCCGCCGGCGTTGGTCACCGTGAAGCGCACGGTCTCGCCCGCCTTCACGGCGATCCGCTCGAGCTCGTAGTAGTTGTCGCCCATCTCGACGGTGACGGTGCGGGAGGCCTCGGCAGGATCGCCCGGCTCACCATGGGCGGCGTTGCCGTGGCCGCCGCCGTGGCTGCCGGCGGCGAAAGCCTGGGTTGCAGCGACGGGTAGTGCCAGGGCGACGAAGGCGGCCCTGATCAGGCAGGGGCAGGTCGTCTCGGTCATCTTCATTCCTCGAATGTCTGGATCGGTTGCGAACGAAGCCGGCCGCGTCCGGGATCGGGCGCGAAAAACCGGTTCGGCGGGAAGTCCGTCAGACTCGAGGAGGGGGCGTATCCGCTTCGGGCGAGCGTCCCTTGAAGGCCCGATCGTCCGGCGGCAGCGAGGCCGGCAGCGACTCTGCCTTCACCACCAGGGCGACGGCGACGTTGTGCGCCGGCATGGTGCCGCAATGGCCGATCATCGAGACGCAGGAGCGGTCGTGTCGCGCACCGCCATGATCGTGCTGGTCGAGCGGCTCGCCAGCGCCATGTTGCACGGCGTGGGCCGTCGCCGAGGCGTGGCCGCCGTCGGCCCGAGCCGGCTCGATCGCCAGCATCGTCGCGAGGACGAGGACGAGAAGCGTCGCCAGAATCGAGCGGATAGCGCAGGCCATGACGAAGCGCGTAAGCCTTCCAACGCTGGAAGGTCAAGGCATATTTGGCCGGTCGTGCAGATCCTCCGCACGCTGCCTTCTTCGCCAGGAGAAACCATCTCGATGACACCCGGCCATCCTCGACCGCCTGTCCTTCGGGGCACCCTGAGACTGCCGCGAGCGGCGGCCGCAGGCCTTGCGGTGGCGGCTCTCTTCCTGGCCGCCGCCGGCGCGGCGCTGACCGAGGCGGCCGATGCCGACACCGAGCCGCTCTGGGAGATCGGCGTGGTGGGCGGCGGCGGGTACCTGCCGGATTACCCGGCGGCCGACGAGAACCATGTCAACGGCCTCGCCTTGCCGTTCGCCATCTACCGGGGCGAGGTCTTCCGGCTCGGCGACCGGGGGGCGGCGCGCGGCATCGTCGTCGACAATGGCGGCTTCGAGCTCGATCTCGGGCTCGATGCGGCCTTCCCGGTCGATTCGGACAACAGCGACGCGCGCGAGGGCATGCCCGACCTCGACTTCCTGCTCGAGGTCGGGCCGCGCCTGACCTACAGCTTCCTGCCGCCCGAGAACCGGGACGAGCTGGACCTCGCCCTTGCAGTGCGCGCGGTTCTCTCCACCGATTTCAGCAATCTCCGCTACCAGGGCCTGACCGTCGCCCCGAACCTCACCTTCCGGCGCAACGACTTCATCCTGGATGACATGCGCGCGGTGCTGTCGCTCGGCCCGCTCTTCGGCTTCGACGGGCTGAACGACTATTTCTATCGAGTGGCGCCCGGCGAAGCGCGCCCGGGGCGGCCGGCCTACGAGGCCGATGACGGCTACATGGGAACGGAGCTGAGCGCCGGGCTCTCCTGGAGCATCCGCGAGGACCTCCGCCTCTTCGGCGGGTTCCAGTTCGGCTATTGGGGCCATTCGGCGAACGACGACAGCCCGCTGCACCGCCAGGACCTGACCGTCGGCTTCGGCGGCGGCCTGCGCTGGTCGTTCCTCACCAGCGAGCGGCGGGTGGCGCGGTAGGCTGGTCGGCCCGCTCACTCGAGCGGCAGGCCGGCCTTGGCCATGCCGGCGAGATAGCCCTCGTCGACGAGCGGCAGCGACGGCGGCACGCCGGCGGCGACGCTGGCGATCGTGGTGCCCGGAAAATGCTCGAGAAAGGTTGCAACGGCCGCGCGCGCACCCGGCAGGTTGCCGTTGTTGGCGTGGTAGGAGGCGAGCATGCGGTAGGCCCAGACGGCCCTGGGGTGGGCGTGCAGGGCCCGCTCGACGAGGCCGATGGCGGTCACATAGTCGCGTTTCAGGCTGAAGGCGGCGGCCTTGCCGAAATGGACGTTGAAGGCGAGCGGATCGAGCGGGCTGAGCCCGAGCGCCCGGTCGAAGTAGCCGATGGCCTCGTCCGCCCGGCCGGCGAGATAGGTCGACCAGCCGAGCCGGGTCCAGCCCCAGGCATGGTTGGCGTCGATCGCCAGGGCGCGACGGATGTGCAGGGCGGCGCGGTCCTGGTCGGTGGTGGTCAGCCCATAGGCCGCACCGATGGCGACCAGCGCCGTCGCATGGTCCTCGACGCGGTTGGCGGCCTCGTCGGCGAGGCGCACGGCGAGGGCGCGCTCCCGCGTCGGATCGGGTGACCAGAGGTAGCAGGCCTCCTGGGCATGGCACCAAGCCTTGAGCGCCATGGCGACGGCGTAGTCCGGATCGCGCGCCAGCGCCTCGCCGAGCAGGGCCAGCGCCTTGCGGTTCTCGTCCCGGTCGTGCGCCCAGAAGTGGGGATAGGCGCGCAGCACGAGGTCGTAGGCACCCAGATCCTCGGGCGGCTTGCGGCGGGCGTTCTCGATCTCGGAAGCGCGGATGCTGGGCTGGATGGCGCCGGCGACCTGGGCCGCGATCCGGTCCTGCAGCTCGAAGATGTCGGCGGTGGTGCCCTCGTAGCGGTCGGACCAGAGCTGGGTCCGGCTCTGGGCGTCGACCAGCTGGACGGAGATGCGGACACGTTCGCCGCCTCGCCGGACCGTGCCCTCGACCACGTAGCGCACGGCAAGCTCGGTGCCGACCTCGCGGACGTCGACGAACCGACCCCGATAGGCGAAGGCGGACTGCCGGGCGACCACGAAGAAGTCGCGGATGCGGGAGAGGGCGGAGGTGATCTCCTCGACCACGCCGTCGGCGAAGTAGTTGTCCTCGGCCGGGCCGAGATTGTCGAAGGGCATGACGACCAGCGACGGCGGCTGGTCCGGATGCCGGGCAGGCGTCGCGGAAGGCATGACGGGCGCTGTTCCGCCGGCGGTCTCGAGGAGTGCTGTGGTGGCCGCCTCCGGCAGGGCATCGAGCTCGCGGCGGAGCCGTTCAATGCACTCGTCGAGCTGTCGACGGGCGGCGTTCGCCTGGCCTCGGGCCAGATGCACGCGGATGAGCGCGCGGTGCGCCTCCTCGGCAGTCGGGTCGCGGGCGAGGAGGCGACGGGCCAGGTCAGCCGCGGCGTCGGCGAGTGCGGGCTCTGTCCCGGCGTTTAGGCTCAGCTGCTCGCACAGGGCAAGTGCCAGGCGCCGCAGCTTCGCCGCGTGCGTGGCGCGCCAGTCCTCGAGCGGTGGTGCCAGCGCCATGTCCTGCAGGAGGTCGCCGGCGTAGAGCTCGGCTGCCCGGCGCTGGTCGGCTGGCCGGTCGCTCCCGGCCAGTGCCGCAAAGGCGCAGGCGTCGCAACTTTGCGGCGGCAGATCGAGCCAGACCCGATCGGCCGTGGCACCGAGCTCGCCCGCACCGTCGGCCACGAGCAGGCGACGCAGCGCCGCCAGGCCCTGGCGCAGGCTGGCGCGGGCCTGCGCCTCCGGCCGGTCCGGCCAGAAGAGGGCGAGCAGCGCGTCGCGCGACAGGCCACGTCCGTCGGCGAGCAGCAGCACGGCGAGGAGCAGGCGCGTCTGGCGCGTCGGTGGCGGGCCGTCCCCGACCCGAACCTCGAGACCGCCCAGGAGATCGACCCGCATTGGCGACAGTCCTGACTTGGCGGGCGGACCGTAGACGATTTTACGACTTTTTCACAGCCGCAGATCTGCGTCTCACGTGTCGATCATGCCGGCAACACGCTGGTCAAACGGGCATCCCCTAGGCTTGCCAGATCGGTCGCCGCTCGTGGTGAGCCTGAGACGAGGGAAGAACGATGACCAAGCCGCATTTCCTTTCGGTTTCGACCCTTTCCGGCGTGATGGACCAGATCAGGACGATGCTCTTGGCCGTGGCTCGTCTGGGGTGCGCCGAACTCCGGCGGCGGCATGCGGCCGCGGCGCTCGAGGAACTTTCGCCGCAACAGCGCCGCGACCTGGGCCTGCCGGCTCCGGAGCGCAGCGCCGCGCATCGTGGCATCGTCCTGGTCGACGGATCGACCATGCGACGGCTGATGTCGCTTTCCTGATCCGGCGATCGGCAGCGCTGGTTTTGCCATTGCCACGGCTCTAAAATATCCCGCTCGCCCGTCACCGATCGGGCGTTGGATGGGTCATGCCAGAGAGCGCCAGCGTGTCGTCCGGGCTGCCGGAGGCGGCGATTCTCGTCGCCGACGCGGTCGGCTACAGCCGGGCGATGAGCCGGGACGAGGCGGCGGCGCTCGGTGCCTTCGGGGCGAGCCGGCGGCTGATCGACCAGCTGGTCCGGCAGCATGGCGGGCGGATCTTCGCCACGGCCGGTGACAGCGTGCTGGCCGAGTTCAACCAAACCGATGCTGCCGTGGGCTGTGCGGTCGCGATCCAGCGGGGGATCGAGGCGGCGCTGGCGGCCGGGGCGCTCTTGATGCGCTTTCGAATTGGCGTGCATCAGGGGCCGGTGCATCGGGTGGGGGCGGACCTGCTCGGTGCCACGGTCAACGTCGCGGCCCGGCTCGAGGGGCTCTCGAACACCGGTGGCATCTGCATCTCGGCGGCGGTGCGCGACGCGCTCGGCTCGACCGACGGGCTGGTGCTGGAGCCGGTCGGGCAGCGCATCCTCAAGAACATCGAGGCACCCATCGAGGTCCTGCGGATCAGGCTCGGCGAGCCCGGGCGCGAGGACTTCCTCGAGCAGCGGCGGCTCGGCGTCGCCGTCCTGCCGTTCCTCGACACCTCGGGCGAGGTCGCGGGCTATCTGGCGGACGGCCTCGCCGACGACCTGATCGCCGGGCTCGCCCGGTTCCGCACGCTGGCGGTGATGGCGCGTGGCGCCACCTTCCACTATCGGGGTGCCGCGGTCGACCCGCGGCGGGTAGCGGCGGACCTGGGCGTCGGCTTCATCGTGCGCGGCACCTGCGCGGCGCTGGGGGCAAATCTCAGGATCCGCATCGAGCTGGTCCAGGCGAGATCCGGCTCGGTGCTCTGGGCGGAGCGGTTCGAGGGGGCGGCCACGGACCTCCTCGCCACCCAGGAGACCATCGTCGAGCGGGTCGTGGCGGCGCTGGCTGGCCAGATCGCCGCGGCCGGCCAGGCCGATTCGATCCGCCGGCGACCGGCGAGCCCGGCCGCCTTCGATCTCCTGCTGCAGGGCATCTTTCACGCGCACCAGACGGAACCCGCTGCCACGGCGACGGCCCTTCGGCTCTTCGGCGAGGTGCTGGCGGTGGAGCCGGACTATCCCCTGGCGCTCGCCTGGCAGGCGCTGATGCAGCTCCGCCGCTGGGGCTGGGCGCCGACCGGGGGCGGCGACCTGCGGGAGGTGCTCGAGGATGCCCGCCGGGCGGCAGCGCTCGATCCGGGTGACGCATGGTGCCAGCTCGTGCTCGGGCAGGTGGCGATGTATGCGGGCGATCTCGACCTTGCCGCCGTGCACCACAAGCGGGCGACGGCGCTCAACCCGTTCGATGCGCATATCCTGGCGCTGCGCTCGCCGCTCGCCGTCTATCTCGGCAAGCCGGAGGAGGGTGTCCTGCTGATCGAGCGGGCCCTTCTCCTCGATCCCTTCCCGCCGCCCTGGTACGCCACCAATCACGGCCTGGCGCTCTATGCGGCGCGCCGCTACGCCGAGGCGGCGGCGGCCTATGCCGGGGCGGCCGCGCCGCAGACCGGCGTGCTCGCCGGCCTTGCGGCGAGCCTCGCGCAAATGGGCGACATGGCCGGTGCCGGCCGGGCGGCGGCCCGCCTCCTGGCCCGCGAGCCGCGCTTTCGGGTCGGGGTCTTCCTCGCGATGCGGCCCTTCAGGGAGGCGGCCGACCTCGCCCATCTGCGGGAGGGCCTGACGCTGGCCGGCCTGTCGGACTGAGCCAATGACGGGCTTGCCGGGGCGGCGTGGCGCGGATAGGTCATTCATCCTGCTTGCATCGGACGGCCGGGGACAGGAATATCCGCGCGGTCGCCGGGTCAGCACCGGCGCGCAACGATCAGGGAGAAGAATCTTGAGCAAGACACCCATTCTGACACCGGATTCGCGGCGGTCCTTCATCCAGAAGGCGGCGCTCTCCAGTGCCGCCGCCGGCGCCATGCTCGGCGGCTTCGGCTTCGATCCGTTCGTCGCCAGTGCGATGGCCCAGGAGATGGGGCGCTCGGAGAAGCCCCTGAAGGCGGCCTTCTCGAATGCCGGGCTGCAGGCGACCTGGTGCGCGCAGGGCAAGCAGGCGGCCGAGTT
>JAUIID010000119.1 GCA_030431615.1 Alphaproteobacteria bacterium
TGGTGCCGGTGCCCGAGATCAAAGGCGAGGACCTGGGGCAGTGGGCGGCCGAGTGCATGACCGTCGAGTCCGGCTCCATCTTCCCGGTGGCGCCGGTCGAGCCGCTCAGCGAGGAGTCGATGAACGGCTACTTCCGCAACGGCGCCGCGACGTCGCTCTACGACTACGCCACCACCCCCGATCCCTGTGCCGGCTGAGCGGCACTTCGGATCGACTGACCTGAGACGGGGACGGCACCATGGATGAACGACTCGAGCGCACCGTCCAGGCGCTGCGCGAGGTCGATGCGGACTGGGCCGTCCTCGCCAGCGTCGACGGCGTGGCCTACGCGACCGGGCACTTCGCGCCGGTCGAGGCCGGCCCCTCACCCTTCGCCGGCGGCCCGACGATCGCGCTGATCGACCGCAACGGCGTCGCCGGCCTCGCCTGCGCCAATGTCGAGGCGGCAGCGGCCGCGGCGTCCAGGGTCACCGAGGTGGAGCTCTACGAGGGCTACGCCTTCGACCACGACGTCGACTACATCGACAGCTACCGGACGGCCGTCGGCTCGCTGGTGCGGCGCCTCGGCGTCGGCGGCCGGCTCGCCGGCGAGCGGGGCCATGTCCCGCAGATCCTGGGCGACATCCTGCCGGTCGACACGAGCCTCGACCTCACGCCGCCCCTCCGCCGCTGCCGGGCGACCAAGACGGCGGCCGAGCTCGTGGCCCTCAGGCGTTCCGCCGAAGCCGTCGCCATCGGCCAGCAGCGCTTCCTCGAGGCGCTGCGTCCGGGCCGGAGCGAGCTTGCGGTCTTCGCCGAGATCCGCTGCGCCATCGAGGAATTCGCCGGCTGCCGCGTGCCGATCACCGGCGACTTCATCTCCGGGCCCGCCCGGAGCTCGGCCTTCACCGGCTGGCCGATCGACCGGATCATCGAGCCCGGCGACGCGGTGATGGCCGACCTCGCCCCGCGCATTGACGGCTACTGGGGCGATTCCTGCGCCACGACCAGCGCCGGGCCGGCGAGCGCCGGCTTCATGAAGCTCTTCGAGACCTCCAAGGGCGCTCTCACCCACGCGCTGGAGATCATCCGCCCGGGCATGACCGCCCAGGAACTGGACGCCCAGCTTCGCGCCTATGTCGGCCGCCACGGATTCACCTACCCGCACCATAGCGGCCATTCGATCGGCACCGCCGTGCACGAATTCCCGCGCCTGGTGCCCTACGAAACCGCCGTCCTCGAGCCGGACATGGTCCTCCTCGTCGAGCCCGGCTGCTACGACCCCGAGATCGGCGGCGTGCGCAGCGAGTACATGATCCGGGTGACCAAGAGCGGCTGCGAGATCCTCCACCCCTTCGACCACGTGCCCTCGGTCTGAGGCTCCCCGCCGGCGCCTCTCTGCCGGCGGTGCTTGGATCAGGAGGCCGGCAGCACGAGGGTGAAATAGGGCGGCGTCGGTCGAACCCCGGGCGGCAGCGGCAGTGGCGCCGGCTCGCCCCGCGGGCCGAGATCCCTGAGGAAGGCGTAGATCGCCGCCGCGTCGCGGGCGCTCATCGCATGCAGGTTGACCCAGGGCATCGGTGGCAGGCCGATCCCCCGCTCGAAGATCTCGAGCCACTCCGGTTCACTGAGCTCCGCCGCGGTGAGGCGCAGGTTCTTGGCGTAGCTGGTCCCCCAGGGACCGTGCCAGCCAAAGCCCGAGCCCATAAGACGGTCCTCGCGGGGAACGGCCGTGCCCTGCTCGTCCCATCCATCGGTGTGACAGTCGTTGCAGGCGCCGATGCTGGTCAGATACTCCCCGGCCGCCACCGCACTTTCCGCGACCACATAAGGTTGCTGCTGCGCGGCCGAAACACCGATTCCGAGAAGTCCCGCCACTGCAAGCGCCGCTGCGAACTTGCCGATCATCCTGCGACCTCCGTGCTCCTGCATCGAAGACAAGGCCTGTTGACCAGAAAGCAAGATTCCGTCGAAACGGACCAGTACGCCGACGCTTTTTCGCGGTCAATCGCCGTTATTGTTCGGGTGGCCGCGGGTCCGGCCTGCGCCGCTTCACTCCTCCGAGCGGAAGATCACCCACTCGCCCGTCGGGCCGGAGAAAAGGCCGTCGATTGGCGGATTCTCGCGCGCATCGGGCATGGCCATCGGCTTGTAGTCGCTGCAGCCGGCAAGCAGCAGGCCCAGTACGAGCAAGGCGAGATGGCCCCTCGCCCGCAGGAACATCAAAACCTGATCCGCGTGCCGACGGTGAAGGCGGTGATCCCGTCGACGGACGGATCGTTGTTGCGGTCGAGCTCGTAGTAGCGGACCTGGCTGTAGAGCTGCAGGCCGAAGTCGGAGACGTTCTGGACGACGGCGAAGCCGGTGGACCAGCCGGAGTCGCTCGGCGTCGGGTTGTTGACCGTGCGGTTGACATCGACGCCGAAATTGGTCGTGCCGATGTCGAAGAACTCCGCGATCCAGCCGCCCTTCAGGTAGTAGCTGCTCGGATTGCCGCCGTCGTTCGATTCGTCGAATCCGGAGGAGACGGTGAGGTTGAGGCCGCTCGGCACGTGCAGGATCGAGGCCGAGCCGTCGGCGCGGTAATCGACATCGTCGGTGTTCGGCCTGGCCAGGGCCGCCGCAGCGGCCGCCTCGAAGCTGCCGAGCTCGGCCGCCCAGAAGAGACCGGTGTCGTACTGGCCGTTCGAGATCGTCGAGACCGCCAGCGAGAATCCGCCGAAGTTGGGCGTGTCGTAGCGCAGCCGGTTCTTCCGCCCCAGCCCGTCGAAATCGGTGAAGGCGTCGTTGACGCCGATACCGGTCAGATCGCCCTCCTTGGTGCGGAACTGCAGCCCGCCCACGGGGTCGGCGATGCTCGCATACATGACGACGCCGGTTCCGGAGAGATCCACTTCGGCGGTGTTGTCCGACGCCGTGCTGCCCTTGCCGAGGGAGAGCTTGCCGAACTCCTCGCTTTCGCCCCAGATCTCGACGAAGCGCTCGTCGAAGAAATTGCCGCTGTCCTCGTTGTTCTGGCTCACTTCCGACGATTCGTTTGGGGCGATCGCCACCTCGATCTTCGAGCCGAGCGTGAAATCGTCGGTGACCTGGCCGGTGCCGACGAAGCGGATGCGCGAGTTGCTCGCATCGTTGTCGACATAATAGGTCTGTGTGCTGCTGCCGTCGTTGGCGAGGTTCATCGCCCGGTTGATCTGCCCCGAGATGGCGAGCGTGACGCGCTCGTTGCCCGAGGTGACGACCGGGTTGCCGTCGACGAGCACCGGAGGCGGCAGCTCGGTCGGACCGGACGGCGGCAGCGCCAGCCGGCCCGCCGGTGGCGCCTGCGGCCGCTCGGCCACCGGTGCCGTCACCGCCGGCAGCATCTGCCGGATCTCCTGCATTTGGGCCCGCAGCTCGTCGAGCTGCCGCTGCAGCTCCTCGTTCTGCCGCTGCAGCGCCTCGACCGAAGCGCTGTCCTGGGCCGCAGCGCCGCCCGCCACGGCGAGCCCGGCGGCGAGCAGCGCCGGAGCCAGCGTCAGGGCGCGCGCCGGCAGTGGGGTCTGGGCACGGCTTCCCTTGTTGGTCATCGCTCTTGTCTTTCTCGTTGCCGGGCTTGGCGACACAGGACCGGAGGCGCTCAATTGCCGTCCTCGCGATTGAAGTCGTAGACGAGGTCGTCCTCGCTCCGAAGCCAGGCTTCGAACTGTCGCCCGATCGTCGCCTGCCGTTCCGCCCACCAGGCGTAATCGATCCGGATGGCACCCTCCGCCCGCCCCTCGGCGGTCGGCAGGAAAGGCTGCACCGCCTGATCGACCAGGGCGTCGGCGGAGCGACGCGTCGGGCCATAGGCGATCAGGTCGGCCTGGGCGGCCATGCGCTCGGCCGTCGTGGCAAAGGCGATGAATTCACCGGCTTCGCCGCCGTTGACCGCGCCCTTCACAATGGCCCAGACGTCCATGTTCCAGACCGGGTGGTCCCAGAGAATGCCGATCGGGCTGGCGCGCCTCTCGACCTCGTCGAAGATCCGGCCGTTCCAGGCCGCCGCCATCGCCACCTCCCCGGAAGCCAGGAGCTCCGCCGGCTCCTCGCCACGCTGCCACCAGACAGTGTCGCGGCGGATCCGGTCGAGCACACCGAAGGCGCGGGCAAGGCCGGCATCGGTCCCGAGCACGTCATAGACGTCGTCCGGCGCGACACCGTCGGCGATCAGCGCCCATTCGAGGTTGACCTGCGGCCGCGCCTGCAGCGCGCGCCGGCCGGGAAACCGCTCGAGGTCGAAGAAGTCGGCGAGCGCCGCGGGCGGCTGCGAGAAACGCCGCTCGTCATAGGCGACGACCGTCGCGAACACGTCGAAACCGATGCCGCAGTCCTGCAGGGCCACCTCGTAGAAGTCGGCGTTCGCCGGCGTGCCGTCCGGTGCTGGCGCCAGGATGGCGTGATCGATGGGCTCGAGCACCCCCTCGGCGCATCCCGCGATCGCGTCCGGCAGTTCGAGGCTGACCACGTCCCAGCGGGGATTGGCCGAGCGCACCTGGCGCCTGATCTCGTCGAGACCACCGGTGTAGTCCTGCACGTCGACCCAGCGGTCCGCCGACTCCCGATAGGGCACCACGTAGGCCAGCATCTGGCTTCGCGTGAAAGCGCCACCGAAGGACACCATGGTCAGGGGCGGCTTGCCGACCTGCGCGACCACCGGCGAGGCAGGCAGGCTGAATACCGCGACCGCGATCGCGAGACTGCCGAGAATGCTCGCTCGCGAAACCATGGGGTCCTCCTCTGCGACTCTTCGGTCGATGCCTGCGCGGCCTGGCAGGCCCGGTCTCGACATTTGACTTGCCGCAGTTTCTTCATCGTTTGGTCAAAGCGTCCAGCCGCATCATCCGGCGATGCGGAATCTCGCGGCTGAATGGGTCCGGTGAGCAACACTCGACCGCCCCATCCATCCCACCCCGAGCAGCCGCTATCTGCCATGCAGATACTGATCATACGTGTTGACAAGGTAATGTTGGCTGGGCAAGCTCCCCGCGATCGATCGGTGATGGCGCATGCAACGTTTCGATGGCGCGCTCTCCAACGCCCGCACCCGGGCCGTCGAGCACGCGAAGCCGCGCATACGCCGTAACGAGCGGCTCGGCGCATTCGGGCCAATGGCGATAGCCGGAGCATCCGGCGGCTCACCCAGGCGGCCGCCAAGCGCCGCCGGAATCCACCAACCAGGGAGACTGCAAATGAGACTGACGCGTAAGATGCTGTTGTCAGGGATCGCGGCGACCGCGCTCCTCATCGCACCACTCGCGGCGTCGGCGGCGGATCTGATCGCCATCATCACGCCGTCACACGACAACCCGTTCTTCAAGGCCGAGGCCGAAGGCGCCCAGGCACGGGCCGAGGAGCTCGGCTACGAGGCGCTGGTCCTCGTGCACGACGACGATGCCAACAAGCAGAGCGAGCTCTTCGATACGGCCATCGCCAGAGGCGCCAAGGCGATCATCCTCGACAACGCCGGTGCGGACGCCTCGGTGGCACCCGTGCAGCGGGCCAAGGATGCGGGCATCCCGTCCTTCCTGATCGACCGCGAGATCACCGAGAGCGGCGTCGCCGTCTCGCAGATCGTCTCGAACAACTACCAGGGTGCCCAGCTCGGCGCCGAGGAGTTCGTGAAGCTGATGGGCGAGGCAGGCGAGTACGCCGAGCTGGTCGGCAAGGAGTCGGACACCAATGCCGGCATCCGCTCGGCCGGCTATCACGACGTCATCGACCAGTACCCCGACATGGTGATGGTGGCGCAGCAGTCGGCGAACTGGAGCCAGCCTGAGGCCTTCGAGAAGATGGAGTCGATCCTGCAGGCCAACCCCGGGATCAAGGGCGTCATCTCGGGCAACGACACGATGGCCATGGGCGCCTGGGCGGCGCTGGAAGCGGCCGGCCGGACCGATGTCATCGTCGTCGGGTTCGACGGCTCGAACGAGGTGCGCGACTCGATCCTCGCGGGCGGCATCAAGGCCACCGTCCTGCAGCCGGCCTATCGCCAGGCCCAGCTCGCCGTCGAGCAGGCCGACCAGTACCTGAAGACCGGCTCGACCGGCCTGGACGAGAAGCAGCTCATGGACTGCGTCCTCATCAATGGCGACAATGCCGGCCAGCTCGAGACGTTCTCGCTGACCAACTGACCGTCATCCCAGGGCCGGAAGCGCCTCGACCGCTTCCGGCCCACCTGCTCCTCAGGCCTCGCGCAGCAGCATGCTCAACCGACCCTGTCTCGCGCTCTGCATCACGCTGGCTTTCGGCCTCGCCGCCTGCAAGATCGTCAAGAATGCCGAGGTTAAGCCGGTCGCGACCGGCGGCGACAGCGCCAGTTCCCAGGACGACATGACCGCCCGCGTAAACGCCATGTGGTCGACCGAGGTCATGCCCCATCTGGCGGAGACAGCGACCGACCTCGCCCCTCTGAAGGCGGCGATCGCTGACAGCCTCGACGCGGCAGGATCGGCGCACGGCCATCGGTCAAACGCCGAGGGCAGCCCCTGGAATTTCCCGGTGCGCTTCACCGGGACGATCGTGGCAGCGAACACCGAATCCCGCGCCGCGACAGCCGAGGTCGACGTCGATGGTGATGGCGCCGGCGACGCTACCGTGCAGCTCGGGCCGGTGATCAAGGGAACGACGCTGCGCGATGTCCTGCCCTTCATCGATTTCACCGCTTTTCGTGACCAGATCGAGTTCGCCCAACTGTCGCGTGCGCTGAACACCGAGGCCTACGAGGCCACACTGGCCGAGCTGCCGCGCGAGGGTCTGGTCGGACGCCGGATCGCCGTGCTCGGCGCCTTCACCCTCAAGACCGCGGCCGACCCCGTCCTCGTCACCCCGGTGACATTGCAGCCGGAGAGCGGCGGATGAGCACGTCCGCGATCGGCCTCTCCATCAGGGGTGCGACCAAGGTCTACCCCGGCACGCTGGCGCTCGACGCGGTGGACTTCGATGTACGCCTCGGGTCGGTCAACGTGCTCGTCGGCGAGAACGGCGCCGGCAAGTCCACGCTGATGAAGGTGATCGCGGGCGTCGAGCAGCTCACCTCAGGCGAGATCCTGATGGACGGCAAGCCGCAGCACTTCGCCAGCACCGGTGAGGCGGCCGCCCACGGCATCGGCATCATCTTCCAGGAGCTGAACCTCTTCCCCAACATGACCGTTGCCGAGAACATCTTCATCGGCCGGGAAAGAACCCGTGGCGGCATCGACATCGATGCGGCGAGCCAGCGCGCCGCGGCCCGGGAGCTGATGACGCGCCTCGAGCACGCGATCGAGCCCGACGCCCTGGTCGGCGAGCTTCGCATCGGCGAGCAGCAGATCGTCGAGATCGCCAAGGCCCTGTCGCAGGACGCCCGCATCCTGATCATGGACGAGCCGACCTCGGCGCTCAGCGCGCCGGAGGTCGAGATCCTCTTTCGGGTGATCGCCGACCTCAGGCGCCGCGGCGTCGGCATCGTCTACATTTCGCACCGGCTCGAGGAGCTGATCCGCATCGGCGACTGGATCACGGTGCTGCGCGACGGGCGGATCACAGGCTCCCGCGCCATGGACGGGGTGGATGTGCCCTGGATCGTGCGGAACATGATCGGCGCCGCCTCGAAGGACTACGCGAAGACCGAGGAGCACGAGTTCGGTGCCGAGATCTTCAGCGCCGAGGACATCTGCCTGCCGCGGCAGGGCGGCGGCATGACCGTCGACCATGTCTCCTTCGCGCTCCGGGCCGGCGAGATCGTCGGCATCTACGGCCTGATGGGCGCCGGCCGCTCGGAGCTCTTCGAGTGCATCATGGCGCAGCACCCCCACGCGACCGGCGAGTTCCGGCTCGATGGCCGCCCACTCGACGAGGCGTCCGTGGCGGGCCGGATTGCCCGTGGCATCGCGCTCATCCCGGAGGACCGCAAGACGCAGGGCACGATCCAGATCATGTCCATCCGCGAGAACATGTCGCTCGCCTGCCTGCGAGACTTCACGCGCCTCTTCCACCTCGATCTCGCCGCCGAACGGGCCAGGGTCCGCGATTTAGTGCGCGATCTCGCAATCAAGGTCGCGAGCCCCGAGAACCCGATCAGCTCGCTCTCCGGCGGCAACCAGCAGAAGGTCGTCATCGGCAAGGCCCTGATGACGAAGCCCAGGGTGCTGCTGATGGACGAGCCGAGCCGCGGCATCGATGTCGGCGCCAAGGCGGAGGTCTTCCGCACCATGCGCCGGTTGGCGGCTGAGGGGCTCGGCATCCTCTTCGTCACCTCCGACCTCGAGGAGGTGATGTCGCTCTCCGATCGCATCCTCGTCATGTCGAATGGCCGGATTACCGGTGAGTTCCTCGGCAGCGAGGCGGACGAAGCCGCCATCGTCGCCGCCTCCGCCGTCGGCCATGCGCCGACGCCATCGCGGGAAGCCCACGCATGACGCCTGCCGCCCCCTCGCCCGCCACGCCGATGGGCGGCGACGCCTTCCTGCTGCTGTTGCTCCGGCTGCGCACCTTCATAGCGCTCATCGCCGTCTTCGCGTTCTTCGCCATGGCGGCGCCTAATTTCCTCAGCGCCGCCAACATGGTGATCCTGGCGAAGCACGTCTCGCTCAATGCCATCCTCGCCATCGGCATGACCTTCGTCATCATCACCGGCGGCATCGACCTCTCGGTCGGCTCCATCGTCGGGCTGTGCGGCATGGTGGCGGGATGGCTCGTGCTTTACGGCATCGACCTGCAGATCGGCTACACGGTCTTCTTCAACACCTTCGAGATCATTCTCATCGTGCTGCTCGTCGGCATGGTCGTCGGCGCGATCAACGGTTTCCTGATCACGCGGCTCAACGTGGCGCCGTTCATCGCGACGCTCGGCACGCTCTACGTCGCACGCGGCCTCGCCCTGCTCTCGTCCGACGGCGGCACCTTCGCCAATCTCCGCGGCAACGCCGAGTACGGCTCCAACAGCTTCACCGCGATCGGCGCCAGCGGCCTCCTCGGCGTGCCCTGGTCGATCTGGACCATGGTGGCGCTCACCTGCGCCGCCGCCTACCTCGCCGCACGGACGCCGCTTGGCCGGCACATCTACGCAGTCGGCGGCAACGAGCGGGGCGCTGCCCTCTCCGGCGTGAAGGTCAACCGGGTCAAGATGTTCGTCTACATGTTCTCCGGGTTCTGTGCCGCCATCGTCGGCCTGATCATCTCCTCGCAGCTGGTGGCGTCCCATCCGGCGACCGGCGAGACCTTCGAGCTCAACGCCATCGCCGCGGCGGTGCTCGGCGGCACGTCGATGTCGGGCGGGCGCGGCCGGATCGCTGGCACGATCGTCGGCGCCTTCGTGATCGGTATTCTCGCCGACGGGCTCGTGATGATGGGCGTCAGCTCCTTCTGGCAGACCGTCATCAAGGGCCTCGTCATCATCGCCGCCGTGGTCGTCGACCAGGCGCAGCAGCGGCTCCAGGCGAGCGTGGCGCTCCGCCAGCAGGCGGCGCTGGGGAAATAGGCCCATGCCGCGGACAGCCCGGGACCTGCGCAGTTCTACCAGGGGGTCGCTACCGCCGCTCCACCTTGTCAAGCGCGACAGGCCAACCTATTGGCTCGACGCATGATCAGCAGAAAGGCACCGGGCCGCGTGGCAGCAGCACGACCGCCGAAACAGGCCGGCTGGGACGATGGCGAGAAGATCGTCCGGCGGAAGCTGTCCGATCAGGTGCTGGAACGCCTCCAGGAGCTGATCCTGAGCGGCGAGCTCGCCGCCGGCGAGCCGATGCCGTCCGAACACGAGCTGATGCGGCGTTTCGGGGTCGGCCGTCCGGCGGTGCGCGAGGCCCTTCAGTCGCTGCAGACCATGGGCCTCATCACCATTACCCACGGCGAGCGCAGCCGCATCAACGAGTTCAGCGCCGACGCCGTTCTCCAGCAGGGCGACGCGGTCGCGCGCATGCTCCTCTCGGCGGCACCGCAGAACCTGGAGCACCTGAAGAGTGCGCGCCGTCTCTTCGAGATCGGCATGGTCCGCATCGCCGCCCCGCAGGCAAGCCCGGCGGACGTCGCCGAGCTGCGCGAGCTGATCGACCGGCAACGCGAGCAGCTGGGCGACGCCGCGGCCTTCATTCGTGCCGATATCGCCTTCCACGTGCGGATCGCACAACTCTCCGGCAATCCCATCTTCACGGCGGTAAGCCAGGCGATGCTCGGCTGGCTCTTCCGCTATCACTCGAACCTGCTGATCTGGTCGGGGCACGAGAAGACCACCCTCGCCGAGCACACGGCGATCGTCGACATGATCGAGGCGGGCGATGGCGATCGCGCGGCCACGGCCATGGAGGAGCACCTCAACCGCTCCAACAAGCTCTACCAGCATCACCGGTGAGCATGTCCTCCCTGCCCAAGGAAGGCCCGCTCGTCGCCTGGTACGGCGACGATTTCACCGGCTCGGCCGCCGTGATGGAGGTCCTGACCTTCGCCGGCCTGCCCTCCGTCCTCTTCCTCGAGCCGCCGACGCCGGCGCAGCTCGCTCGCTTCGCGGGCCTGCGGGGCATCGGCATCGCCAGCACCGCCCGTGCCCAGGGGCCGGACTGGATGGATGCGAACCTGCCGGCACTGTTCGAGACGCTGCGCGGCCTGGGTGCGCCGATCAACCACTACAAGACCTGCTCCACCCTCGATTCGGCGCCGGAGGTCGGCTCGATCGGTCGGGCGATCGACCTCGCGGCACCCGTCTTCGGCAGCGACTGGGTGCCGATCATGGTGGCGGCACCTCCCCTGCGTCGCTACCAGGCCTTCGGCCAGCTCTTCGCCTCCGGGCCCGGCGGCGTCTTCCGCCTCGACCGCCACCCGGTGATGGCCCGCCATCCGGTGACGCCCATGGACGAGGCCGACGTCGCCCGCCACCTCGCCCGCCAGACCGATCGCCCGCTCGGCCTGATCGACCTCGAGGATCTGGCGACCGCCGATCAGGCCCTGGAGGCCCGCCGCCGGCAGGTCGCAGACGGCACCAGCCTGCTGACGCTCGACTGCATCGACGAGGCGACGCTCGGCATGTGCGGTCGCCTGATCTGGGAAGCGCGCGGCAACCACCAGTTCGTCGTCGGCTCGCAGGGCATAGAGTACGCCCTCATCCGCCACTGGCAGGATTCCGGTCTCCTGCCCCGTCATGCACCGCCGGCCGGCATTGGCCGGGCAAAACGCATGGCGGTGGTCTCGGGCTCGGTTTCGCCCGTGACGGCAGCGCAGATCGACTGGTCGCTCGCAAACGGCTTTGCCGGCATCGCCTTCGACGCAAGGGCGGTCGTCGACACGACTTCCATGGCTCGGGCCGAGGAAGCCGCCGTGGCCGCCGCCCTCGAGGCGATCGGCCGGGGCCAGGACCCGCTCATCTTCACCGCCCGCGGCCCTGACGATCCGGCCGTGCCGGCGCTGCGCGAGGCGCTCGCCCGGAGCGGGCTCGCCACCGAGACGGCCAACGAGCGGATCGGCACGGCGCTCGGGCGGATCATCGACCGGATCATCCGCCGGGCGAATCTGCGCCGCGCCGTCATCTCGGGCGGCGACACCTCGGGCTACGCCACCCGCCAGCTCGGCATCCATGCGCTCACCGCCCTGGCACCGACCCTGCCCGGTGCCGCCCTGCTCCGTGCCCACAGCGACAGCACCCACGACGGCCTCGAGCTGGCGCTGAAGGGCGGGCAGATGGGCAGCCCCGACTATTTCGGCTGGATCCGCGACGGCGGCGGGCCGCGAGGCTGAGCGGCGCTTGCGGCGTCAGGTGGACCGTCGCGGCCTGACCCGGACGGCAAGATAGGGCTTGCCGGGCAGCTTCAGCCCGAAAGCCGCCTTGACCTGGTTCGTGATGATCGCCCCGCCCGCCGTCCGCTGCGGATGCACGCGCGGCAGTCCGGCCTTTTCCAGCGGCGTCACCGTCATGTTCCAGACATCGATCAGGTCGATGTCGTAATCGCCGTCCTCCTCCGGCATGCCCAGGGCCCACTCGGCGGGCTGGTGCTCGGAGAAATAGATGATGCGCACATCGCCGTCGCGCGCCAGCGACACCCGCCGGAACACGCTGGAGCCCGGCTCGTTCATCGGCGTCAGGCCGTTCTGGATGTCCTCCTCCAGCAGCTTGCGCATGAACGCGATCCTCGGCGGCGCCTCGCCCCGCAGGACGCCGCCCTTGGCCCACCAGAGCTCGTCGTTCTCGTGCATGAAGCTCTCGCCATGGCCGATATACCCGCCACGGCAGAGCGTCAGCCAGTAGCGGTTGATCAACTCGTGCGCATCGATGTTCCCCCAGTGCTTGGGGATGTCGCCCTCGTATTCCGGCTCGTCGTTGATCACCGGCTTGCCATAGGCTTCACGCCAGTCGGTCGTCTTCTTGACGTCCCAGTTCTGGATGCAGGCGTGGTCGACCCAGGGCTGGCGATGGTTGTAGTTCTTCGCCGGGTCGCCGTTGTGGATCGACTTCGGATGCCGGAGCGGATCGCCCTCCTCGATGATCTGGAAGAACTGGTCCCAACGTGCCATCGGCTTGGTGTCGAGAAGGAAGTCATACTCGTTCGCCAGCGACCACCAGACATTCCGGCAGGCGGCGAGACGGGCCACGACATAGGCAAGGTAGCGAAAGTCCTGCTCCTCGGTCATCGTGCAATAGCCCCACCGGTCGTAAGGGTGGAACAGGATGACATCGGCCTCGATCCCCATCTCGGCCAGCCTGCCGATCTGCGTCTCGAAATGGCGAAAGCTTGCGAAGTTCGGGCGGTCGAGGTCGTGGCTGCCGTCCGCACGCTTCTCGAACACGTCGTGCAGCGGCTCGTTGGTGTTGTAGATGTAGTCCTTCGGAAAGACGCCCATCCTGATCTTGTTGAACGGGGCCGCGGCCAGCGTCGTCAGCGTCTGCTCCTGCATCTCCGGAGTCTGGTGTGTCCAGGCATAGCAGGTCGTGCCGAACGGCAGATAGGGCGTCCCGTCGGCATAGGCGAAGTGGAACTGGTTGCGTACCCTGACCGGCCCATGCACGCCCGGCCTCGGCGCCGTCGCCCTGAACGCGCCCGTCAACCCGTCGAGCGCCGTGCTGCTGGACGTCGTGACGAAGCTCCAGTCGCCCTCGGTATCGGGGCAGAAGCGGACCCGATAGGTGCCGTCGCCGTCGTAGAAGCCGGGAACCCGGACTTCGCGGTTGGCAAGGCGGAACACCGCGCCGAACGAGACATCGAGATAGGGGTTGCCCTCGGCTGGACCCTGGCTGCTGAACTCGAAAATGTCCCAGCGTGCGACGGAATGCGGGCTCATTCATATACCTCCTTGATTTTGTTCACGATTCAACCCTTCACCGCACCCGACATCAGGCCGCTGACGAAGTATCTCTGGAAGATCAGGTAGACCAGGACCGCCGGCAGGACGGTCATCACGATGGCGGCGTTCAACTGGCCGTAATCATTGGAGAACTGGCCCTGGAAGGACATCAGCCCGAGCGGCAGCGTCCACATGTGGCGGTCCTGCAGCAGGACGAGGGCCATCGCGAATTCGTTCCAGGTTGCGACGAAATCGAGGATCAGCAGGGCCGCGAGCACCGGCAGCGACATCGGCAGGAAGATTCGCGAGAAGACGGTGATGTGCGACGCGCCGTCGATCAGCGCCGCCTCGCTCAGCTCCTTCGGCACCGTGCGGAAGAAGCCGTGCAGGATGAAGACCTGATAAGGCACCCCGAAGGCGAGGTATGGGAGGATGATGCCGACATAAGTGTCGATCAGGCCGAAGGCGTTCACCAGCGTGAAGAGTGGCGCCAGCATGACCTGAAACGGGATCATGGCACCGAACAGGACGAAGAGTAGCAGGAGCTTGCCGGAGCGCAGCCTCATCCGCGCCAGCGCATAGGCCGCCATCGCCGAGATCAGCAGCCCGAGCGGCACCTTGATGACGGTGATGATGACGCTGTTGACCAGCGTGGTCGAGAAGTTGCCGCGCTCCCAGGCGCCGGTGAAGTTTTCCAGCGCCGCATCCGTCGGCGGTGCGAAGGCGCTGGTCGTCATCACCTCGGCGTTCGACTTCAGCGCCGTGAAAATGATGAAGACAAAGGGTGCGATCCAGATCACGGCAACCGATACCAGCGCGATCCAGAGCGCGATGAGAATCGGGTCGCTGCGGCCGACCGGCGCTGCCTGCAGGCGGGCGGTGATGGCGAGGCTGTTCATTCGCTGGCAGCCTCGCGCTTCTGCGTCCAGCGCAGATACGGCACGACGATGGCGAGCGTGATCGCCAGCAGCGTCACCGAGATCGCCGAGCCGCGGCCGAAATCGAAGATCTGCATCGACTGGGTGAAGGCCCAGAGCGCCAGCATCTGCGTCGACTGCGCCGGCCCGCCACCGGTCATGCCGTAGATGATGTCGAAGGCCTTGAGCGAGGAGATCGTCGACAGCACGATGACGATGGTGATCGTCACCTGCAGCGCCGGCAGGGTGACATGGCGAAAGACCTGCCAGCGATTGGCGCCGTCGATCCGTGCGGCCTCGACCAGCGAGTATTCGACGCCCTGCAGCCCGGCGAGGAACAGCACCATCGAGAAGCCCACATGCTGCCAAGTGTAGGCGACGAACATGGAATAGAGCGCGATGCTGCGGTCACCCAGCCAGTCGGCGATCCAGGCCTGCAGGCCCAGATTGGTGAGCACCTGGTTGAACAGCCCGAAGAACGGGTCGTACATCCAGCGCCACATGGTGGCGACCGCGATCGGCGCGATGATGACCGGCAGATAGTAGATGGCGCGGAGGGAGCCCCGCCCGAACAGCTTCTGGTTCAGGCCGAGCGCCAGGAGAAGACCGACCACCGGCGGGAAGATCACCGACATGATCGTCCAGAGCACGGTGTTGCGGAACGCCATCCAGTAGACGGGATCCGCCGTGAAGATGTGACGGTAGTTCTGCAGGCCCGCCCAGGCGCGATCTGCCGACAGACCGTTCCAGCGCTGGAAGCTGAGGATCACCACCTCGATCATCGGCCAGATGGCGAAGACGGTGTAGATCGCGAAAGCCGGTGCCAAGAGCACCAGGGCCTCTGTGCGATACGCGTGCAGGCTGTTGGACCGGAGCACCATTATCTGCCTGGGAACGTCTGCCTGGGAACGGTGGCCGCGGCCTTGCGTCGGCCGCACCTCAGCGACGGCCCGCCGCGCCGGAGGCGCCGGCAGGCCGCCGCTGGCTTCACTTGCGTCAGGCGCGATTGCCGATGAACTGCTGCATCGCGTCCGCAGCCGCCTGCGGATCCATGTTGCCCGAGGCGACCTCGTTGATGATCCGGAAATATTCCGTGGTCACATCGAGCGGAAAGGCCTGGTCGCCATTCACGAACGTGCCGTCGGCCGCGTCGAAGATCGTGATCCACTCCTTGTGCAGATCCAGCGCATCATCACCGAGCTTGACCTCCTTGTTGACCGATAGCGCCCCGAACGCGCCCTTGATCTGGTCCTGGAACGCGGTGGTGGTGAACATGTCCAGGTACTCGGCGGCCAGGTCGGCCTTGTCGGTCTTGGACGAAATGTAGAGATACTCGGCAAAGCCATAGAGGCGGTCGGCGCCGGTCGGGAACGGAAACAGGCCAAAATTCGCGATGTCGGCGTTCTCGTTGATCGGATTCACATGCCAGTCGCCCTCGAGCATCATCGCGGCGCGGCCAAGGAAGAAGAGACTGGCCGACTGCTTCTGGTCGATCCCCATGAACGGCGAGAGGATGTAGTTCCTGGCCCACATGTCGAGCTCGGTGAAGGCCTCGGTGGCGCAGGGCGTCGTGCTCCAGTCAGCCCGCATTTCCATCAGCACATCATGGGTATCGGGCCCGCACTTGGTCTCGAGCAACACGTCCATGAGCCGCATGACGTGCCAGTTCACCGTGCCACCGAAGGTGATCGGCGCGATGCCGGCCTCCTTCAACTTCTCGGCCGCCGCCACCAGCTCGTCATAGGTGGTCGGCTCGGCGGTGATGCCGGCCTGCTCGAACAACGTCTTGTTGTAGTAGATCGCCTCGCCGGTGAAGCGGTACGGCATGCCGTGCTTGCCCGCCCCGAAGCTCTCGACGAAGGCCAGCGACGGCACCGACACGCGGTCGTCCCAGCCATATTTCTCATAGTATTCGGTCAGGTCGCGGCTCAGCCCGGCCTTGACATACTCGCCGCCCAGCCCGAGGCCGGCCCACATGAAGTAAATGTCGGGGCCCGTGTCCGAACCCGCCGCCACCCGAAGCGCCGTCTTGTGCTCGTCCGTGCCGCGCATGACGATCTCGAGATTGACTCCCGGATGCGTGGCCTCGAACTCCGCTTCGCTGGCCTTGAGCGCGTTCACCTGTGCATTGGACGAATAGTTGAGCGTCCAGACCGTCAGGTCCTCCGCCCCGGCGGTGCCGGACAAGAGGGCGAGGCTTGCTGCCGCGCCCAGCACGAACTGGCCGGTATTCATGATCGATCTTGCTCCCTTCACAGGTGCCGCTCGTTTTGTGTCGGCGGCCTGGTTTCTGGAGATGGCAAGGGCAGCTCCCGATCGCGTGCACGGCCCGCGACATTTGCCGTTCGATGCCTTAGCCAACTCGTATGACAACGATACAATCACCTTGTATAATTTCAACCATGTTTCACAGGCCGTCGGCCGTTCGCTTGCAGGCGTGCGCAAGCGAAATCGGCGCGGTTGCCTTGCGGCAGCCACCAGGGCAGCGATGCGGAATGAATGGGAAATCGGCCGTTCGAAAGGCGGCCGACCAGCGGTCGACCGCGCGGCGTCAGCCGAACTTGGCGAGCGCTGCGGCAAGCTCCGGATAGCTCGCCGCCTGCTCCTCGAGCGTGATGCCGGCCGCGGCGGCATCCCAGGCCTGCCGGGTGGCGGCGACGCCGGCGGCCGGGCCCATCGGGTGGCCGTGGATGCCGCCGCCGCCCAGATACATGAGGTCCAGCGTGCGCCCGGTGCGCTCGTAGGTCTCGACCGCCTGCCCGCCCCACTGGCCGGAGCACACCACCGGCAGCGGCCGGTCGGCCTCGCTGAAGATCGGC
>JAUIID010000120.1 GCA_030431615.1 Alphaproteobacteria bacterium
AGGGCGAGCTGCGCCTGCGAGTTCACGCCCTGCATGATGTCGCCGAGGATGACGAGGGCGATGGAGGGCGGTATGATCTGGCCGAGCGTCCCGGCGGCGCAGATCGTGCCGCAGGCGAGCTTGGGGTCGTAGCCGGCCTTCAGCATGGTCGGCAGGCTCATGAGGCCCATGGTGACGACGGTCGCCCCGACGATGCCGGTCGATGCGGCGAGCAGGGCGCCGACGATGGTCACCGAGACGGCGAGGCCGCCCCGCACCCGGGCGAACAGCATCCCCATGGTCTGCAGGAGCTGGTCGGCGATCCGTGCGCGCTCCAGCATCACGCCCATGAAGACGAAGAGCGGCACGGCGACGAGCACCTCGTTGACCATCACGCCGAAGTAGCGGGACGCCAAGCCGCCGAGCAGCCTGAGGTCGAAGATACCGAGCCACCAGCCGAGCATGGCGAAGGCCAGGGAGGTTCCGGCGAGCGAGAACGCCACCGGGAAGCCGAGCATGAGGACGAGGCACGTCACGGCGAACATGACGAGGCTCATCACCTCGCCGAGGAAGGCGGAGCTCAAACGCCCATCTCCGCCGAGCTTCGCTCTTCGGGCGCGAACTCGGGATGCCCGACGAGGACGAGCACGCTGCGCCCGGCGAGCGACAGGCCCTGCAGGGCGATGAGGACGCAGAAGACCGGGATCACCGTCTTGTAGAGGAAGAGCCCGGGCAGGCCCCCGGCCTCGCGGCTCGATTCCCAGCGCAGCCACGACGCTTCGACATAGGGGATCGACACCCAGAGCACGACCAGGATGACCGGCAGCAGCAGGACCAGCGAGCCGAAGAGATCGACCCAGGCCTTGAAGCGCCGGCTGGCCGGCCGATAGAAGACGTCGACCCGCACATGGCCGTCATGCAAGAGGGTGTAGCCGGCCGCCAGCATGAAGACGCAGCCGTGCATCCAGACATAGGTCTCCTGGATCCACACCCGGCCCCACGAGAACCCGTAGCGGGCGACGACGACGAAGAACGTGACGAGCACCATGGCGAGGGTCAGCCATGCCGCGGCCCGCCCGATGACGTCGTTCAGTCGATCGACCGCCCGCACGAAACGGGTGAGAAATTCCATATCCGGTCCCGAAACTGATCAGGTCCTGAGGCGGACGAACGGCCACCACTTGGCGCCGGTGCTTGTACACAGCCGGTGCAGCAGGAGCAACTTGGTCGGATTGCGTCGTAACGACTTGTCAGGGACAACTGCCCGAAGGCCACAGCCACGCCAAGTCCCGCGCCGCCGCCAGCCGCCCGGGCCGCCCGTCGCCGCCCGCGGCGGGGCAGCGGTGCCCACGCCCCGGCCCCACACGCCGGCCGGGCCTCAGACGCGAGTAGCGCGCTGCTCGGTCTGCATGGCCAGCCACTCCGGCACCTTGTCGCCGGCCATCGGCTTGCCGACGAAGTGGCCCTGCAGCTCGTCGCAGCCGATCCCGGCCAGATGATTGGCGGCGCGGCTGCTTTCCACGCCCTCGGCGATGACCCGAAGGCCCAGCCCGTGCGCCATCCTGACGATGGAGCGGATGATCACCGAGGCACTCTGCTGCTCGAAGAGCTCGCCCACGAACGTCCGGTCGATCTTGAGCGCCTTGATCGGCAATCGCTGCAGCAACGGGAGCGACGAGTAACCGGTGCCGAAATTGTCGAGCACGATGCCGACCCCGAGCCGCGCCACGCTCTCGAGGGTGCGAATCGTGCCCTCCGGATCGAGCATCACCGCCGATTCCGGGACCTCGATCATCAGCTGGTCAGGGCGACCTTGCGCGTTTCGCAGGAAGAGCCCGAGAATCTTCGGAAACTCGGGGTCCTTCAGCCACTTTGCCGAGATGTTCACGGATACCGGCAGCTCGATGCCGAGATGGCGCCAGCCGCGCTGGGCCTCGATGCACTGGTTGAGCACGCTCAGCGCCAGCGGCATGACGAGGCCGGTATGCTCGGCGATCGGCAGGAAGTCCGCCGGCTCCAGCAGGCCCTCGATGGGATGCTGCCAGCGGACCAGCGCCTCGAGGCCGAGATTCGACCAGCCATTGGCCGCCACCTTGGGCTGGTAGAGGACGTGCAGGTCGCCGTTCTCAATGGCGAGGCGAAGGTCGCGCTGCAGCGTCAGCCGCCGGGCGCTGCCGATCGCCTGCACCGTGTCGAAGACGCTGAAGCCGCTGCGCTCGCGCTTCGCCTTGTACATGGCCACGTCGGCATTGCGCATGAGCGTGTCCAGGTCGGTGCCATGCTCCGGATAGAGCGCCACCCCGACACTGACGCCGAGGTCCAGGCTCATGCCGTCGATCATGATCGGGTCGACCAGGCTCTCGGTCAGCCGCTCGGCGCTGGCCGCCGCCCGGTCGAAGTCGACCGCCGGCGGCAACAGGACCGCGAACTCGTCGCCGCCGAGGCGGGCCAGTGTATCCGATTTCCGCAGGGCCCGCGCCAGCCGCGGACCGATTGCCTGCAAGAGCCGGTCGCCGGTCGCATGGCCGAGCGTGTCGTTGATCTGCTTGAACCGGTCGAGGTCGAGCAGCATGACCGCGAAGGATTGGCCCTGGCGCTCCGCCACCGCGATGGCCTGGCGCGCGCGATCGGCGAAGAGCATGCGATTGGGGAGGTCGGTAAGCGCGTCGTGCAGCGCCAGGCGCTCCAGCTCGGCCAGCCGCTCCGCCCGCTCCGCCACGTTGGTTAGGCGCGCCTGACCCGTCCAGAGACCGTCCTCCTCCACGGCCCAGAAGACCGCCTCGACCCGGTGGAAGCGGGTCGACTCGTGCTGCAGCTCGGTCTCGAACCGGTGGCCGATCAGGCTCTCGACCGTCGGGCAGCCCTGGGCGAGGCGCGGCAGGTAGCGGTAGAGCGACCGGCCGAGCGGATCGCCGCCGAGCATGTCGCGCGCCGTGGCGTCGGCCGCCAGGATCTTGCCCGTCCGATCGAAGGTGAGCGCCCCGTCGCCCCGCACCTCGGCCGGATGCCCCTCGGCCGGGAGATCCATGGAGCGAGGCGGACCGCTGGCCGCCATCGATGAAGCGGTCGAGGCCGTGGCGGACGCCAGCCAGAGGGCGAGTGCCATGAGCAGCGCCGGCTCCACCATCCCTGTCAGCAGCCCGCACAAAGCCGAGCAGACGAGGACGGCGACCCGCCGCGACGGCGGCTGGAGAAAGCGCAGCAGGTTGTCGACCGCGAGCGGCAGCAGCAGGGCCAGCAGCACCAGCCCGAACCGCTCGCCGGCCATCGACAGGCCCGGCTCGCCCGGCCACAGCCGCGCGAGTCCGGCCGACAGCGGGCCTGCCGCCGGGAACAGGATCGCCAGGCCAGCGGACGCGATCGCCGCAGCGCCGAACAGATGCGTTCCAGCCCGCCACACGTCCGCGCATCTCTCCATTGCAGGTCGCCCACGGCCACGTCGTTGGCCGTGACACGCGGCAACCTACCGCGAGACGCTTAAGATTGAGTTGTACGCAGGCCCCTAGTGACCGCGTCGGCGACCGTCGGCCGGTATCGCCAGCGGCGGCTCAGAGCTCCTGCCGGTAGTTGGGCGCCTCACGCGTGATCGCCACGTCGTGGACGTGGCTCTCGCGGGCGCCGGCCACCGTGATCCGGATGAAGCGGCAGCTGTGCTGCATCGCCGCAAGGCTGCCGTGGCCCGTATAGCCCATGGCCGACTGCAGGCCGCCGACCAGCTGGTGGACGATGTTGCCGACGGGCCCTCGATAGGGAACGCGACCCTCGATACCCTCCGGTACGAGCTTCAGCTGGTCGCGGACCTCCTCCTGGAAGTAGCGATCGGCCGAGCCCCGCGCCATCGCCCCGAGCGAGCCCATGCCGCGATAGGACTTGTATGACCGGCCCTGGTAGAGAAAGACCTCGCCCGGCGCCTCGTCCGTGCCGGCGAACATCGAGCCCAGCATGACGCAGTCGGCACCGGCGGCGATGGCCTTGGCGAGATCGCCGGACGACCGGATGCCGCCATCGGCGACGAGCGGGATCCGCTGCGGGCGGCAGCGCGCCGCAACGTCGAGAATGGCCGTCAGTTGCGGCACGCCGACCCCGGCGACGATGCGCGTGGTGCAGATCGAGCCCGGGCCGATGCCGACCTTGACGGCGTCGGCGCCGACGTCGATCAGCGCCTGAGCACCATCCCCGGTGGCGACATTGCCGGCGACGATCCGCGCGGCGTTGGTGTCCCGGCGGACCTGGGCCACCGCGTCGAGCACGCCCTTGGAATGGCCATGCGCGGTGTCGACGACGAGCACGTCGACGCCGGCGTCGATGAGGGCCAGCGACCGCTCGATTCCGGCACTGCCGGTGCCCGTCGCGGCCCCGACCCGCAGGCGCCCATGGCTGTCCTTGGCGGCGAGCGGGAAACGCTCGGCCTTCTCGATGTCCTTGACGGTGACCAAGCCGATCAGCCGGTTGGCCTCGTCGACGACCAGGAGCTTCTCGATGCGATGGCGGTGCAGCAGCTCCATCGCGTCCTGGCGGGCCACGCCCTCGCGCACCGTGACGAGATTCTCCGAGGTCATCAGCTCGCGCACCGGCCGACTGCTCGATGGCACGAAGCGGACGTCGCGATTGGTGAGAATGCCGACGAGCCGCTTCTCCGGGCCCTCGACCACCGGCAGGCCGGAGATCCGGTGCCGCTCCATGAGCTGCAGCGCATCGGCGAGCGGCGTCTGCGGGGTGACGGTGACCGGGTTGACGACCAGCCCCGCCTCGAACTTCTTGACCTGCCGGACATGCGCCGCCTGCTCGGCGACATCGAGGTTCTTGTGGATGATCCCGAGCCCGCCGAGCTGCGCCATGGCGATCGCCATCGGCGCCTCGGTCACCGTGTCCATGGCCGCCGACAGGAGCGGGATGCGCAGCGGTATGTCCGGTGCCAGCCTGGTCTGCACGTCGACTGCCGCCGGCAGCACCTCCGAGAAGGCTGGCTCCAGGAGGACGTCGTCGAAGGTCAGGGCATCGCGAATGGAGAGCTCACTCGCAGGCGGCATGGGCGAATCCCGGCAGATTGTCGCCGATCGGCTCGCCAGAGCGGCAGTCGGCGTTGCGTGCCCCTCTATAGAGACTTTGCTGCAACGCCGAAAGCCCGGGTGGCCGGCCGGCGCCTAGGCCAGGTCGAGCGACGCCAGCACCCGCCGTGCGTTCGCCTCCTCGGCGGCGAGGAAGGCCGCGAACTCGGCCCGCGAGTGGTACAAAGGCTGCCAGGCGTAGCGGTGGCGGACCTCGGCCCACTCGGGCGAGCGGTTGAGGTCGCCCAGCAGCTTTGCGTGGGCATCGGCGACCGCCGCCGGCAGTTGCGGCGGGCCGAAGAAGCCCCGCCAGTTGACGAAGGTGACGTCGTGCCCGAGTTCGCGCATGGTGGGCGCTTCGGGCGCTTCGGGCACCCGCTCGGCAGCGGAGACGGCGAGGATGCGCAGATCCCCGCGACGCGGCGTCGCGATGAGCTCGCCGAGCCCCGTGGCGAGCGCATCGGTCTGGCCCGTGAACAGGGCGTTGAGAGCGTCGCCCCCGGCGTCGTAGGGATAATAGACGACGTTCTGGGGATTGACGCCGGCAGCGAGGCTGAAGGCCTGCGCCGCGACCAGATGGTCCATGCCGCCCCGCACCGAGCCGCCGGCCACCTTGACGCTGCCGGGATCGCGCTTGACCGCCGCGGCGAGCGAAGCGAAATCGCGATGCGGGCTGTCCGCACGCACGGCGATCGCCGCATAGTCGCCGATGAGGGCCGCGATCGGCGTCAGCTCGTGATAGGTGCTCTTGGCCGTGCCCCGCACCGCCCGAAGCACGATCGGGGTCGAGCTCACCATCAAGGTCCCCTGCTGCCGCTCGGCCGTCGCCACCAGATAGGCGATCGCCCGGCCACCGCCCTCGCCCGAGAGGTGCTCGAACGTCACGGTGTCGATGAGCTGGGTGCGGGTCAGCGATTCCGCCACGGCCCGGGCGGTCTGGTCCCAGCCGCCGCCAGCGGCGGCCGGAATGAGGAAGTGCAGGCGCCGTCGCTCCTGCGCCGCGGCCGCGACGGGCATGCCCGCCGCCATGAGTGCTGCGCCGAAACCCTGCAGTGTCTGCCGGCGTGACCATCCTCCGGCTGCGATGGGCATCCGGGGATGAGGTCGGGTCTTGGGGTCCATGTGCCGGTTGGCCTCCTTATGGGTATTCCGAGCATCAGCATTCAACGACGCGGCACGGTATACAACCAGAAAATTCGCCGCCGCCACGGTATCAGGCCGCCCGCCACCCTTCGCCGCAGCGATCGATTGCAGCTTTCTCGCGAGTGATGGTAATGGGAGCCGTGCTTTTCACTGGATCGATGGGAGACGGCTCGTGGCCGAGAACGAGAAACGGCGCCTGCGTAGTCAGGACTGGTGGGACAACCCCCACGAAGCCGACATGACGGCACTTCACCTCGAACGGCAGCTCAATTTCGGGCTCACCCGCGAGGAATTGCAGTCCGGCCGCCCGATCATCGGCATCGCCCAGACCGGCTCCGACGTGGCCCCCTGCAACCGCCACCACATCGACCTCGCAAGGCGCGTCGCCGACGGCATCCGCGACATGGGCGGCGTGCCGCTCGAGTTCCCGATCCATCCGGTGCAGGAGACCTTGAAGCGCCCGACCGCGATGCTCGACCGCAACCTCCAGTACCTCTCTTTGGTCGAGATCCTCTACGGCTACCCGATCGACGGCGTCGTGCTGACGACCGGCTGCGACAAGACCACCCCCGCCTGCCTCATGGGTGCCGCCACGGTCAACATCCCGGCGATCGTGCTCTCCGGCGGGCCGATGCTCAACGGCTACTACAAGGGCGAGCTCGCCGGCTCCGGCATGGTGGTCTGGCACGCGCGCCAGCTCATGGCCAAGGGCGAGATCGACTACGAAGAATTCATGAAGATGACCTGCGCCTCGGCGCCCTCGGTCGGCCACTGCAACACCATGGGCACGGCGAGCTCGATGAACGCCATGGCCGAGGCACTCGGCATGTCGCTGCCCGGCTGTGCCGCCATCCCCGGCCCCTATCGCGAGCGCGGCCAGATGGCCTACGCCACCGGCAAGCGCATCGTCGAGATGGTCCACGAGGACCTGAAGCCGTCGGAGATCCTGACCCGCAAGGCCTTCGAGAACGCCATCTTCGCGGCCGCCGCCGTCGGCGCCTCGACCAACTGCCCGCCGCACGTCATCGCCATCGCCCGCCACATGGGCGTGGAGCTCGACATCAAGGACTGGGAGATGGGCTTCGACATCCCGCTCCTCGTCGACATGCAGCCGGCGGGCCGGTTCCTCGGCGAGGACTACTACCGCGCCGGCGGGCTGCCGGCAGTGGTCAAGGAGCTCATGGGCCAGGGCCGCTGGCACGAGGATGCGCTCACCGTCACCGGCAAGAGCTACGGCGAGAACATCAAGGGCCTCGACCTCTATATCGACCGCAACGTCATCCGGCCCTATGACGACCCGCTCATGCCCCAGGCCGGCTTCGTCATCATCAGCGGCAACATCTTCGATTCCGCCGTCATGAAGACCTCGGTGGTGACCAAGGAGTTCCGCCAGAAGTATCTCGAACACCCCGACCATCCGGGCGTCTTCGAGGGCCGGGCGGTCGTCTTCGAGGGACCGGAGGACTACCATCATCGGATCGACGATCCGAGCCTCGAGATCGACGAGGACTGCTTCCTCTTCATCCGCAATTGCGGGCCGGTCGGCTATCCGGGTGCGGCGGAGGTCGTCAACATGGCGCCGCCGGCCGCCCTCATCAAGAAGGGCATCAAAGCCCTGCCGACCATCGGCGACGGCCGGCAGAGCGGCACGTCCGAGAGCCCGTCCATCCTCAATGCCTCGCCCGAGGCAGCGATCGGCGGCAATCTCGCCATCGTGCAGACCGGCGACCGGGTGCGCTTCGATCTCCCCAACCGGCATCTCGACCTGATGCTGGACGCCGACGAGATCGAGCGGCGCCAGGCGAAGATCGAGACGAAGCTCTCGCCGAACCAGACGCCCTGGCAGGAAATCCAGCGCAGCATGGTCGGCCAGCTCTCGACCGGCGCCTGCCTGGAGCCTGCCGTGATGCACCTCCGCGTTGTCCAGACGCACGGCACGCCACGGCGCAACCACTAACAGGGGTGGCGCGGCCAACCGCCGGGCGAGCGGCATACCACCTCGTCGTCGGACTGGCCTTGGCGGTCCTGGCGGGTGGCGCGTCGCTCGCCGCGGATGACGCGCCCGCCGACTGGCGCGAGCTGAACGACCGCGGCACGGCCGCGGCGGCGGCCGGGGACTGGAGCGCGGCCGAAACCGCGCTCCGTGCCGCCCTCGAGCTGCTCGAGCCTGATTCACCGGACGCTGACGCTGCGCCCGACGAAGACGCCCGGATGGCCGTCGTCGCCGCCAATCTCGCCATGGTGGAGCTCTCGCAGGGCGACACGGCGGCGGCGCGCGACCTCCTCGAGCGGGCTCTCGCCATCCGCCGGGCGGTCTTCGGCGACGACGAGCCCGGCATCGCCGCCCTGCTCAACAATCTGGGCGAGCTGGAACGCCGTTCCGGCAACCCGGAAAGGGCGCGCCAGCTGCACGAGGCGGCGCTCGTCATGCGTCGCTCCCTGCGCGAGCCCGGCCATCCCGAGATCGCCGAGAGCCTGAACAATATGGGCGTCACCCTGAGCGATCTGGGCCAGCTCGACACGGCTGGCGGGCTGGTGCAGGAAGCGCTCGCCATGCGCCGGGAGAGGCTCGGCCCGACCCACCGGGCGACGCTGGAGAGTGCCGCCAACGCCGCCGCCATCGCTACCGAGGCCGGTGACCTCGCCACGGCCGAGGAACTCCTGCGCGCACCTCTCGAGTCCCTGGTCGGGGATGCGGGCGGGGCCCGGCCGGACGACGCGCTCGTCGCCGATCTCTGGCGCAACCTCATCGAGGTCCTGCTGCTGCGCGGTGCCGACGACCCTGCCTTGCTCGCCTGCGAGGAGCTGGTCGCCGACCTGCCATCGGTCGACCAGGAGGCCGCGGCCGATCTCGCCATGGTCTGCGCCCGCGCCTTCAATCGCGTCGGTGCCGAGGAGCGCGCGACCCTGCTTCTGGAGCAGGAGCTGGACCGCGGCGCCGCGTCACCCGAAGCGTCGCCGGAGACCCGGCTCCAGCTGCGCTGGACGCTGGCGGAGACGGCGGCCTCGGCGGGTGACTTCGTGGCCGCCCATGCGCGGATCGACGAGGTGATCGAGGAGCTAGGGGCGACGCCCGATCACCGCCTGCCGCTGGCCTTGAACAACCGGGCGTTCTTCGCGTTCGAGCTCGGCCGCCCAATCGAGGCCGTCGCCGACCTCGAGGCTGCCCTGGCCGCCCTCGAGGCAGCGCCGGAACAGGTGGACAAGCGCCTCGAACGTGACGTGCTCAACAATCTCGCGAGCGTGCTGCGCTCGCTGGACCGCGGCGACGAGGCCAGCGCGGTCGAGGAACGCCTGCTCGGGACGATCCCGGCCGAGGGGCCTGACGACGCGCCCGCCGACCAGCCGGCCGCCGATCCGGAACCGTCAGGCGACTGAGCCGCCGGCCCCGTCCGGATCGACCGCCTCGATCTCGAAGGCCGCCGCCATCAGGGCGCGCGTATAGGCCTCGGCCGGTGCCCTGAAGAGCTGCTCCGCCGTCCCCTGCTCGACCACCCGGCCGCGCTTGAGGACGATCACCTCGTGGCTCAGCGCACGGACGACACGCAGGTCGTGGCTGATGAAGAGATAGGCCAGGCCATGGCGGGCCTGCAGGTCGCGCAGCAGGTCGACGATCTGCGCCTGGACCGACATGTCGAGCGCCGAGGTGGGCTCGTCGAGGACCACGAAGCGCGGCTTCAGCACCATGGCCCGCGCGATCGAGATGCGCTGTCGCTGGCCGCCGGAGAACTCGTGCGGGTAGCGGTCGCGCATCGACGGGTCCAGCCCGACCTCGCGCATGGCCCCGGCGACGAGCTCGGAGCGTGCCGCAGCATTCTCGCCGATCCGGTGCAGGACGAGCCCCTCCTCGATGATCTGGCCGACCGACATGCGCGGGCTCAGGCTGCCATAGGGGTCCTGGAAGACGATCTGCATCTCGCGGCGCAGCGCCCGCAGCTTCGACCCGGTCCAGTCGCCGATGTCCCGGCCCGCGAAATCGATGGTCCCGCTGCAGGGCAGGAGGCGCAGCAGCGCCAGGCCGAGCGTCGTCTTGCCCGACCCGCTCTCGCCGACGACGCCGACCGTCTGCCCGGCCCGCACCTCGAACGTCACGCCGTCGACCGCCTTGACGTGCCCGACCGTCCGCTTGAGCAGGCCGCGCTGGATCGGGAAGTACACCTTGATGTCGCACGCACCCATGATGACCGGCGCCGAAGCGTCGGCGACCGGCGGCTTCCCCTTGGGCTCGGCGGCCAAGAGATGGCGCGTGTAGTCGTGCTGCGCGTTCGTGAAGATCGTCTCGGTCGGCCCCGTCTCCACTATCTCGCCCTGGGTCATGACAGCGACGCGATGCGCCACCTTGCGCACGATGGTGAGGTCGTGGGTGATCAGCAGCACCGCCATCCGCAGGCGCTCCTGCAGCTCGGCGATGAGTGCCAGGATCTCCGCCTGCACCGTCACGTCGAGGGCCGTCGTCGGCTCGTCGGCGATCAGCAGGTCGGGCTCGTTGGCGAGCGCCATGGCGATCATGACGCGCTGCCGCTGGCCGCCGGAGAGCTGGTGCGGGTACGACTTCAGCCGCGTCTCGGCATCGTCGATGCGGACGAGCTCAAGAAGCTCGAGCACCCGCGTCCGGGTGGCCCCGCCCGTCAGCCCCCGATGCAGCTCCAGCACCTCGCCGATCTGCCGCTCCACCGTGTGCAGCGGGTTGAGCGAGGTCATCGGCTCCTGGAAGATCATCGAAGCCAGGTTGCCCCGCACCTTTCGCAGGACGGACTCGGACTTGCCCACCAGCTCCACGCCATCCAGCTGCACGCTGCCGGACGGGTGCCACGCCTTGGGATAGGGCAGGAGCTGGAGGATCGAGAGGGCGGTCACCGACTTGCCCGAGCCGCTCTCGCCGACCAGCGCCAGGGTCTCGCCCTTCTCGATCGCGAAGCTGACATGGCGCACGGCCTCGATCTCGCGCTCGCCGACGCGGAAGGTGACCGAGAGATCCTGGACTTCGAGCAGGCTCAACTTGGGTTCACCTCAGGCAAAGGTCTTGCGCGGGTCGAAGCCGTCGCGAACGGCCTCGCCGATGAAGACCAGGAGCGACAGCATGAACGCCAGCACCAGAAAGCCCGTTATGCCGAGCCAGGGGGCCTGCAGGTTGTTCTTGCCCTGCTGCAGGAGCTCGCCGAGCGACGGCGAGCCGGGCGGCAGGCCGAATCCCAGGAAATCGAGGGAGGTCAGCGTCGTCACCGCACCGCTCAGCACGAAGGGCAGGAAGGTCATCGACGAGACCATGGCGTTGGGCAGGATGTGCCGCCACATGACGCCGAGGTTCGACACGCCGAGGGCCTGCGCGGCGCGCACGAAATCCAGGGTCCGCGCGCGCAGGAACTCCGCCCGAACGACGCCGACCAGGGCCGGCCAGCTGAAGAACACCATGACGATCAGGAGCGACCAGAAACCGGGCACGATGATGCTGGCGAGGATGATCAGGATGAAGAGGGTCGGCAGGCTGGTCCAGATCTCGATGACCCGCTGGAAGATCAGGTCGACCCAGCCACCGAAGAAGCCCTGGACGGCACCGGCCACGATGCCGACGACCGACGCGAACAGCGTCAGGGCGAGGCCGAAGAGGACGGAAAGCCGAAAGCCGTAGAGCGCCCTGGCGGCCACGTCCCGGCCCTGGTCGTCGGTGCCGAGATAGTTCGCGCAGAGCCGCGGGCTGCCGATCCCGCACTTGACCGGTGACTGGAAGAACCAGCCGCTCGGTGGCGAGGGCGCCGGCTGCGGCAGTTCGTAATTGATGGTGCGATAGGAGAAGGCGATGGGCGGCCAGAGGATCCAGCCCTTCTCCTCGATGAGCTCGACGACGAAGGGATCGCGATACTCCGCCTCGGTCGGGAAGTCGCCGCCAAACCGGGTCTCGGGATAGACCGTCATGAACGGGAAGAGCAGCGCCCCGTCATAGCTCACCATGATCGGCCGGTCGTTGGCGATCACCTCGGCGAACAGGCTGACCACGAAGATCACGAGGAAGATGTGCAACGACCAGTAGCCGCGCGCATTGGCGCGGAAGCTGCGAAAGCGGCGCTCGCCGAGCGGCCCGAGCGTGAGACGCAGTCCGAAGAGGCGTGGCGCCGCCTCGCCCGTCGCAATCGCCATCAGCCGGGGCGGCCTTCGAAATCGATCCTGGGGTCGATGATCGTGTACATCAGGTCACCGATCAGACCGAGGATCAGGCCCAGCAGGGTGAAGAAGAAGAGCGTGCCGAACATCACCGGGTAGTCGCGATTGATCGCCGCTTCCCAGCCCAGCAGCCCGAGGCCGTCGAGCGAGAAGATCACCTCGATCAGGAGCGAGCTGGTGAACAGGATCCCGACGAAGGCCGCCGGGAACCCGGCGACGATGATCAGCATCGCATTGCGGAAAACATGGCCATAGAGCACGCGGTGCTCCGTGTTGCCCTTGGCCCGCGCGGTCAGCACGTACTGCTTGTTGATCTCGTCGAGGAAGCTGTTCTTGGTCAGCATGGTCAGCGTGGCGAAGCCACCGACCACCATCGCCAGCACCGGCAGGGTGATGTGCCAGAGATAGTCGGTCACCTTGTTGACGAGCGAGAGCTGGCTCCAGTTGTCCGACGTCAGGCCGCGCAGGGGGAACCAGCTGAAATACTCGCCACCGGCGAACAGGATGATCAGCAGGATGGCGAACAGGAAGGACGGGATCGCATAGCCGACGATGATGACGGCACTCGTCCAGACATCGAAGGCGCTGCCGTCGCTGACCGCCTTGCGGATCCCCATCGGGATCGAGACCAGGTAGGTGATCAGCGTGGTCCAGAGCCCGAGGGAAATGGAGACCGGCAGCTTGTCGATGACGAGATCGACCACCGGCTGGCCGCGGAAGTAGCTGTTGCCGAAATCGAAGCGGAGATAGTTCCACATCATCTCGACGAACCGCTGCGGCGCCGGCTTGTCGAAGCCGTAGAGGGCCTCGAGCTCTTGGATGAACTTCGGATCGAGCCCCTGCGCACCGCGATAGCGCGACGTCACGGACCCCGAGCTGCCGCTGCCGGAGGCCTGCGAGCTGCCGCCCGCGTCGCCCCCGCCGCTGAAGCGTTCCGTGGCGCCGACCGCCGTGCCGCGCAGCTCGGCGATCATCTGCTCGACGGGCCCGCCCGGGACGAACTGCACGATGACGAAGGTCACGACCATGATCCCGAGGAGGGTCGGGATCATGAGCAGCAGACGGCGGATGATGTAGGCGCTCATCCTCGGCCCGCCCCGCGCCCTACCGGTTGCGCTGGGCGGCCAGGACCGCCTCGTTCGGCTCCCACCACCAGGTTTCCGGGAAGCCGGTCGCATAGAACGGCGGCCGCTCCGGTCGTCCGAAGAGGTCCCAGTAGGCGAAGCGGTTGGTCGCGGTGTAGTAGGTGTGGACGATGTAGTGGCCGCTCAGCAGCACGCGATCGAGTGCTCGGGTCAGCGCCTGCAGGCGCTCCAGCGCCGCTTGGTCCCGCCCGTCGATCGCCACGATCTGCTCCAGCAGCTGGTCGACGACCGGGTCCGCCACACCGATCCAGTTGCCGGTGCCCGGCTCGTCGCGCGCCGGCGACCCGAAGTAGGTCCAGAGCTCCTCGTTCGGCGGCGGGAAGAAATTGGCACCGATCGCGATCATGTCGTAGTCGTACTGGTCGGTCAGGCGCTGGTACTGGGCGGTGTCGACGATGCGCGCCGAGGCATCGATGCCGGCCTTGCGGAGGTTCTCGACGAAGGGCTCGATGAACCGCAGCGACGACGCGAGGGCGGTCACAATCTCCACCCGCAGCACCTCGCCCGTCTCGACGTTCCGCATCTGCCCGTCCTGCACCTCGTACCCGCCGGCCGCGAAGTGCCCAAACGCCTCGCGCAGCTCCGAACGGATGCGACCGCTGCCATCGGTCACGCCCGGATCGAAGGGGGTCATAAAGATCGCCTCGTCGATCTGGCCGCGGAATGGCTCGAGAAACTCCAGCTCCTGCTCGGTCGGCAGCGGGAAGTCGCGGGTGCCGTACTCGGAATTCGGGAAGTAGCTGCGGGCACGTTCGTACTGCCCGTAGAAGATGTTCCGGTTCAGCCACTCGAAATCGAACAGCCTGGCGATGCCCTTCCGCACGTCGATATTGTCGAACGGCGCCCGCCGCGTGTTCATCACGAGCCCGGCGAAGCCGCGCGGCGAGTTCACGGGAATGCTCTCGTCGCGCACGATCTGCCCGTCGCGGACCTGCGGGATGTCGTAGCCCGTGGCCCAGCGCAGCGCCTCGTTCTCCGACCAGAAGTCGATGCGGCCGCTCTTGAACGCCTCGAACGCCACGTCGAGATCACGAAAATACTCGTAGGTGATCTCGTCGAAATTGTTCTGGCCGCGATTGACCGGCAGGTCGGCGGCCCAGTAGTCGTCGACCCGTTCGTAGGTTATCGACCGGCCGATATCGACGCTCTTGATGCGATAGGGGCCCTCGTAGACCTCCGGCTCCGTGGAGATCTCGCCCGGGCTGCGGCCGGTCGCCTCGAAGAAATGCCGCGGCTGCGGGCCGAGGCTGGCGGCGAGGCCGACGGTCTTCCAGTTGTTGCGGGTGGCGAAGTTGATCCTGAGTCGGTGCTCGTCGAGCGCCTCGGCACTCTCGAGGTTCTTCCAGAACTCGCGCAGCAGCGGCCGCGCATGCGCCTTTATCACCTCGAGCGAGAAGACGAAGTCGTCGGCCGTGATCGGCTCGCCATCGTGCCACCGGGCACGGGGATCGAGGTTGAAGATGGCGAACGAGGCGTCATCCGGCAGCTCGATCGACTGCGCGATCAGCGGATAGTAGCTGCTGAGCTCGTCGCCGGAGCCGGTCATCAGGGAATTGTAGACGAGCCCCAGGCCCTGCGGCCAATCGGGGCCGAGCGGGATCGGGTTGATGCGCTCGAAGGTCCCGTAGGCCGCGAGGCGCACCCGGCCGCCACGCGGCGCCGCCGGGTTGACGTAGTCGAAATGCTGGAAGTCCGGCGGGTATTTCGGCTCGCCGAACTCGGCGAAGCTCCGGAGCGTCTCGAGCGGCGGATCGGTCGCGAGCGCGTTTGGGGTCGGCGATGCCGCCAGCACCAGGGCCGACACCAGACAGCCTAGGGCCAGAAAACGCATGCACTGCCTTTCGTTGGAGCTGGGCGTGAGCCGACACGCCCGAACGAGATCCCCTGCCCTGATCCTAGACGATATCGCCCGGCAACGCGCCAGTGCTCATTGCAGGGGGACTGGCGCGTCGCTCAGCGAGTGCAGGTAGGCGATAAGCGCCGCGCGGTCCTCTGGCTTGCGCACCCCGGCAAAGGCCATCTTGTTGCCGGGCGCGAACTCCTTGGGGTTCGCCAGGTAATGGTCGAGCTTCTCGACGTCCCAGTTGCCGGCAACCTCCTGCAGCGCCGGCGAATAGTTGAACCCTTCGCCCGTCGCGACATCGCGGTCGTAGACGCCCCAGAGCGCCGGCCCCACCCGGTTGCCGCCACCCTCGTCGACGCTGTGACAGGCAGCGCACTGCCGAAAGAGCTTCTGCCCGGCCGCCGGATCGGCCGCCGCGACCATGGCGACGAGCTCGCCACCACCATCCGCGGCCGCAGCCTCCTCGGCCGTCTCGGCCGGCGCCGCCTCGGCAACTTCCTCGGCCGCCGGTGCAGCCTCGGCCGTCTCCGTCGGTGCAGCCTCGGCCGTCTCCGTCGGTGCCGCCTCGGCCGTCTCCGTCTGTGCCGCCTCGGCAGCTTCCTCGGCCGCTGGTGCCTCCTCCGCAGCCTCGGCCGTCTCGGTCGGCGCCGCTTCGGCACCTTCCGCGGCCGCCGCATCCTCGCCGCCCTCGGCGGCCGGCGCTGCCTCGCTCGACTCCTCGACCGGAACGGGCTCGGGCAGCGGCACGGGATTGGCGGAAAGCGTGGCCAGATAGGCGATCAGGTCGGCCCGCTTCTTGTCGTCCTTGAGCCCGGCATAGCTCATCGCCGTGCCCGGCGCGTAATCGCGCGGCGCCGCCAGGAAGCCGTCCAGCTTGTCGTAGTCCCAGCCGCCTTCCATCCCCTGGAGGGCGTCGGAGTAGCTGAAGCCGCCGCTGCTCGCCACATCGCGGCCGACAATGTCCCAGAGATGCGGGCCGACCTTGTCTGCCCCGCCCTCGTCGAAGCTGTGGCAGGCGGCACAGGCGCGGGTCTGCGCCTCGCCGGCAGCCGGGTCGGCCTCGGCCAGCAGGTTCGCGAACGGCACCGCCGGCTCGTCGGACGCCTCGCCCGCATCCTCCACCACGGCGACGCTGAACGCGTGCTCCTCATGGCCATGATGCGGGCCATACAGGATGCCGGCGAGAATGCCCGACCCGGAAGCGAGGATGCCGGCCGTCAGGACGCCCGCCATGACCTTGTTGAGTTCGAGGGATGATGCCATAGGAAATTCTGTTCCCCAGTCTGCCGCGGCCGCCCGTCATGCCGCCGCACCGCGCACGCTGATGCTTCCGTCCAGGCAGTGTGGTCGGTAGCGGACAGGGGCGTGGACCGTCAAGCCGCCACCACGTCGCTACCCCGAGACTTACCGACCGGAGCCGAAAATTGAGTTCTACGGAAACCGCAGGCGTCAATTCGTCGCGCAATGTGGTGCTCATCCCGGCACGCCTGCGCTCCTCGCGGCTGCCCGACAAGCCTTTGGCCCTCATCCGGGGCGAGCCGATGATCGTCCATGTGTGGCGCCGCGCCATGGAGGCGGAGATCGGCCCGGTCGTCGTCGCCTGCGCCGAGACCGCCATCGCCGAGGCGAT
>JAUIID010000121.1 GCA_030431615.1 Alphaproteobacteria bacterium
GAAGATCGTGTTCACCCAGGGGCGGATGTTGTTGCGGTTGTACTCGACCTCGAGCCTGACCCCGTTGGTGGCGATGGCGGTCGTGTAGTTGGGCGCCTTGGGGTCGGTGAACTGCGGCTTGCCGGAGTCGGAAGCTGTGCGCCACGAGATCTTCAGCGCTCCGGTGTCGTCGATGCCGAACTTGCCGGCCGTGTAGGTGATGGTCAGCGGCATGTGGCTGCCGGCTTCGAGAGGCCCCTCGGGCGAGATCACCGCCGTGCCGAGCTCGTGCGGGATGTGGCTGGAGAAGGGCATCGCTCGGGTCCTCTCGTGGACTTTTATCGTAGGGGCTTCCGCGACAGCCTGATCGGGCGATTGCCGGCCGGAGACGAGCGACCGTATGGGTGCTTCTCGGCGCCTGTCAACCGGTGCGGGCGCCGATCGGCGCGCGGCGCGGGCCTTGCCCCGGCTTGACTTCAGCGCCAGCGCGCTTCAAGCCGGAAGTCAACAAAGAGGACCGCCGATGCCCGATCAGTATCCCTTCGCCGCCATCGAGCTGCCGTCCGGCCGCAGCAACGACAAGCCCCGCAAGACCGGCCTGACGATGATGGCGGACTGGGGGCTGCCCCTGCATCACCAGGAGGACATCCTCGAGCTCGGCGGCCAGTTCGTGGACTTCGCCAAGATCGTCACCGGCAGTGCGCGGCTCTACAAGAAGGATTACCTGGCCGACAAGCTCAGGCTCTACCGGGACGCCGGCGTGCGGCCCTTCATCGGCGGGCAGTTCTTCGAGTACGTGCTGGCCAACCAGGGCTGGCAGGCCGTGGCCCCCTTCCTCGCCGAGGCGCGCAATCTCGGCTTCGAGACGATCGAGATCTCCGACAACTGCATTCCCCTGAGCAACGAGGACCGGGCGCGCGCCGTGGCGCTGGCGCTGGAGAACGGGCTCTCGGTGATGGGCGAGGTCGGCTCGAAGAACGACGCGAGCGACGCCGCCGAGCTGATCGGCCAGGCCGAGACGTTCTTCGCCGCCGGCGCCGAGCTCGTGCTGGTCGAGGCGGCCGAGCTGGTCGAGGATGGCCGGCCGAAGCCGGAGATGCTGAACGAGCTGCGCGCCGGGCTCGATTTCGACCGGGTGATGGTCGAGCTGCCCGGACCCTGGATCAGCGGCGTCACGCTCTCGCTCATCCAGGACCTGAAGAAGGCGCTGGTCAGGGAGCTCGGACCCGACGTCAACATCGCCAATGTCCATGCCGAGGACCTGATCGCGACCGAGGCGCTCAGGGTCGGTCTCGGCGTGGTCGGCCCGACCACGCGGCTCGTCGACTAGCTCGAACCAGGAGGAAACCATCATGACCAAGCGCATCGCACTGGCCGGCCTTCTCGGCCTCGCCGCCGTCATGGCGAACGGGGCACAGGCCCAGGACGCCTATCCGAGCGAGCCCATCACCGTGCTCGTCGGCTTCGGCGCCGGTGGCATGACCGATGTCTCGAGCCGCATCATCGCCGAGAAGCTGGAGGCGAACCTGGGTGTCCGGGTGCTGGTCGAGAACCGGCCGGGTGCGGGTGGCCTGCTCGCCATGGACGAGGCGCTGGAGCTGCCGGCCGACGGCTACACCTTCGTCAGCTTCCTCTCGGACGGGCCCTTCACCTCGGTCTTCCAGGACCGGCCGGTGGATCTCGAGGACTGGGCGATCCTCGGCGGGTTCATGCCGCAGGAGCGCGTGCTCTTCGCCCGGACCGACGCGCCCTTCGAGACCGTCGAGGAGCTCGTCGCCTACGCCAAGGACACGCCGGTGACCTTCGCCGATGGCGGCGCCTTCTGGTCGGCGCGGGTGATGGAGGCGTTCGCCAAGAAGAACGAGCTCAACATCCGCCTCGTGCCGTTCCGCTCCGGGGCCGAGGGCTCGGCCGCGATCCTCGGCGGCCACGTCACGCTGGCCGAGACCGGGGTCGGCACCTCGGCCTGGCAGGCCGGGCGGAGCGACGGGCTGAAGATCATGGCGACCCTGACGCCCGGCGGGCTCGAGGCGTTCGACATGCCGGACGTGCCGACCTTCGAGGAGCTGGGTGCGGATTACGTCGTCAAGCTGCAGTACGGCTACGCGATGCGCGGCGACACGCCGCCGGAGCGGGTCGAGGCGCTCGCCGCGGCGCTGCAGGCCGTGGTCGAGGACCCCGAGGTGCAGGCGCGGTTGCGCGAGCTCGATCTCACGCCGCGCTGGATGCCGGGCGACGAGTACCAGGAGCTGATGGTCGGCGTCATGGACGATGCCGCCGAGCTCAAGGCCTATCTGGCCGAGTAACGGAGATTGGGCGCCCGCGGTGACGCGCTGCAGGCGCTGGTGGTGATCGGGGTCAGCCTGGCCGCCTGGTTCTGGCTGATCCCGACCTTCGCCGGTGGCAGTGGCGAGCAGACCATCATGCCGCGTCTTGCCGTGGCCCTGGTCGGCACGCTCGCCGTCCTGCTTCTCGCCGTCAGCCTCTGGCGGGAGCGCCGGCCGGCCGGCGGCCACGATCCCTTCGATCCGAACGACGATCCCTTCCTCGAGGTCGACGGCGAGGGTGAGCCGCCGCGGCTGCTCCTGATCATTGCCATCTGGAGCGTCATCCTGGCGTTCCCCGCCTTCTTCGGCCTGCATCTCGGCAATGCCATCGGCATCGCCCTGACCTTCGTGATCCTCGGCATCGTCAACCCCGTGACGGTGCTGCTATGGTCGATCCTGCCGATCGCGGCGCTGCACGCCGTCTTCGCCTACGGCTTCTCGCTGCGCCTGCCCTACGGTCATCTCGTCGGCCTGCTCACCGGCTGAGCGCCAGGCCGGTGCCGACGCGACCCGAATGGCCAAACTCGACTAGGGGGAGACACTGGCGATGACCATCGAGCGACGTCCCTTCGGCCGCACCGGGCATGACAGCTCGGCCGTGATCTTCGGTGCCGCGGCTCTCGGCAAGGTGGACCAGGGCACCGCCGACGAGGTGCTCGACCTCCTCCTCGAGCACGGCGTCAACCACATCGACGTGGCCGCCAGCTACGGCGACGCCGAGCTTCGGATCGGCCCCTGGATGGACCGGCACCGAGGCGAATTCTTCCTCGCCACCAAGACCGGCGAGCGGGAATACGCGGCCGCCCGCGACGAGATCCACCGCTCGCTCGAGCGGTTGCGCACCGACCGGATCGACCTCCTCCAGCTGCACGCGCTCTTCCATCCCGACCAATGGGACAAGGCCCTGTCGCCGGGCGGTGCCCTCGATGCGGCAATCGAGGCCCGCGAAGCCGGGCTCGTGCGCTTCATCGGCGTCACCGGCCACGGCTGGACGGTGGCCGCCATGCACCGCCGCAGCCTCGAGCGCTTTCCCTTCGATTCGGTGCTGATGCCCTGGGGCTGGCAGTGCGCCCGGCATCCGACCTATGCGCCGGACTTCGAGGCGACGCTTGCCTTGTGCGAAAAGCGGGGCGTGGCCGTGCAGACCATCAAGGCGATCGCCCGCGGCCCCTGGGCCGCCGGGGCGACGCGCGACCACCCGACCTGGTACCAGCCGCTCGAGGACGAGGCGGACATCGCGAGCGCCGTCCAGTGGGTGCTGGCAAGGCCCGGCATCTTCCTCAATTCCGCCGGCGATGTGGGGCTCCTGCCGACCATCCTGCGCGCCGCGGAAGCCCGGGACGAGACCGTCTCCGACGCGGCCATGGCCGAGCTCGGCCAGCGCACCGGCATGGCGTCCATCTTCGGGCTTTGAGCGCCGTCGCGCCCTCCTCGCCGCCCTGCTAGGCTCGGGACGGACCAGGGGAGGGGAGCATGACCATGGACCTGCCGATCGGCTGCGCCGGCAATGGCGTCCTGCATACCGACCAGGAAGTGCCGGACATCGACACGCGGTTTCGGATGGTCGCCGAGGCCGGCGTCTTCGACTACTACGACAAGTCGCCGCTCATGGGCGAGATCGACCAGTACCTCGCGGCCTCGGCCCGGCACGGCGTGCCGATCCGGGCGACCGGCTGGTACTACGTGCTCGGCCGCGACGAGCCGCTGCTGAAATGGAACCTCAGGGTGGCGGCCCAGGTCGGTGCCGTGGTCCACAATTCGCAGATCATGACGAAGAAGCTCGACGGCACGCCGGTCAGTGACGCCGAGGTCGCCGAGAGCTATCTGCGTGCCTACGATTTCGGCAAGGCGCTCGGCGTCGATCCCTGCTTCGAGATCCACATCAACATGTGGTCGGAGCATTTCGGCCGGGTGGAGCGGGTCGGCCGGCTGGTCGAAGCGCGCGGCGTGCCCTTCAACATGACGCTCGACCACAGCCACGTGATCTTCAAGATCGACAACCCGGACGAGCAGGCGGTGCAGGACATGAAGGCCGATATCGACACCGGCCGCCTCGTCCTCGACCCCGGCAAGCCGGGCCATGTCTGCGGCACCTGGATCGAGGCGGGCTGGGTGCGCCATGCCCATGCGCGGGCGGCGGTGCCGAACAACCCGGTCAACATCTGGGCGAAGCATCCGGACGGCAGCCCGGGCCGGGGCGTGCAGTACCCGTTCGTCGAGCCGGCCCCGGGCGAGTGGCACAGCGACTGGGAGGAGGCACGGCTCGAGCCGTGGAAGGAGGTGGTCCGGCAGCTCATGCGCTGGCACGCCACCCATCCAGAAAGCCGGCTCGGCCAGATCTCGACCGAGTTCATCCCGCCGCCCGACTATGGGGGCGGGGCGCGCTACTCGATCTTCGAGCACAACGTCGCCTGCGCCCGCTGGCTGCGCGACACCTGGGCAGCGACCCTGGCCGCAACCGGCAAGGCCTGAGGGGACCTGCGCCCGGGCGTCGGACTGGCGTGGGGGCGGGGCTACCTTAGGTTCTGGCCGCGACGGCCGTAAGCTGCCATCATCCGGCCAACAACTCGGGCAGGCGGATGACTGATGCGGTCGCGCAGTGGCTCGAGCAACTCGGACTCGGCAAGTACGCCAAGGATTTCGCCGAGCACGAGATAAGCTTGGATGCCCTCAGGCTCCTGACGGCGGAGGACCTCAAGGAGCTCGGTCTGCCGCTCGGACCGCGGAAGCTGATCGCCGCGGCCCTGGCCGAGCTGCCACGGACGGTGCCGAATGGCGCCGCGCCGGTGCTCGCGCCCAGACGGGGCGAGGCCGAGCGGCGCCAGATCACCGTGATGTTCGCCGATCTGGTCGGCTCGACGGCGCTCGCCGCGACGCTCGACCCGGAGGCGATGCGCGACGTGCTGCTGCGCTACCAGGCAATGGTGGCCGAGATCATCGGCCGCTTCGAGGGCTATGTCGCCAAGTACATGGGCGACGGCGTGCTCGCCTATTTCGGCTTTCCGGTCGCGCACGAGGACGATGCCGAGCGGGCGACCCGCGCCGGCCTCGCCATCGCTCGCGAGCTTGCCGCCACGGCCACGACGGCGGGCGACCGGCTGGCTGCCCGGGTCGGCATCGCCACGGGCGTCGTCGTGGTCGGCGACCTCATCGGCGAGGGGGCGGCCCGGGAGGAGGCGGTGATCGGCGAGACCCCGAACCTCGCCGCCCGGCTGCAGGCGGCGGCAGCACCGGGCCAGGTCGTGGTCGGCGAGGCGACGCGCCGGCTGCTCGGCGACATGTTCGAGCTCGATGACCTGGGCGGGCGCAAGGTCAAGGGGCTGCAGGGGCCGGTGCGGGCCTACGCGGTGCACGCCGAGCGCGCCATCGAGAGCCGCTTCGAGGCCCGGCAGGGCGGGCGGCTCGCCGCCATCGTCGGTCGCGACCAGGAACAGGGCCTGCTGCTCGACCGCTGGCGGCGCGCCTGCCACGGCGAGGGCCAGGCCGTGCTGCTCACCGGCGAGGCCGGCATCGGCAAGTCGCGGATCGTCCGTGCCCTCCTCGACAATGTCGAGGGCCAGCGGCACATCCGCATCCGCTGCCAGTGCTCGCCGTATCATACCGGCAGCCCGCTCCATCCGGTGATCGAGCAGCTCCGGCGGGCAGCGGGCTTCACCGCGGACGACACGAACGACATGGCCCTGGACAAGCTCGAGGCCCTGCTCGGCCGGGCGACCGCCGAGCCGGCCGCCGCCGCACAGCTGGTGGCGGTCCTGCTCGGTCTCGCGGGCGAAGCGCGCTACGGCCGGCTCGAGCTCTCGCCGCAGCGGCTGCGGGCGCGCACGCTGGAGGTGCTCGCCGAACAGCTCGTCGGCCTCGCCCGAGTTCAGCCGGTGCTGTTCATCGTCGAGGACGCGCACTGGATCGACCCGACCACGCTCGAGCTCCTGACGCTCTGCATCGACCGGATGGCCGATGCGCGGGTGCTGCTGCTGGTCTCCGCCCGCCCAACCTTCGCCGAGGGCCTCGGGCACCAGCCGATCGTCACCAGCCTGGCCCTGAGCCGGCTCGGCCGCGCCGACACGGCTGCGATCGCCACCGATCTGGCCGGCGGGCGACAGCTGCCCGATGCGCTGATCGCGGAGATCACGGCACGGACCGACGGCGTGCCGCTCTTCATCGAGGAGCTGACCAAGGCGATCCTGGAGAGCGGCCTCCTGCGCACGAGCAATGGCGCCTACGTGCTCGATGGCCCGACCGAGAGGCTCGCCATTCCGAGCTCGCTGCAGGACTCGCTCATGGCGCGGCTTGACCGCATGCTGCCGGTCAAGGAGGTGGCGCAGACGGCCGCCTGCATCGGCCGCGAGTTCGACCACGGCCTGCTCGAGTCGGTGCTCGACCTGCCCGGCCCGGCGCTGGTCGATGCGCTCGACCGGCTGGCCGAGGCCGAGCTGATCTTCCGCCACGGCCGCCCCCCGGAGGCGACCTACCTCTTCAAGCATGCGCTGGTCCGTGACGCGGCCTATGCGAGCCTCCTGAAGTCGCGGCGGCGGGCCATCCACGCGCGGATCGCCGCGGCCCTCGCCGAGGCCGGGGCCGAGCCGCATCTGCTCGGCCATCACGCTCGCGAGGCGGGGCAGACCGAGCCTGCCATCGATCACTTCCAGGCGGCCGGGCGGCTGGCGCTCGAGCGACCGGCCTTCGCCGAGGCGATCGCGTATCTGCGCGAGGCCCAGGCGCTGGTCACCGCCATGGGCGAGGGCCCGGTATGGCTGGAGCGCCGGCTCGAGCTGCAGGTGCAGCTCGGCCACGCCCACATGGCGGGCTTCGGCTATGCTGCAGCCGGCACTGCCGCCGAGTTCCTGCGCGCCATGGAGCTCCTGCAGCGCCTCGGCTCGAGCCCGCAATGGCTGGCCGTCTACCACGGCAACTGGGCCGGCCACTTCGCCCGGGCCGAGCTGCCCGACGCCCTGCGCCTGGCCGAGGAGATGACGGAGATCGCCGAGACCCGCCAGGATGCCGCGGCGATCATGGCGGCCCGCCGCATGCTCGGCACGAGCGCGCTCCTGATGGGCCGCTTCGCCGTGGCCCGGGACCATCTGGAGCGCGTGCTGGCGCTCTACGAGCCGGACCGCCATCGGCGACTGGCGCAGCAGATCGGCCAGGAGCCCGGCTGCGCGCTGCACTGCTACCTCGCCATGACGCGCTGGGCGCTCGGCGATCCCGCCCGGGCGCGGCAGCACGGCGAGGCGGCGCTCGCCATCGGCCGCGAGCTCGGCCATCCGCTCACCCTGGTCTTCGCACTCGGCCACAACATGGTTGTGGCGCACCATGCCCGCGACCATGCGCGCACCCGCTCGCTGGTCGAGGAGACCATCGCCTTCAGCGAGCAGAACGGCATTCGCATGTGGGAGGTCTACGCCCGCTGCTTTTGCGCCTCGGTCGAGAACGCCGCCGGCCGGCACGCGGCGGCCCTCGCCGCCCTCGAGGCGGCCCGGCCGGGCCTCGAGGCCACCGGCACCCGGCTCTTCCTGCCGATGATCTCGGGCTTCGCGCTCGAGGCGCTGATCGCACTTGGACGGCTCGACGAGGCCGACCGCCTGCTCAACGAGACCATCCGGCGGATCGAGCGAAGCGACGAGCGCTGGAACGAATCGGACATCATGCGGCTCGCCGGCGAGCTGCGCCTCGCCCAGGGCGATCCGGCCGCGGCCGAAGGCTGCTTCCGCCAGGCCCTCGATTGCGCCCGCGCGCAGGAGGCCGGCCATTTCGCGCTGCGCGCCGCCATGGCCCTGACGCCATTGCTGGCCGACCGGGGCCGGACCGCCGAGGCCAGGTCGCTCCTCGCCCCGCTGGTGCCGGATGTCGCGGCGGCCGAGCGCGCACCCGACGGGGCGGCGGCCGTCTCACTGCTCGCCAGCCTCGGCTGACCGGCTGAAAGGCTCTGGGCCGCAACGAGTTCGGGAGGACAGGGATGAAGTTTCGGCGACATGCGCGATTTCGGCCGAGCGCCGATTTCATCGAGCAGGTCGAGACCGGGCGACTCGGCTACTCGGCAGCCCGGCTCCAGGACTTGCGCGACCGGCTGGCGGGGCAGGTGAGTGCGCCGGGCTACACCGACTACAACGACCGGCGCATGGGCTTCGTCACCACCTACCAGAGCTACCCGCAGCTCATCGTCTTCTGCGAGATCCAATCGGACGTGGTGGCCGCGCTCGCCTTCGCGCGCGAGACCGGCCTTAAGGCGGTGGCGCGCTCGGGCGGGCATTCGACCGCCGGCTACTCGGTCAACGAGCAGCTCGTCATCGACACGAGCCGCATCGCCCATGTGCTGGTGGACCTGCCGGCGAAGCGGGTGCGGGTCGGCGCCGGCGCCAATTTCCGCAAGCTCAACCTGATGCTCGACGGCACCGGCCAGCACGTGCCTTCGGGCGGCTGCGAGACCGTCTGCGTCGCCGGCTACATGCAGGGTGGCGGCTACAGCTTCACCTCGCGCCTCTTCGGCATGAACTGCGACTGCGTCGAGGCGGTGACCCTGGCCCTCGCGGATGGCGAGATCGTTCGGGCGGACGCGAGCACGCACGCGGACCTCTTCTGGGCGGTGCGTGGCGGGACCGGCAGCCAGTTCGGCGTGCTGCTCGAGATCGAGTACCGGTCGCAGCCCCTGGGCGACCTCTGGGGCTTCGGTCTGCGCTGGCCGCTCACCGGCGAGAAGGCGATCCTGGCGGCCGCCGAGGCTCTGGCCCTATGGCAGGCGCGCTTCACCAGCAGCGCAGCCGCAACCAGGCTCGGCAGCCAGGTCTTCCTGATGCGGGCGCCGGTCTCGGCGGCGGACCCGACGCTCGAGCCCTGCATGCTGGTGCGCGGCCTCTTCGATGGCACCGAGGCGGCGTGCCGCGAGGCGCTCGGCCCGCTGCTGGCGCAGCATGGCGAGGCACCAGGGCAGCCCGAGATCTGGCAGAGCGGCAGCTATCGCCGGCTCAACGAGATCCTCTGGCAGACTGCCGACCCACCCGGGCAGGATCTGCCCAACGTGTCGATGAACAGCAAGGCGTTGATCGACTGCCGGATCGTCGGCGCGCTGCATCCGGCGAAAAGCTGGCGGCGCGTGCTGGAGTTTTATCTCGATGCGCCGGATCAGGCCGACTTCATGGCGCTCGAGGCCTATGGCGGCGCCATCAACGCCCCGGCGCCGACCGACACGGCCTTCGTCCATCGCCGGGACAGCCTGAACCTCTTCGCCTGGACCTTCTGGGCGCTCGACAGCGACGAGGAACGGGCGATGGCCTGGCTCGGGCAGTTCGGCAAGGTGGCAGGCAGGCTTTCCGACGGGCGCCGCTACCAGAACTACCCGCTGCGCAGCAACGCGGGATTTCGCCAGGACTATTTCGGCCAGAACCTGGACCGGCTGCAGGCGATCAAGCGGCGCTACGACCCCGATGACCGGTTCGCCTACCAGCAGAGCCTCGCCGCGGACTGACCGGCAACCGGCACGCCAGCCGGAGAGAGGGCTGGACGGCATCGCCGTGTTCGCATAATGTTCCCTCGAACGAACGGGGAACATGGGCAACGGCCGGAGGGCAGGGCGATGCTGGTCGAGCGGGCGATCAAGGGACGTGGGGCGGGCTGGAACCGGGCCGGTCGGTTCGAGCGCGAGGAGCGCGAGGCGGTCGACGACGGCTGGGGCGGGCTCGAAGCGCTGATGGCGGCGGCCGCACCGGTGACCGAGGTGCTGGCCGACACCAGCCGGACGATCATCGCCAGGAACGATTCGCCGGACATTCCCTTCGACCGGTCGATCAACCCCTATCGCGGCTGCGAGCATGGCTGCATCTATTGCTACGCCCGGCCGTCGCACAATTATCTGGGCTTCTCCTCGGGCCTCGATTTCGAGACGCGGATCCTGGTGAAGCACGACGCGGCGGAGCTCCTGCGCGAGGCGCTGGCCCGGCCGAACTATCGGCCGGCCCCCCTGGCACTCGGCACCAATACCGACCCCTACCAGCCAATCGAGCGGCGGTTGCAGGTCACGCGGCGGATCCTCGAGGTCCTGGCCGAGACGCGCCATCCGGTGAGCATCGTCACCAAGTCCGCCTCGGTGCTGCGCGATCTCGACATTCTGGCGCCGATGGCGCGCGAGGGGCTGGCGCAGGTGGCGATCTCGATCACCACGCTCGACCCGACGCTGGCCCGCCAGCTCGAGCCGCGCGCCTCGGCACCGCACCGCCGGCTCATGGCGATGCGCGAGCTCTCGGCCGCCGGCGTGCCCGTCGGACTGAGTCTGGCGCCGGTAATCCCGGGGCTCACCGATCATGAGCTGGAGCGGATCGTCGAGGCTGCGGCCGGCTCGGGGGCTAGGGATGCGAGCTGGATCCTCCTGCGGCTGCCGCACGACGTGAAGGCGCTCTTCGAGCGCTGGCTCGAGACCCACTACCCGGCGCGCCGGGAGCGCGTCCTGTCGCTGCTGCGCCAGTGCCGCGAGGGGCGGCTGAACGACCCGGCATTCGGCAGCCGGATGCGCGGCCGGGGCCCCATCGCCGAGCTCATCCGCCGCCGCTTCGAGCGGGCGCTCGAACGGCACAACCTGCAGCGGCGGAGCCTCGGCCTGCGCAGCGACCTGTTCGTGCCGCCGGTCGAGGCGGAGGACCAGCTCGAGCTCTTCGCCAGCGGTCTGCCGTTGCTGACCGGTGTGTGAAACTGCGCTATGGAGCGCGGCCGCAGCCGGGTGAGGCTGCGAGCCGAGCGGAGATGCCTTGAGCCTGATGCCGACCCTGCTGCTGGCCGCCGCCGGCCTGGCCCTCTGTGGCTGGGCCGCCTGGCTCGAGCGGCGGCCGCGGGACCTGGGCGAGCTGCCGGTGCTGCCGCCGGTGCCGGTCCTGATCCTGGGCGTGCTCGTGGTGCTGATCAGCCTCGCCCATCTCGTGACCTTGTGGACCGGCACGCCGCTCAAGAGCCGCTTTCTGCCCTGAGCCCCGGCCCGGGGCTCTGGTCTCGCCCGCCCGAGGCCTTAAGTAGAGGGCCGCAGGCAAGCAACTTTCAAAGGGGGTAGGCGCCATGCGCTATCTGCACACCATGGTCCGGGTGACGGATCTCGACCAGTCGCTCGACTTCTACTGCAACAAGCTCGGCATGACCGAGGTCCGTCGCATCACCAACGACAAGGGCCGCTTCACCCTGGTCTTCCTCGCCGCCAGCGAGGACGAGGCCTCCGGCCGCGAGACCAAGGCGCCGCTCCTCGAGCTGACCTGGAACTGGGACCCGGAGAACTACACGGGCGGCCGCAATTTCGGCCATCTGGCATTCGAGGTGGATGACATCTACGCCACCTGCCAGAGCCTGATGGACAGCGGCGTCACCATCAACCGGCCGCCGCGCGACGGCCACATGGCCTTCGTCCGCTCGCCCGACAACATCTCCTTCGAGCTCCTGCAGAAGGGCGAGGCCAAGGCGCCGGCCGAACCCTGGGCCTCGATGCCGAACACCGGGAGCTGGTAACTGCATATCAGGGTACTGCGAATAACCGCGTTATCGGTCTTGCGATTGCTGCGTCGCAATATAGTCTAACCTGTGGTTTCCGCTCTGGCCCATGGGGATAGTGTCATAGTCGAGAAGCGTGTGCATACGGCTTATGTCCAGCGGCAGCGCTACCGGCTCATGGGTCGAATCGGCGCGGTCGTCGGTGCGTTGGCAGGTGCCGGATTCGTCGGCGTGGCGTTGGCCCAGGCCTACGCCACCGGCGAGCCGGTACCGCCTGGCTCCTGGGCGCTCGGCGCTGCCATCGTGGCTGCCGCCGCGCTCTTGCCCTGGGGGCTGGTGCGCTGGCGCTGGCGGCAGCTGCGGCAGACGATCATCGACGACTAGGACCGAGCTTCAGCCGGCGGCCCGGCAGGCGGCGAGAGAGCGGACCTGCCGGCCATCGCCCGTGAAGTTCTCCGGCGCCAGCCAGCGCTCGAATCCGGCGCGGGCCGCGGGCCATTCGTGGTCGAGCAGGCTGAACCAGGCCGTGTCGCGGTTCCTGCCCTTGACGATCAGGTGCTGGCGGAAGATGCCCTCGAAGGTGAAGCCGAAGCGCGCCGCCGCCCGGCGGCTCCTCGCGTTCCCGCTGTCGCACTTCCATTCGAGCCGCCGATAGCCGAGCTCGTCCATGACATGGCGAAAGAGCAGGAACAGCGCCTCGGTCGCGGCCGGCGTGCGCTGCAGTTCGTCACCGAGCCAGATATGGCCGATCTCGATTACCCCGTTCGGCGGATCGAGGCGCAGCCAGGCGCACATGCCCTTGGCCAAGCCGTCCGTCCGGTCACGAATGGCGAAGAAGAGCGGGTCCGCCGAGGCTGCGCGCTGCTCCAGCCAGAGCCGCATGGCGGCCGCGTCGGCGAAGGGGCCGTAGGCGAGCCAGTCCCAGATGCCGGGATCGCGGGCGGCGGCGAAGAGCTCGGCGCCGTGCCGCAGGGGATCGAGCGGCTCGACGCTGGCGAATCGCCCCTCGAACGTGCTGCGGCTCGGCAGCCGGCCGCTCGGCAGCCGCTCGAGCGGGGATGTCGGGGATACGGAATTCACCATGCGACCGGCCTTCTCGGATCTGGGTGGGCGCGCGACGCTAGGTCCGTCAATCATCGGCCGCGAGAGCCACTTCGCGCCGAGGACCGGGCCACGACCGCCTCGCCGGGACGTGAACGCCATCCATAAGTGATCGATTGACAACTTGTTGGGCGAGGCGAATGGTCGACCTTCCAGGCAAAGGGAGGTCATCGCCATGTCCCCTGTCACGCGACGTCTCGCTGCCACGTTCGCCCTGCTGCTGCCGACGGCAGCCATCGCCGGGGCGGATCTGGTCGCCTTTCCCGAAGGTTATGCGGACACGTTCGTTCGCTACACGACGATCGACAAGCCGGACCGCAAGATCGTCCGATTCATGTATGTCAACCCGGAGACGGCTGCCGCCGCGACGCCCGAGGCGCCCTTGCCGCATGGCACGGTGCTGGTCATGGAGGACCACAAGGCGGTGCTCGAGGGCGAGACCCCGGTGACCGACGCCAGCGGCCGGCTGGTCCCGACGGACGAGGTGACCAACATCTTCGTCATGGCGAAGGCGCCGGGCTGGGGGGCGGACTATCCGGAAGCCGTGCGCAACGGTGAATGGGAGTACGCCCGGTTCCTGCCCGACGGCTCGCTCAAGGCCGATGCCACCTATGACGGCTGTTTCGAATGCCACAAGCCGCAGGCGGCCGAGGACTACACCTTCAGCTTCTACCCGCATCTCCGCCAGTAGCGGCGAGCCGGCGGATCTCCGCGACAGCGCCGGGCAGCCAGACCCTGATCTGGCGCTCGACGAGCGGCCCGAGGTCGTCCGGCAGGGGGTAGCCGTAGACGTGCTTCCTGATCGCGAGGAAGACGAGGCCGCCGTGCAGCCCCATGGCGAGCTCGCGCTCGGCGTCCGCAAGCGGCCGGCCGGCCAGGGGCTCGAGCCCCGCCTCGCGGCGCAGCCCGTCGATGACGGGACCGAGGATGCGGCCGGTCAGGCTGGCACCGAGCCTGCGCGCTACGCCCCGTCCCTCCAGGCTGGCGCGCAGGAAGAGGCGCATGGCCGCCCGGTCGGTGCCGTTCAGATAGGCCGTGTAGAACCGTGTCAGGCGCTGGTCGGGCGGCAGCTCGGACGCCGCCAGCAGATGTTCCCATTCGGCCCGCCAGCGGCTGGCGGCGAGCCGCTCCAGCACGGCTTCGATCAGTGCCGCCTTGCTCGGGAAATAGCGATAGAGCAGCGCCTGGCTGACATGCAGCTCGGTGACCAGTGCCCGTGTGCCGATGTCGAAGCCATGCTCGGCGAAGACATCGATGGCGTGGCCGACGATGGCCTCGACCCGCGCCTCGCCGGTGAGCCGGCGCTGTTTTCGGCTCAACTGGCCGCTCATCGGACCGGCCGGCGACACGGGACGCCGGGCTCGAACCGGATCGGCGATTGTCGGTGCATGTCGTCTCTCGATATGACGAAGGACGGACGCTCGGGGCGGGGCACCCGCCCTTTCGATCCTCCCGGACCACTGCATAGCCGGCGCGGTGCCGCCGTGCCACTGCTGGCCGCCGGTGGTGGTGCCGGCACGGCTGGTGCGGTAGGCTTTGGCGGTTGTTGCGACGGGCGGCGTTGACCGGCGACAGGGTCGGGGGCATCCGCCATATTCGCCACCGAGACGCTGGCCGCGGCGGGTCGTGATCCGTCACCCTTGCGGCTCGCCACGAGGAATCGAGCTCATGAACTTGAAGGACAAGGTCTGCATCATCACCGGTGCGGCGAGCGGCATCGGCAAGGGCATCGCCCGGCGCTTCATCGCCGACGGTGCCAGGGTGGCGATCGCGGACCTGCGGGCCGACGCTGCCGACCAGGCCGCCGCCGAGCTCGGCGCCGGGGGGCCGGGATCGGCCATCGGGGTCGCCATGAACGTCACCGACGAGGACCAGGTGAACGCCGGCGTCGCCCGGGTCGCCGAGGAATGGGGCCGGGTCGACGTGCTGGTCTCGAATGCCGGGGTGCAGATCGTCCACAAGCTCGAGGACTTCCCGTTCGCCGACTGGAAGAAGATGCTGGCGATCCATCTGGACGGCGCCTTCCTCACCTCGAAGGCCTGCCTGCCGCACATGTACGAGGCGGGCGGCGGCTCGATCATCTTCATGGGCTCGGTGCACTCGTGGGAGGCCTCGCCGCTCAAGTCGGCCTATGTCACCGCCAAGCACGGGCTCCTCGGCCTTTCCCGCGTCATCGCCAAGGAGGGTGCGGCGCATGGCGTTCGCGCCAACGTCATCTGCCCGGGCTTCGTCCGCACGCCCTTGGTGGACAAGCAGATCCCCGAGCAGTCGAAGAGCCTCGGCGTCTCCGAGGAGGAGGTGGTCAAGAAGATCATGCTCGGCGAGACGGTCGACGGCGAGTTCACCACGATCGAGGACGTCGCCGAGGTCGCCCATGTCCTCGCCGCCTTCCCGACCAACGCGCTCACCGGCCAGTCGATGATCGTCAGTCACGGCTGGTCGATGAAGTGAGAGCCTTTCTATCGGCGTGACGGACAGGGAAACGGGTGCCATGGCGATGATCATCGACGGCAAGGCGGCGGCACAGGCCTTGCGAGCCGAGGTCGGCCGGGAGGTCGAGGCCCTCCTGGCGGAGCAGGATGTGCGGCCCGGCCTCGCCGTGGTCATCGTCGGCGACCATCCGGCGAGCCGCGCCTATGTCAGGACCAAGACGCGCATGGCGGAGGCCGCCGGCATCGCCGCCCGGCTGATCGAGCTGCCGGCCGAGATCGGTACCGCGGCACTCCTCGAGCGGATCGGCGAGCTCGACGGCGATCCGGACGTGCACGGCATTCTGGTCCAGCTGCCCTTGCCCGATACGATCGACGAGGCGCAGGTGCTGCTCGCCATTTCGTCGGCCAAGGATGTCGACGGCTTTCATCCGGCCAATGTCGGTGCGCTCTTCAGCGCCACGCGGCCGGACCCCGACCGGCTGCTCGTGCCCTGCACGCCGCTCGGCTGCCTGCATCTCCTGCGCCAGACCCTGGGAGCGGACGGGCTCAAGGGCCAGGAGGCCGTCATCGTCGGCCGCTCCAACATCGTCGGCAAGCCGCTGGCGGCTCTCCTCCTCGCCGCCGACTGCACCGTCACGGTGGCGCATTCCCGCACCCGGGACCTGGCGGACGTCTGTCGCCGCGCCGACATCCTGGTCGCCGCTGTCGGCCGGCCGGGGCTCGTCCGGGGCGGTTGGGTGAAGCCCGGCGCCACCGTCATCGATGTCGGCATCAACCGCATCGAGGGCGAGGATGGCGGCAGCCGCCTTGTCGGTGACGTCGCCTTTGCCGAGGCCGAGAAGGTCGCCGGCGCCATCACGCCGGTGCCGGGCGGGGTCGGGCCGATGACCGTTGCCTGCCTGATGCGCAACACGCTGACCGCCGCCCGCCTGCAGTCCGGCGGATAGCCGTCGCCGACCAGGGTCGCGCGGCCGCCGGCCGGTGGCTGGCCCCGGGCGGGGGCTCAGGCGACCCTTAGGCGACCGCTGCGGTGGCGGAAGTCGTTTCGGGCGGTATCACCGTCTCGCTGCGCGGCTCGGGATCCTTCAGCACATAGCCCCGGCCCCAGACCGTCTCGATATAGTGCTGGCCACCCGTGCCAGTCGCGATCTTCTTCCTGAGCTTGCAGATGAAGACGTCGATGATCTTGAGCTCGGGCTCGTCGATCCCGCCATAGAGGTGGTCGAGGAACATCTCCTTGGTGAGCGTCGTGCCCTTGCGCAGCGAGAGCAGCTCCAGGATGTTGTATTCCTTGCCGGTGACGTGCAGCCGCTGGCCATCCACCTCGACCGAGCGGCTGTCCATGTTGACGAGCAGCTTGCCGGTGCGGATCACCGATTCCGAGTGGCCCTTGGCGCGCCGAACGATGGCGTGGATGCGCGCCAGCATCTCCGCCTTGTTGAAGGGCTTGGTCAGGTAGTCGTCGGCACCGTTGGTCAGGCCCCGGACCTTGTCGGTCGGGTCGCTGCGGCCGGAGAGGATCAGGACCGGCGTCTGCACCCGGCTCGCCCGGAGGCGGCGGACCACCTCGTAGCCGTCGATGTCCGGCAGGCGCAGGTCGAGAATGATGATGTCGAAGTCGTAG
>JAUIID010000312.1 GCA_030431615.1 Alphaproteobacteria bacterium
TCCTCGCGCATCGACCGGACGATGTCGCCCCAGGTGGTGCCGGGCGTCAGGTAGTCCTTGAAGCCCGACTGGCGATAGGCGGCCGGGATCAGCTCGTCGGCGCCGAGCACGCGGAAATACTTCGAGATCAGCGGATGGCTGTTCACGGCCGTCCTGATCCGGAGTGCTATCGAGATGGCGTTCATGACGAGGCCGTAGCCCTCCAGCTCCATCTGCCGGCGGGCCACGTCGAGGCCGGCGATGAGCTGCTGGTTGGGGCTGGTCGAGGCATGGGTGAAGACCGCCTCGTGGAACTGGCTCTCGACCTTCGGGTAGTCGACGTCCTTCACCAGCACCATGGAGCCCTGGCGGATCGCCGACATCGACTTGTGGGTCGAGTTGGTCTGGTAGACGCGGAGCCGGACCTGGCGCGGATCGGGGATGAGCCGGGTCTCGAGCAGCTGCTCGTTCGTCGGCTTCGGACCCAGCGCCTTCTGCTGCTTCTCGTAGGCCGCGACCGAGGCCGGGTCGGCCATCCACGCCTCGATGTCGGCCGCCGCACCCATGGCCGTGCGCGGGCGGAGGAAGGGCGACCAGCGGGCGAAGCCCGACCAGGCCTCGTCCCAGAGGAAGATGAGGTCCGGCTTGATCGCCAGGCACTCCTCCATGACGCGCCGCGTGTTGTACATGTGGCCGTCGAAGGTGCAGTTGGTGAGATCGAGCAGGCGCAGGCGGTCGAGGCGGCCCTCGTCCTTGAGCGCCAGCAGCGCCGACTTGATCGCCTTCAAAGGCACGGCGCCATACATCGAGTACTGCGTCAGAGGGTAGGCCTCGACATAGATCGGCTGGCCGCCGCACAGCACCAGGCCGTAATGGTGCGACTTGTGGCAGTTGCGGTCGACGATGACGATGTCGCCCGGGGCGACCAGCGCCTGCACCACCATCTTGTTGCTGGTTGAGGTGCCGTTGGTGACGAAGAAGACGTGGTCGGCGCCGAAGGCGCGGGCCGCCAGCTCCTGCGCCTTCTTGATGTTGCCCGTGGGCTCGAGCAGGCTGTCCAGCCCGCCGGTCGTGGCGCTGCTCTCGGCGAGGAAGAGGTTGATGCCGTAGAATTCGCCCATGTCGCGAATCCAGCTCGACCGGAACACCGACTTGCCGCGCGCGATGGGCAGGGCATGGAAGGTGCCGATGGGCCGCTGGGCGTAGCGCTTCAGGTTGTCGAAGAAGGGCGTCTCGTAGCGGGCCTGCACGCCTTCCATGACCGAGAGGTGGAGCTCGAGCACCTCTTCCACGGCGTAGAAGATGCGGCGAACGCAAGCGGATTCCCTAGCCGCGGCGCGGCTTTCGACATCACGGTCGGAGACGACGTAGAGGTCGAGCTCGGGCCGCAGCCGCTTCAGCCAGTTGGCCAGGGCCAGCGTCGAGGCGGTCGGCTCGATCTTGCCGACAGTCTTGTCGAGAATGCTCCTCAGCACCGGCGCGTCGTGGGTCGAGCGGAAGGTGAAGCCCTCGGAGACGATGACCGCCAGGAGCCGGGGGTTGACGAGGGCGGCGCAGAGCGCGTCCTCGAAGCTGCCGACGATCACGGGCTCGTAGACGAACTGGTCCTCGGTGCGGCGCAGGCGGCGAAATTCCGCCGCGAGGCCGGGCCAACGCGACGCCGGCTGCGGCGTCACGAGCAACACCTCGAAATAGGGCCGGCGACGCTCGCCGCGCGACATGACGCTCGGGACGACCTCGGGAAACTCCTCGCCGCCGTCCGCCGCATGCTCGCTGTCGACCTGCTGGGCGTAGCCGTGGGTCAGGATGGCGTCGGCAAAGATCCGCACCATGCCGGCAACCGCGCTGGAATCGCCCGCCGCCAGCCGCTCGCGCAGCCGCGCCATCAGGCGCATGCCGGGATAGGCGTGGAATTCCTCGATCAGGGCGACGTCACGCAGCTCTTCCTCGACCTTGGCGGCACTGCCCGAGCCCTTGGCCCAGTCATCCGCCGCCGTCAGGACCTCGCGCCACTGGTCAGCGCGCGCCGCATGCAAAAGAAAGAACTGATCGATACGGTATTCTTCGGCCATTTAATCCCCCCTGACAGAATCCAATTCCAAAGCCCGGGGATTGTCGACGGACTGCAGCAGAACACGCACACTTCTGCAGAAGTCGCGTCTGACCCGCCGTTCAGGTTCCCGGCCTTGGTGCCCAAGTATTGGGCAGCTTCCCGAACGCGGGAAAAATGGCGGTGCTCCCACGTTAAATCAATCAGTTTTGCGTATGTCGAGATCGGGTGGGCGAAGTGATGTGGTACCGAGACCCTGGCGTCGGCGAACGGCCACAAATTGCCGCCCGGCTCGCGGCGAGCCGGGTGGGACCGGTCGGATGCGGCAAGGGGGCCGGGCGCGCTGCTGCAGCCCGCTCAGCCCATGTTCTTCATCTCGATCCGGATGCCGTGTGCGGTCGTGTCCGACTCGTTCAGCACCCGGCCAGGCGGCTGCGGTGACATGTTGACGACGAGGCAGCCCTGCCCGTTCCACGCCTCGAGTGCCTTGATGATATCGCGATGCGGTGGCAGCCGCTCGCCGTCGGGGGCGATGTCCGTGACCGGCGGCTTGATCTGGTCGAGGACGAAGACCGAGGGCCAGCGGTGATGATGCACCGGCTCCTCGTCATTGGGCTCCAGCGTCACCTCGAGCACGCGCAGGTTGTCGTTCTCGAAGATCACCTTGTGATGCCTGGGCGCCGCCTTGACGGCATCGAGCTCGGGATCCCAGGAGGCCGGATCCGACACATCGTGATGAGCCATGAGGAATCTCCCTGCTGGACAACATCTGTTCGAGTATCGAGCCAACCTTTCGATGATACGCCGGAATCCCGGCCTCCAGAAGATGCGCTGGAATGCATGGCGGCCGAACCGCCCATGCATTAGCAAGGCACCAGAGCCGGTGACGACCGCCGGCTGACGGAACGCCCTCTCCTTCCAGCATGCGGATCGTGCCATGGCCAAGCCGAACATCGTCTTCATCATCACCGACCAGCAGCGGCACGACACGATCAAGGCACTCGGCCACGACCACATGATCACGCCGAACCTCGACCGGATGG
>JAUIID010000122.1 GCA_030431615.1 Alphaproteobacteria bacterium
CAATCGCTGGTTGCCCTATCTCCTGCTGCTGCCGCAGTTCCTGGTGCTGTTCGTCTTCTTCTTCTGGCCGGCGGCCCAGGCGCTGATCCAGTCCTTCATGATCTCCGACGCCTTCGGCAACACCTCGACCTTCGTCTGGTTCGAGAACTTCACGCGCCTGTTCAATAGTCGTGAGTATTGGGACTCGATCAGGGTCACGATCGTCTTCAGCGTCCTGACCGGCGGCCTGGCGCTTTCGCTCGGGTTGCTGTTCGCCATCTTCGCCGACCGGGTGATCCGCGGCACCGCCCTCTACAAGACGCTGCTGATCTGGCCCTACGCCGTGGCCCCGGCAACGGCCGGCGCCCTCTGGCTCTTCCTCCTGAACCCGACCATGGGTGTCCTCGCCTATCTCATGAACAAGCAGCTCGGCATCCACTGGGATCCGACGCTGGACCGCGTCGACGGCATGGCGCTCGTCGTGCTCGCCTCGGCCTGGAAGCAGATCAGCTACAACTTCGTCTTCTTCCTCGCCGGCATGCAATCGATCCCCCGCTCGATCATCGAGGCCGCGGCGATCGACGGCGCCCGCCCCGTCAAGCGGCTCTTCACCATCGTCCTGCCACTGCTCTCGCCGACGACGTTCTTCCTGCTCGTCATGAACTCCGTCTACGCCTTCTTCGACACGTTCGGCATCATCGACACCACCACCGACGGCGGCCCGGGCGGGGCCACCAGCATCCTCGTCTACAAGGTCTATCGGGACGGCTTCGTCGGCCTCGACCTCGGCTCGTCCTCGGCCCAGTCGGTGATCCTGATGGGCTTCGTCATCATCCTCACCTTCATCCAGTTCCGCTATGTCGAGCGCATGGTGCACTACAAGTCATGATCGAGCGCACCCCGATCCTCGACGTCTTGACCCACGTGCTCCTCGTGCTCTGCATCGCGCTCGTGCTGCTGCCGGTCTATCTCGCCTTCGTCGCCGCGACCCTGCCGGTCGGTGCGGTCAATTCGGCGCCGATGCCCTGGCTGCCGGGCGACCAGCTTTTCGCCAACCTCGCCACCGCCTGGCAGCGCGAGGATCTCGGCCGCCAGCTCTTCAACTCGATGGTGATGGCCAGCGGCATCGCCTTCGGCAAGATCTCCATCTCGATCCTCTCGGCCTTCGCCATCACCTACTTCAACTTCCCGTTCCGCAAGACCGCCTTCGCCCTGATCTTCGTCTCGCTGATGCTCCCGGTCGAGGTGCGGATCGTGCCGACCTACGAAGTCACCGCCAATGCGCTGACCCCGTTCATCTGGCTCATCGAGACCGTGACGGGCGGCATGGTCGACATCCGGCTGCGCTGGAACCTACTCAATACCTATGAAGGTCTCATCCTGCCGCTGATCGCGTCGGCCACCGCCACCTTCCTCTTCCGCCAGTTCTTCATGACCATTCCGGACGAACTGGCCGAGGCAGCCAAGATCGATTCGGCGACACCTCTGCGTTTCTTCTTCGACATCCTGCTGCCACTCAGCCGAACCAACATCGCCGCACTTGCGGTCATCATGTTCATCTTCGGCTGGAATCAATACCTGTGGCCGCTGCTGGTCACGACCGAGGAGAACATGAACACCATCGTCATCGGCCTCAACCGGATGATGCCGAGCATGGACGCCATTCCCGAGTGGAACGTGGTCATGGCGGGCGCCTTGATCGCGCTGACCCCGCCCGTGCTCGTGATCCTCTTCCTGCAGCGCTGGTTCCTGAAGGGGCTCGTCGACAGTGAGAAATAGCCCCGATGCCTGACGTCGAGCTCCAGGGTGTCCGCAAGGTCTATGCGGGCGGGGTCGTGGCCATCGAAGGGCTGGACCTCAAGATCGAGGACGGCGAGCTCCTGGCGCTGCTCGGCCCGTCAGGCTGTGGCAAGTCCACGCTGCTTCGCCTCTGCGCCGGGCTCGAGACACTCACGGCAGGCGACATCCGGATCGGCGGGCGGGTGGTCAACGGGCTCGAGCCCGGCGAGCGCGACATCGCCATGGTCTTCCAGAACTATGCCCTCTACCCGCACATGACGGTGCGCCAGAATCTCGCCTACGGGCTGAAGAATCGCCGCACGCCGGGGCCGGAGATCGACCGCCGCATCGCCGAGGCGGCGCGCATCCTGCAGATCGAGGAGCTGCTCGACCGCCAGCCGCGCCAGCTTTCGGGCGGGCAGCGGCAGCGCGTCGCCATGGGCCGGGCGATCGTGCGCGAGCCGCAGGTCTTCCTCTACGACGAGCCGCTCTCCAACCTCGACGCCAAGCTGCGCGCCCATGCCAGGCTCGAGCTCAAGAAGCTGCAGCAGACGCTGGGCACCACCAGCCTCTACGTGACCCACGACCAGGTGGAGGCCATGACCATGGCCGACCGGCTGGTGGTCATGAATGCCGGCGTGGCCCAGCAGGTCGGCCGGCCGATGGAGGTCTATGCCCGACCGGAAACGGCGTTTGTCGCGGGCTTCATCGGCTCGCCGGCAATGAACTTCACGGCGGGCACGCTCGGGGCCGACCGGCGCTCGGTGGCGCTCGCCGGCACGACCGTGGCGCTCGGCACAATGGTCCAGGGCGAGGCCGGCTCGGCCGTCACGCTCGGCATTCGCCCCGAGCATCTCCTGCCGACCCGGGCCGATGGCCAGGATGCGATCGGCGTGCTGGAGGTGGCCCTGGTCGAGCCGCTCGGCGCCGATCTCTTGGTGCATGGCCGACTCTTCGACGAGACGGAGACCTCCACGGTCCGCCTGCCGGGCAGTGCCGATGCCAGACGTGGCGACGTCATCCCGCTGGCCGTGAACCCGGCTGACCTGCACGTCTTCGATGCCGCGTCCGGGCGCCGGCTCCACACGATCGACGAGGACCGAAAGGCCGCAGCATGACCAATGTGCAGAGACGACGGCGCGTCCTCTTCTATGTGGCGGACCAGTGGCGCGGCGACACCATGACCGGCCTGGGCCATCCCTGCGTCGATGCCCCCAATCTCGACGCCCTGGCCGCCGACGGCGTCACCTTCCGGCGCCACTACTCGACCACCAGCCCCTGCGGGCCGGCCCGCACCTCGATGCTGACCGGGCTCTACCAGATGAACCACCGGGTGGTGCGCAACGGCACCCCCTTGGACGCCCGCCACACCAACATCGCCTACGAGCTGCGCAAGGCCGGCATCGCGCCCGGCATGCTGGGCTACACCAGCAACGTGCCCGACCCCCGCGTCTTCTCGCCCCATGACCCGCTCTTCCGCGACCATCACGGCGTCATGCAGGGCTTCGACGCGCTGGCCCCGGGCCTGCCCTGGAACTCGCCCTACATGAGCTGGGTCGAGGCCCTGGGCTACGACCTGCCCGACGACCCCGAGGACTTCTGGCTGCCGGCCGAAGGTGCTGCAGCGCCGATCGTCAATGCCGCCCCGGCGCGCTTCGCCGCCGAGCACAGCCCGACGGCCTTCCTCACCGACCGGGCGATCGACTACCTGAGCGTGCGGCGGGACCAGGACTGGTTCATGCATGTCGCCGCCCTGGCGCCGCACCCGCCCTTCATCGCCCCGGCCCCCTACAACACCCGCTTCGGCCCCGACGACGTGCCGCCGCCGGTCCGGGAGCCCAGCCTCGAGGCCGCAGCAGGCCGGCATCCCCTGCTCGCCTACCTGCTGCGGCACACGAAGCAGATCGACTACATTCGCGCCGGCCGGGGCCTCGTCGCCGACCTCGACGAGGCCGACATCCGCCAGGTGCGCGCCACCTATTACGGCATGATCAGCGAGACCGACCACCACTTCGGCGAGCTCGTCCGTTACCTGAAGAAGACCGGCCAGTACGAGGATACGCTGATCATCTTCACCTCCGATCATGGCGAGCAGCTCGGCGACCACTGGCTGCTCGGCAAGGCCGGCTTCTTCGACACGGCCTACCACATCCCCCTGATCATCAAGGCGCCCGGCGCCGAAGCGACGCGCGGCAGCCTGGTCCAGGACTTCACCGAATCGATCGACGTGGTGCCGACCATCCTCGACTGGCTCGGCGCCGAGATTCCCGAAACCTGGGACGGCGAATCACTGCTGCCCTATCTCCGGGGCGAGACCCCGCCCCGGCCGCGCGACGCGATCCACTACGAGCACGACTTCCGCGAGGTGTACTCGCAGGCGCCGCAGAAGACGCTGGGCCTGAGGATGGCGCAGTGCTGCCTCGCAGCGATCCGCGACGAGCGTTTCAAGTATGTCCATTTCCCGACCCTGCCGCCGCTCCTCTTCGATCTTGGGGAAGATCCGCACGAGATGCGCAACCTGGCCGACGATCCGGCCCATGCCGCAACGGTGCGCGACTACGCCCAGCGCCTGCTGACCTGGCGGATGGAGCACATGGAGCGGACGCTCACCGGCATCCAGGCAGGGCCGGAAGGCCTGAAATCCATCCGCGAGCCGCGGCGCTAGGAGAACGTCCATGCCTGAAGAACTGTCCGCCCCGCGGCCCGGGGCCCGCCCATGGTGACCGGCAACCGGGCGATCATCATCGGCGCCGGCCGTGGCCAGCGGCTGATGCCGACCACCGCCAACGGCCCCAAGTGCTTCGCCGAGGTGCAGGGCCGACGGCTGCTCGACTGGACCATCGAGGCGCTGACCGAGGGTGGTGCCGACGACATCTGCTTCATCGGCGGCTATCTGGTCGAGGCGATCGAGAGCCACTATCCGGCGCTGACCCTGCGCCACAACCGGGACTGGGCGAACAACAACATTCTCCGCTCGCTGATGTGCGCCGAGGACCTCATGGATCGGCCGTTCGTCGCCTGCTACTCGGACATCCTCTTCTCCGCCGACATCGTCCGCCGCCTCTTCGCCGCCCCGGGCGACATCGTGCTCGGCGTCGACACGGACTGGCGCGAGCACTACCGGCACCGCACCCAGCACCCGCCGGACGATGCGGAGAAGGTCATCGCCGACGGCAGCCGTGTGCGGCGCGTCCAGCGGAGCATTCCGGAAGCCGAGGCGACCGGCGAGTTCATCGGCGTCGTCCGCTTCTCGCTCGAGGGCGCGCGCCTGCTCCGTGCGCATTTCCATCGCGCCCGCGAACGCGCCGCCGGCGGCCGGTTCCGCGAGGCGGAGCGGTTCGACAAGGCGTACCTGATCCATCTCTTCCAGGAGATGATCGAGGCCGGCGTCACGTTCGACCAGGTCGAGACCAATGGCCAGTACCGGGAGATCGACACCCAGGAGGACCTGTCGCTGGCCCAGGAACTGTGGAGGGGCTGAGCCGATGACGGAACTCTTTCCTGCCTCGGTCGTCGGCTCCATGCCGCGACCGCCCGAGGTCCGCGCCATGGTCAACCGGGGCGAGACCGACTCGCCGGCGATGGACGAGGCGATCCGCCAGGTGGTTGCCCTGCAGGAAGCAGCCGGCCTCGACGTGGTGACCGACGGAGAGTGGCGCCGCCTCTCCTATATCGGCGTGATCGCCGAGCTGGCGCACGGCTTCGAGGTGGGAACCAACCCGGCGGACGGGCGGCCCTGGACCGTCGTCAGGGAGCGGCTCGAGCTCAAGCCCGGCGGCTTCATCGCACGGGAGGCGCGCTTCCTTCGCGAGATCACCCGGCGCCGCATCAAGGTGACGCTGCCGGCGCCGGCATTGCTCGGCGAGCGCCTGTGGTCCGAGACGCACTCGAGCGCCGCCTACCCGGACCGGCGGGACTTCATCCGCGCCTGCGTGCCATCGCTCAGGCGCGAGATCGAGCTACTCGCCGATGCCGGAGTCGACATCATCCAGATCGACGACCCGCATCTCTGCCTCTTCGTCGATCCGGAGATCCGCGAGGCCTACGCCGACCCGGACGAGGCCGCCGACTTCTCGGTCGACATGGTCAACGAGCTGGTCGACGGCATCAGCGGCCCGACCATCGCCCTCCATCTCTGCCGCCGCGCCGGTGCCAGGGCCCGTGGCGAGAAGGACCACAAGGGCGGCTATGCGGCCATCCTCGAGCAGATCAACCGGCTCGCCGTGAACCACCTGACGATCGAGTTCTCGACCCCGGGCTCGGGCGACATGTCGGTCCTCGCCGGCTTCCGGCCGGACCTGGAAATCGGCCTCGGCTGCGTCGGCGTGACGCCCGGCGTCATCGATCCGCTGCAGACCGTCGTCGACCGGGTGGAGCAGGCACTGCGCCACGTGGCGCCCGAGCGCATCACCCTCAATCCGGACTGCGGCTTCGCCCCCGGCTCGGCGGCCGAGGTGGACCTCGACGAGGTCAGCGCCAAGCTGCGGATCGAAGTGGCTGCCGCCGACGCCCTGCGGCGGGCGCATGGCCAGGCGGCTGGCCCGAGCTAGGCCGGCTGCCGCGAGCGGGCCTGCCGCAATGCCGCCTGCAGCGCTTCGAGGTCGAACGGCTTGGCGATGAGCGGCAGCCCAGCGGCTTTCGCCGCCTGGTGGAAGGAGGCCGAGTAGCCGCTGGTCAGCACGACCGGCAGGTCCGGGTTTCGGGTGCGCAGCTCGGCGGCGAGGTCGAGGCCGTTCCTGCCGCCGGCCAGCATGATGTCGGAGAACACGAGGTCGATCCCCCCATGCTCCTCCACGAGGTCGAGGGCGGCCTGGGCATTGTCGACTCGCGCGACGCGCCAGCCGAGGTCCTCGAGCATCTCCGCCGCCATGGAAGCGACCTCGTCATTGTCCTCGACCAGCAGCATGTGGCCGGGCTCGTCCGCGGCTGCGAGGCCGGGCTCCGCCGCGTCGGTCGACGGGTTCTCCTGACCGGCCTGGCTCATCGGCAGGACCAGGGTCACCGTCGCGCCCTGCCCCGGCGCCGAGACGATCTCGACATGGCCGCCCGACTGCTGGGTGAACCCGTGCACCTGGGCGAGGCCGAGGCCCGAACCCTTGCCCTCCGTCTTCGTGGTGAAGAAGGGCTCGAACACGCGCTCCTTCGTTTCGTCGCTCATGCCGACGCCGGTATCGATGACGGCAAGGCTGACGCAGGCGGCGGCAGGATCATGCGGCGCGCCGTTGCGCGCCCGGATCACGATCGTGCCGCGCGCCTCCATCGCGTCGCGCGCGTTCACGAGCAGGTTGAGCACGGCCAGATGCAGGCCGGTGCGATCGACGTGGATCGGCGCCAGCTCGGCCGGGACGTCCAGCTCGACCTGGATGCCGGGGCCGAGGCTGCGGTCCAGAAGCTCGCTCATGCCGGTCAGGAGCTCGGCCAGGGCGACGCTCTCGGGCCTGAGCTCCTGCTTGCGGCTGAAGGCGAGGAGCTGCTGCGTCAGCTTGGCCCCGCGCTCGATCGACTCACGCATGCGGCCGAGGATCATCGCGCGCCGCTCCCGGTCGTCGCTGCGCTCGATGATGTTGATGCCGGAGGAGATCGCCATCAGCAGATTGTTGAAGTCGTGGGCGACACCACCCGTCAGCTGGCCCAGGGCCTCCAGCTTCTGCGACTGGCGCAGCATCTCCTCGGCCTTGAGCCGGTCGGCGACCTCCGCGGTCACGCGCTGCTCGAGATGGGCGTTCAGCCACTGCAGGTCGTGCACCAGGCGGGCGTTGTCGATCGACGTGGCGGCATGCCCGGCAATGCCGAGCAGCAGCGCTTCGTGCTCCGGCCGGAAGACGCCGACCTCGCCGTGGCCGAAGAAGAGCCCGCCATGCACCTCGCCGGTGCGCGACACGACGGGCACGGCAAGATAGGAGCGTACGGGCAGATGGCCGGGCGGCATGCCTCGATAGGTGTCCATCCGGCCGTAGCGGGGGTCGGCCAGGATGTCGTCCGAGCGGACTGGACCCTCGCCCTTGAAGGTCGGCGCGAAGACCGGCGTGTTGCGCGGCAGGGGGTACTTCTCGAAGGCCGAGCGCGGCGCACCCGAGAGGGCGTAGAGCGTGTAGTGCTCGCCGGCATCGTCGACGACATTATAGAAGAAGGCACCGAACTGGGCCCCCGTCAGCTCGACACCGGCGTCGGTCACCGTCTGGACGATGTTCGCCAGATCGAACTCGGCGGCGATGGCCGCCCCGGTGCTGTTGACGATCTCGAGCCGCCGATCAGCCCGGACCCGCGGCGTGATGTCCCTGAGCGTGCCGACGAACCGGACCGCCCGGCCGTCCTCGAACATCGCATTGCCCGAGGCCGCGAGCCAGCGCTCGACCCCGTCCTCGATACCGATGGTGCGGAATTCGACACTGTAGAACCCGGACCCGGTGGGTGCGAGGGCGGCCTGCACCGCCGCGTCGATGCGTTCCCGGTCGTCGGGATGCAGGCCGGCGAGGAACGTGCCTTCGTAGGAAAGCGCCGTGTCCTGCGAGATCCCGAAGAGCTCCCGGCAGCGGCGGTCCCAACGCAAGTCGCCGCTGATCGGATGGTAGTCCCAGATGCCGATCGCCGCGGCCTCGGTCGCGAGCCGCAGGAGAGCCTCGCTCTCGCGCAGCGCCACCTCGCCGTGGCGCGCCTCGGTGATGTCGAAGCCCTCGCAGAAGATGCCGGCGATCTCGCCGTCCCCGTCGAACCACGGCGTGAAGACGAAGGTGAGGAAGCGGGTCTCCTCCGCCGCCTCGGCCGATCGCCTGAACCTGACCTTCGCACCCGCCGCCTCGAAGCTCTCGCCCGTGGTGTAGACCGTGTCGAGATGCTCGAAGAAGCCCTGGCCCTCGATGCTGGGAAAGGCCTCCCTGATGGGCTTGCCGACCCAGTCGGCGCTGTTGAAGAGCTCCCGGTGCGTGTTGTTGACGAACTCGACCACGTGGTCCGGCCCGCCCATGACGATGATGAAGCCGGGTGCCTGCTCGAAAGGCCGGCGCTCGCGCTCGCTCTTCGCCGCCAGCCGCTTCTCGGCCATCACCGTGGCGGTCGTCTCCGTGCAGACGACGAGGATGCCGCCGACGCCGTTCGCTGCCCTCTCGTCGTGGATGGGGCCGTAGCTGTAGGTCCAGTAGACATCCTCGCGCCGGCCGTTGCGGGTGATCGGGACGAGCGCATTGACGTGCCACGTGGCGCCGCCGCCGGACATCACGTGGCGGATCTGCGGGCCGATGATTTCCCAGATCTCCTCCCACACCTCGTGGCCCGGGCGACCCAGCGAGCCGGGGTGTCGCTCGGGGCCGATCGATTGCCGGTAGGCGTCGTTGTAGAAGCAGTAGAGCTCCGGCCCCCACCAGATGTACATGGGATGCCCGCTGTTGAGCATCAGGCGAATCGCCATGCGCAGGGACTGCGGCCAGCCCTCCGGCGGCCCGAGCGGATGGTTCGGCCAGTCATGGGCGCGGATGAGCTCACCCATCTCACCACCACGTTCTAGGAAGGCGCGCCAGTTCTCAGAGGGCATCAAGGGCTTCCGCCAGGGCAACGGCCCCGGCCGGATCGGGGCCGGGTCGTCATTCCCGAACTTTCGCGCAGATCAACGGTCGATTCAATGATGGTGCTCCCGCGCTGGCGGAAGCCGTGCGGCAACATGCCCCGGCCGCCCGCGGGCGCAAGAGGCGGCTGTACAACCGAGTTTTCCTGAGGAGGAGCGGGCCCTAGCGGGCCCGAATATGGGGCGTGGCAGGGGCCGGTGTTGGCTCCCCGGGCCGGACTCGAACCAGCGACACAGCGGTTAACAGCCGCTTGCTCTACCAACTGAGCTACCGGGGAACACGCCGCGCTCTATAGCCGCGCCACCCTTACGTGCCAAGCCATAAAGACGGTGGCTATGGAGGCCCGGGCCGGAATCGAACCGACGTGCAAGGATTTGCAGTCCTCTGCATCACCACTCTGCCACCGGGCCCCATGCTGCCGGTCGATCGCCTTCGGGCGATGACAACGCAGGAGCGATCTGTTAGACGCCAAGCCGCAAAGCATCAAGCCGGCATTTGCACGGGCGAACAGAGAGCGGTCGATACCAGGTGGATTTCATGCGCATGCTTCGTCAGGGAGCCTTTCACCTCCTCCTCCTGGCCGCCCTAGCCATCGCCTCCACCGGCACCGCCCGGGCCGTGCAGTGGCTGGATGCCTACGACTATCCCTTCGTCGACCCGCTGGTCGCCACCGTCGTCCAGACGCCGCAGGCCAACTCCCTGGAGCTGCCGGAGCTGGTGCGGTTCGAGAACGTCGACATCTACTCGGTGCGCGACCTGATCGATCGGCCGGTCCCGCCGGTCTACTTCTTCCAGCGCTTCGGCATGGAGTTCGGCCTCGTCGAGCAGCCCGGCCCGGCACCTCTGGTCTTCGTGATCGCCGGCACCGGCGGCGCCTTCAATGCCGACATCAACCAGTCGCTGGCGCGCATCCTCTACGCCGCTGGCTTCCATGTCATCGGCCTGCCGAACCCGACCCATCCGAATTTCACGGTGAACGCCTCGACTACCGGTGTGCCGGGGCGGCTCAAGGATGATGCCGTTGACCTCTACCGGGCGATGCAGGCGGCCTACAAGATGGTCGAGGACCGGATCGAGGTGACGAGCATCAACCTGACCGGCTACTCGCTCGGCGCCACCTACTCGGCCTTCCTCGCCGAGCTGGATTCGCGCGAGAAGGCCCTCAACTTCAATCGGGTGCTCCTGCTCAACCCGGCCGTCTCGGTCTTCGCCTCGGTCGGCCTGGTCGACGGCATGCTGCTGACCGACACGGCCGAGGAGCGGAACAACGTCCGCGAGTTCATCAACACCGTGCTGACGGCGTTCGGGCGGCTCTACAAGGGTGGCGAGCCCGTCGATTTCTCGGGCGACTTCATCTACCGCACCTATACCGAGCTGGACATGTCGGCATCCGAGATCGAGAAGCTGATCGGCGTCGCCTTTCGCCTGTCCGCCAACACCATGGCGTTCACCAGCGACGTCCTGGCGGAAACGGGCGTGATCGTGCCGAAGGGCACGGTCCTGACCTCCACCACCCCGCTGGAGCACTATTATCTCCGCTCGCAGCAATACAGCTTCACCCGCTATTTCGAGGACATCTACACGCCGTTCTTCGCCGCCCGGGTGCCGGGTCTCACGGCGGAGCAGATGATCGCCGACGCCGACCTCGCCGCGATCGAGTCCTATCTCGCCGGCGCCGACAATGTCGGCGTGATCACCAATGCCGACGACCTGATCCTGCGGGCCCAGGACTTCGAGTTCCTCGAGCGGGTGTTCGACGACCGCCTCGTGATCTATCCGATCGGCGGGCATTGCGGCAATTACCGCCAGCGCGACGTGGCGGCCCGCATCCAGAACTACTTCCGCGCCGCGGAGATGGGCCAGTGAGGCCGCCCCGGGCGCTGGCAGCCGCCCTCCTGCTGCTGGCCCTTGCGGCCTGCAGCACCTCCGACCCGGCGGAGCTGACCGGCCGGACGGCAGCGAACCAGAGTGCGAGCGGCCAGAACCCCAACGATCCGGCGGAGCCCGAAAAGGTCGAGGAGAAGCCGCTCCTGACCAGCGTGCCCGACCCGCTGGAGCCCATGAACAGGGCGATCTACCGCTTCAACTTCGAGCTCGATTCGTACGTCCTGCTGCCGATCGTCAATGCCTACCGCTATGTCGTGCCGGAGTTCCTACGGACTGGCGTCTCCAATTTCTTCAACAACCTGCTCGAGGTCACCAACGCCAATAACGGCCTCCTGCAGGCGCGCCCGGAGATCGCGAGCCGTGCCGTGATCCGCTTCGCGGTCAACTCGACGGTCGGCGTGCTCGGCTTCTTCGACGTCGCGACCAAGCTCGGTGTCTCCGAGCGGCGCGAGGACTTCGGCCAGACGCTCGGCTGGTGGGGCGTGCCGGCCGGGCCGTATCTCGTGCTGCCGGTGCTCGGCCCCTCCGGTGCCCGCGACGCCACCGGGCTCGCCGTCGACTACGCCGCCAGCGTCTACGTGCCGCCGGGCCGCGAGATCAACGACGTGGTCTTCTTCAATCCGGCGGTCATGGCGCTCTTCATCGTCAATGCGCGCTATTCGCAGCCGTTCCGCTACTTCAGCACCGGCTCGGCCTTCGACTACGAGCTGGTGCGCTTCCTCTACCGTACGCAACGTGAGTTCGAGATCCAACGATGAGCAGGGCCTGTCGCTCGATGCTGCTGGCCGGCGGTCTGGCGCTGGCCCTGGTGGTCGCCCCCCTGGCGCCGCGCGCCCAGGAGGCCGGCGGTCCGCTGCGCTTCTCGGCCGGTGGGGTCACCGGTCTCTACTTCGCGCTCTCCAGCTCGTTCTGCCGCCTGCTCTGGCCGGACCTGGGCGAGCGCCTGAAAAGCTGCCACGCGGAGAGCAGCCAGGGCTCGGTCAGCAACCTGCGCCTGGTGCGCGCTGGTGCCGCCGATATCGGCATCGCCCAGGCGGACCTCGTGCCGCTGGCGCTGGCCGGCGCCAAGCCCTTCGAGGTCGAGGGCCCGAACCCCAATCTCCGCGTCCTCTTCTCGACCGTGCTCGAGAAACTGACCCTCGTCATCGCCCCGGACAGCGGCATCGAGGTGGTCGATGACCTGCTCGGCCGGTCCGTCGACTTCGGCCCGCCCGGCTCCGGCAGCCTCGCCACGGCGACCCGTTTCCTCGAGAGCGTCGGGCACAGCCTCGACGACTTCGTGCCGGTCTCGAACGCCTCGAGCGCGCTCAACCCGCAGCAGCTCTGCAATGGCGCCATCGACGCCTTCGCCTTCATCTCGGCACATCCCAATGGCGTGCTGCAGGAAGCCATGGCCACCTGCGGCGCCAAGCTGCTGGCCGGGCGGAGCGAGGTCATGGACGACTTCAGCAAGCAGTTCCCCGAGTACCACGTGACGTCGATCGACGCCGGCCTCTACCCGGACATCGACTACGACGTTTCCACCATCGGTGTCCCGGCCATCGTCATCACCGACGCCCGGCTGCCCGAGGACGTCGCCTACCGGCTGACCAAGGCGGTCTTCGAGAATCTCGAGGCGCTGCACCGGCTGCAGCTCGCCTTTGTCGACCTGACGGTCGAGGACCTGCTGCGCCCCTGCGCCGGGGCCCCCTACCACCCGGGAGCACTCCGCTACTTCCGGGAAGCCGGGTACGCCACGCCCGTCTGCGAATGAGCGCCGGGCCAGCGCCCCGCACGATTGCCGTGCCGCACCCGGCCGGCTAGAACGCTTCCAGCCGATACGGGTCGTCGCCGATGCCGCAAGAGCCGGTGTTGCCGGGCCCGGTGATGGCCGTTGCCAGAAGAGGCCAGCCACCCATGATCGATCCTGCCGCCGCCCGCGCCAACATGGTCGAGAACCAGCTTCGCCCGTCGAATGTCGAGGACGGGCGTATCCTCGACGCCTTCCTCGAGGTGCCGCGCGAGAGCTTCCTGCCGAAGCGCCTGCGGGCCGTGGCCTACAATGACGAGGACCTCGATCTCGGCAATGGCCGGCATCTGATCGAGCCTCTGGTCCTCGGGCGGATGCTGCAGGTGAGCCAGCCCCGGGCCGACGAGGTGGCGCTCGTCGTCGGCTGTGACACCGGCTATGCGGCGGCAATCCTCTCGAAGCTGGTGGCCACGGTCTTCCTCCTCGCCCCCGATGCCGACGCCGCGGCGGCGATCGAGTCGGTGCTCGACGAGCTCGGCTGCAACAACGTCGTCGTGCAGCCGGGCCGGGCGGCCGACGGCCTGCCGGCCCAGGCGCCGTTCAACCTCATTCTCCTCGCCGGCTCGGCGCCGGCCCTGCCCCCGGCCCTCACGACTCAGCTCGACGATGGCGGCCGCATGGTCGGCGTGGTGCAGAAGGACCGCTTCGGCAAGCTCACTTTGCTCACCCGCGTCGGCGACGCGCACGGCACCACGGCGCCCTACGACGCCTGGCTGCCGCCCGTCGTGGGATTGCAGCCGGCCGAATCGTTCGAGTTCTGAGTGCCGACTGGTGATCCAAATGGTTGATCGAGACCATTCAATCTAGCGCGTTGCGTTAAATCGTGCTAGCGCGGAGGACATGCGCGCCTGCCGTCTGTTCCCCGTCCGCCTGATCGCCCTGCTCCTGGCCTTGGCACCCGCCGGCGGCTCGGCCGCCGTGACCCTGCCGACGGCGCTGAGCAAGGCCTATCTCGAGAATCCGAACCTGGTTGCTGCCCGTGCCCGGCTGCGCGCCGCCGACGAGGGCGTGCCGATCGCCCGGGCCATCCGTCGGCCACAGGTCTCGGCGACCACGGGCGCCTCGGTGGGCTTGCAGGAATCGAACCGCGGCAGCCGCTCCACCTCCAGCTTCCGCCAGGCCGTCGGCATCGAGCAGCCGCTCTACACCGGCGGCGAGGCCAGCGCCCGGATCGGCCGCGCGGAGGCCATGGTCGAGGCCGAGCGCGCCAGGCTTGAGGCGGTCGAGCAGGCGGTCCTGCTCGCCGCCATCGAGGCCTTCACCGCGGTCCTCCAGGCGCAGCGCGTCCTGGAGCTGGCATTGGGCAACGAGACCCGGCTCGGCCGCCAGCTCGAGGCGGTGCAGCGGCGCTATCGCTTCGGCGAGCTCACCCAGACGGATGTCGCCCAGGCCGAGGCGCGCTATGCCCGGGGCATCGCCGACCGGGAAGCCGCCGCCGGCGAGCTGGAAGCGGCCGGCGCCGCCTACCGCAAGGTCATCGGCGATCCGCCCGGCACACTGGTCGAACCGGTCATGCCGGCCGACCTGCCCCCGGACGAGCAGGCGGCGCTGGAGCGGGTCGACGACAACCCGAACGTGCGCGCCGCCGATTTCGGCGTCGGCGTGGCGCGTCGCGAGGTGGACGTCGCCCTTTCGGCGCTCAAGCCGCGCCTGAAGCTCCGCGGCGAAGCCAGCTATGTCGACGAGCCGAGCGGCCGCTACGACTGGCAAAGCGACGTCTCGATCGGCGCCGTCCTCTCGATTCCGCTTTATCAGGGTGGTGGTGAGTACGGACGTATTCGCCAGACCCGGCAGCTCTTGACAGAGGAGCGCTATACACTTGAAAGCGCTCGGCGTGACGTTCGCGAGGATATCCAGGCGGCCTGGCAGGACCTGCTCACCGCCCGTGCCCGCAGCCAGTCCCTCGCCCGGCAGGTCGAATCGGCAACCCTGGCGCTGGAAGGCGTGCGGCAGGAATCGCTGGTCGGTGCGCGGACGGTCCTGGACGTGCTCGACGCCGAGCAGGAGCTGTTCGACGCCGAGGTAGCGGCAACCGCGGCGGCGCGCGACGGTATCGTCGCCGCCTATCGACTGAAGGCCGGCATGGGCGAGCTGACCGCCATGGCCCTCGACCTCGATGCCGTCCCCTACGACCCCGATGCCTACTACCAGGAGGTGCGCCGTGCCTGGTTCGGCACCGGCGACAGTGACGCGGACGACCCGGTCGAGCCGGCGCCGGACGAAGGCGCGGATGAGGCGGCGGATGATCCCCCGGGCGACGAGGAAGAGAGCGATGGCAGCTAGGGTTCACGCAATCTTTACCATTGGTCCCGCATAACGGCCGGCGTGCCCACGACGGCGACAACGGCAGCAGATCGAGTTGAATGGCATGAGCACCGACAAGAACGACCAGGAGCCGTCGATGGAGGAGATCCTCTCCTCGATCCGACGGATCATCGCTGACGACCAGGACGAGGAGGGCGCCGGCGCCAAGCCGGCGACGGACCCGGCCAAGGCCAAGGCGGCGAAGCCGGCGGCGAGCCCGGCCGAGGAGGACGTGCTGGACCTTACCCAGGTCGTCGACTCCGGCGAGGCGAAGGCCGCCGCCCCCCCGGCAATCGACGCCGATTCCGGCGAGCTCGATCTCGAGCTCGAGGAGGAGGAAGACGACGAGCCGGCACCGGTCGCCGCCCCGCCGAAGCCGGCCGCCAGGACGCGCGACAGCGACGACAGCCTCGTCTCCGCACCCGCCGCCTCGGCGAGCACTAGCGCCTTTGCCCGTCTCGCCAAGGCGGCGGCGAGCGGCGAGCAGCCGGCCCGCGGCTTCGGCGACAAGACCGTCGAGACCTTCCTCACCGATCTCCTGAAGCCCATGCTCAAGGACTGGCTGGACCAGAACCTCGAGGGCGTCGTCGAGCGCGTGGTGGAGCAGGAAGTCAAGAAGCTCGCCCGGCGCGCCGAGCTGATGTGAGCGGCGCTCCGGCCCGGCGCCCAACGGGCTGGAGCGAGGATGGACGAACCGCCCCGGCCGGGCGACGCACCGCTTCGGGCGTGCCACCCTGCCGCCTTGTCGCATCGCGCGAGTTCCACTAAACCCCACCTCCATCGGCCCTGGCGGCGCACCATTCGTGCGCCCTGCCGGTCCTTCGGACCGGACGTGGCCGCAAGCGGGGCCGAGACGGGAAAGGTGGGCTCCAGCCATGCTGGACAAGAGCTTCGACGCGGCCGCTGCCGAGCCGCGCATCTACGCTGCCTGGGAAGCGACGGGCGCCTTCGCGCCACGTGAGTCCGGGGCGGAAGGCGGCAAGCCCTTCGTCGTGATGATGCCGCCGCCCAATGTCACCGGCAGCCTGCATATCGGTCATGCGCTCGACCAGACGATCCAGGATGCGCTGAGCCGCTATCACCGGATGCGCGGCCGGCCGACCCTCTGGCAGCCCGGCACCGACCATGCCGGCATCGCCACCCAGATGATGGTCGAGCGCAAGCTCGCGGCCGAGGGCAAGGACCGGCGCAGCATCGGCCGCGAAGCCTTCCTCGCCGAGTGCTGGGCGTGGAAGGAGGCGAGCCACGGCAACATCATCGGCCAGCTCAAGCGGCTCGGCGCCTCGCCCGACTGGGGCCGCGAGCGGTTCACCATGGACGAGACGCTGTCGCGGGCCGTCACCCGCGCCTTCGTCCAGCTCTACAACGAGGGGCTGATCTACAAGGACAAGCGGCTGGTCAACTGGGACGTCCAGCTGCAGACCGCCGTCTCCGACCTCGAAACCCAGCCGG
>JAUIID010000123.1 GCA_030431615.1 Alphaproteobacteria bacterium
GACGCGCTTCTCGTCGAAGACGCCGTAGTTCGGCAGGGCATGCTTGGCCCGCCGGGCCGCCACCTCGCCGCCGGCGAGGAGGAAGGCGCCGTTGAACGGCCGCCCGCCGCGCCCGGCCCAGGGGGCGCCGAGAACGATGGCCGGGCGGCCGCCGGCGGTCTCGGGGGCGAGCTTCTCGAGCAAAGCGTGGGTACGATCGAGCAGCGCCTGCTTGAGGACCAGGTCCTCGAGCGGGTAGCCGGTCAGCACCATCTCGGGGAAGACGACGAGGTCGGCGCCGGCCTCCTCCGCCGCCCGGTGCAGCCGGCGGACCAGCGCCAGGTTGCCGTCGAGGTCGCCGACGATCGGGTTGCACTGCGCGAGGGCGGTGGTGAGCTTGCTGGGCACGAGCGGCGGTCCTCGGTGGCGGATGGGTCGGCGGGCGGCCCGGTCGAGACACTTGACCGGCAGCACTATCGTCGACCTAACTCTAGACGCAGCTTGGCCAGTGGACCACTGCCAGCCTGTCATTGGCAGGTTGCGGAAAAGCATGCGCCGACGAAAGGGCGGGACGTGGACCACATCCAGGGCATGCAGGTCTTCCTGAAGGTGGCGCAGGCGGGCAGCCTGTCGGCGGCGGCGGGCCAGCTCGAGCTCTCGAAATCCAGCGTCAGCAAGCATATCAGCGCGCTCGAGCGGCGGCTCGGTGTGCTGCTCCTGAACCGCAGCACGCGGCGGCTGTCGCTCACCGAGCTCGGCATCGCCTATCGCGACCACTGTGCCCGCATCCTCGCCGACATCGAGGAGACCGAGCAGGCGATCCAGGCGCACACCACCCGGGCCAGGGGCCGGCTCAAGGTCAACGCGCCCATGAGCTTCGGCATCCTGCACATAGCACCGCTGCTCCCGGGCTTCATGGCGGCGCATCCCGAGGTCGAGATCGACCTCGTGCTCAACGACCGGCGGGTCGACCTGATCGACGAGGGCTTCGACCTCGCCATCCGCATCGGCCGGCTCGACGACAGCAACCTGATCGCGAGAAAGCTCGCCTCGGCGGGCCATGTCTGCGCCGCCAGCGACGCCTACATCGCCCGCCACCGCCCGCCAGAGGAGCCCGAGGACCTCACCCGGCACAACTGCCTGCGCTACACCTACAACCGCCTGCCCGGCGAATGGCAGTTCAGCCGCGACGGCGAGCAGCGGAGCGTGCGGGTCACGGGCAATATCCAGGCGAACAACGGCGACGCGCTGCGCGAGGCGGCACTGGCCGGCCTCGGCATCATCTATCAGCCGGTCTTCATCCTCGCCGCCGAGCTGCGCGCCGGGCGCCTCCGCCCGCTGCTCGAGGCCTGGTCGACGCCGCTGATCGACATCCACGCGGTCTATCCCGAGCAGCGCCAGCTGCAGCCCAAGCTGCGCCATTTCGTCGACCATCTGGCTCGCGCCCTGCGCCGGCCGGAGCTCTGGCCCGACCTGCACTGCCCGGTGGCGGCATGAGCGCCGCCTCCCCCGGGAGCGCTCCGGCCGGCCAGCGCATCGCCGTCGTCGGCGCCGGCATCGTCGGCGTCGCCACCGGGCTCTTCCTGCAGGAGGACGGGCACAGCGTCACGCTGGTCGACCCGTCGGCACCCGGCAGCGGCACATCCTCGGGCAATGCCGGGATCATCAGCGTCTCCTCGATCATGCCGATCGTCACCGCCGACATCTTCGCGAAGCTGCCGGCGATGCTGGCCGACCCGGTGGCACCCTTGAAGCTCCGCTGGCGCGACCTTGCCGGGCTCGCCCCCTGGTTGCTGCGCGCCGCCCTCGCCACCCGCGGGAGTGCCGTCGAGCGGGCCATGGCGGGCATCCAGGGGCTGACCAGCCGGGCACTGGCGGCGCACGAGGTGCTGATCCAGCGGGCCGGCGCCGGCGAGCTCTTCGCGTCCAATGGCTGGCTCAAGGTGGCGCTCGACCAGTCGCGGCTCGAGAAGGGCACGGCCACCGAGCGGGCAGCACTCGACCGCTTCGGCGTGGCTTACGAGATGCTCGGCCGGGACGCCGTGCTCGACCTGGAGCCGGCGCTGTCGAGCGAGGTCAAGGGGGCGCTCTGGCTCACCGCCAATCGCGAGATCCGCCATCCCCAGGCCTATGTCGAGCGGCTGGCCGCCCTCTTCATGGAGCGCGGCGGCATGCACCGCCGCAGCGTCGCCCGGCGCCTCGCCTTCGCCGACGGGCGGGTCAAGGGCCTGCTCACCACCGAGGGCACGATCGAGGCGGACAGCGTCGTGATCGCCGCCGGCGCCTTCGCCGGCCGCCTCGCGGCCGATGCCGGCCACCACCTGCCGCTGCAGAGCGAGCGCGGCTATCACCTGATGCTGCCGACGCTCGCCTCGCCGCTGCACCGGCCGGTCTACTGCATGGACCCGGGCTTCGTCCTCGCCCCCATGGCGCACGGGGTCAGGCTGACCAGCGGCGTCGAGCTGGCGAGCCTCGAGGCGCCGCCGGACTTCTCGATCCCGCGGCGGCTCCTGCCGCTCGCCCGCCGCTATCTGCCTGGCCTCGAGGAACGGGTGCTGAGCGAGTGGCAGGGCTTTCGCCCGTCCCTGCCGGACAGCCTGCCGGTGATCGGCCGGGCCGTGCGGCACGCCAATGTCTATCTCGCCTTCGGCCACCAGCATATCGGCCTGACGCTCGGGCCGGTCACCGGGCGGATCATCGCCGACCTCGTGGCGGGCCGCGACCCGGGCCTCGACCTGGCGCCCTACCGGCCCGACCGGCGCTACTGGTGAGACGCAGCCCGAAGGTCGTCTTCGCGGCGCTCAGCGGGAACGTGCAGGGAGCGCTCTGGCTGATCCTCGGGGCGCTCTTCTTCTCGGCCATGGGGCTCTGCGTGAAGCTCCTGGGCGAGCGCCTGCCGAGCATCGAGATCGCCTTCTTCCGAGCACTTTGCGGGCTCGCCGTGGTGCTGCCGCTGATGATCCAGGAGGGGATGGGCCTCTGGCGGACGCAGCGGCTCGGCGCCCATTTCGGCCGGGCACTGCTCGGCACCGGCGGCATGATCTGCGGCTTCTACGCCTTCACCCACCTGCCCCTCGCCGAGGCGACCGCGATCAGCTTCACCAAGCCGCTCTTCATGGTGGTGCTGGCAGCACTCGTGCTGCACGAGACGGTGCGCGCCCGCCGCTGGACCGCCACGGTCGTGGGCTTTGTCGGCGTGCTTCTGATGATGCGGCCGGGCTCGGAGACGATGGAGGCGGCAGCCCTCGTGGCCCTGCTCGGTGCCGCGTTCGGGGCGCTTGTCACCATCTTCATCAAGCAGCTGGTGGCGACCGAGCGCAAGGCGACGATCATGGCCTATCTCGGCCTCACCGGCATGACCCTGACCGGGCTGCCCATGCTTTTCGTCTGGGTGACGCCCGGCCTCTACGAGATCCTGCTGATCGTGCTGATGGGCTTGGTCGGCAGCATCGCCCAGCTCTGCCTGATGCAGGCCTTCAAGCTCGGCGAGGCGAGTGCGCTCGCCCCCTTCGACTATGCCCGCCTGCCCTTCGCCGCCGCCTTCGGCTGGCTCTTCTTCGGCGAGCTCCTGGACGGCTGGGCGGTTGCCGGCGTGCTGGTGATCATCCTGAGCAGCGCCTACATCGCCTGGCGGGAGGCGCATCTCGCCCGCCTCGGCCGGCGCTGAGCGAACCGCGACGGCTCGGCGCAGGCGGGCCGGTCGCCACTGGCAGGAGGGCGCGGCCGGGTCCATGTCATCGGGGAGTGGCGACGATGCTGGCAACGGGGTGGCGATGAGGCGGTTCTGGGTTTTGATGGCGCTGAAGCTGGGGCTGGCTGCGATCGTGGTGGCCGGGGTGGTCACCTACACACTCGGCCTCGGCCCCTTCGCGTCGCGGCTCGAGGCGGTGGCGGAGAACCAGGGCAAGGCGCTGATCGGCGGCCCCTTCAGCCTGGTCGACCAGACCGGCAAGCGGGTGACCGAGGCCGACTTCGCCGGCCGCGCCACGCTCGTCTATTTCGGCTACACGTTCTGCCCGGATGTCTGCCCGACGGGGCTCGCCACCATGCTGGCGGCCTACGACCAGCTCACGCCCGAGGAGCAGGCGAAGATCGTGCCGCTCTTCATCACCGTCGATCCCGAGCGCGACGACGTCCGGGCGATGGCGAGCTACGTGGCGCTCTTCCACCCGGACCTCGTCGGCCTCACCGGCACGGTCGAGGAAACCGACGACGCCGCCGCCGCCTGGCGGGTCTACCACCGCAAGGCCGAGAGCGAGACGGCGAGCGACTATCTGGTCGACCACTCGAGCTTCACCTACCTGATGAACGGCGAGAACGAGTACGTCACCCATTTCGGCCACGGCACCACCCCGGAGGAGATGGCCAAGGGCCTCAGCGCCGCCCTCGCCGGGGGTGCGGCCGGCTGACCCGCGAACAAGGCTTGAACCAACCCCCCGGAGCCGCTACATCCCGCCTCACGCGCTCGTAGCTCAATGGATAGAGCATCTGACTACGGATCAGAAGGTTGGGGGTTCGAGTCCTCCCGAGCGCGCCATATTTTTCAATGATTTAGCCCCCCAATCGTTACCCGCCAGAACCCGCTAGGGTAACCATGTGGGTAACAAACTGCCGCAGGGTGCCCTGTCCAATCGGGGTGTCAGCGCGAGTGACCGCACATGATGGACCTTGATGACTTCATTAAGTCCACGATCACGCAGATTGTCGCGGGCGTTCGCGCTGCGTCCGAGGGCGTTGAGGGTATCGACGCGTCGGCCTTCGTGAACCCTCGCAAGACGAACCTGAATCACTCAGACCCGGTAGAGATTAAATTCGACGTTGCGGTAACTGTCACCGGGCGGGGGGAAGGTTCCGCCGGGGCAAAGGTCAAAGTTTGGGGCGTGTTTGAGGCTGGCGGGACGGCCCAGCAAGGCCAAGAGCACGAGACCGTCAGCCGAATAAGCTTCATGGTGCCGGTTGCTCTTCCCTCCACATCTGCAGAGCACAGGAAGCCGCGTCCGACTCCAAACGCAAGACGCGGCCGAGCCAACGCGCTCGCCAACTTGTAGCCAAACACACGGCTGCACCGTAATCTAGGAGATGATCCTAGCTACGGCGTACTATGCCGCCTCGGCTCCTCGTCCCGTTCCCGAACCTCGTACCGCGACAACTCCAGGTGCTCGATGATCCGCTCCGCTGCCGCCGTGGCAGGATCAAGCGGGCTCTCCGGATTCAGGTGGGTCTCAGCCGCGATGCGCCGTAGCAGCGGCCGGAGCTGCCGCAGCGCAAAAGCCACGGTGGCGATGAGGGCTCGACGTTCGGTCCATTCGCGCATCAGCGGAGGATAGTGCGGAACAAACAGAGAACAATCTAGTCCGCGCCTTCAGGTCCCAATTTCTCATGGGCCACGTCGTCGCCGCACCCTGCCGCTCTGCAAAGATGCTGACACAATGCTCCGCCGAATTGCCAAGCGATCGCTAACGCTGGGTGGCGTCGCAGTATAGCGGCGATTGTATCTGCGGCTGGCGCTACCGATTTTCGCCAGCCTGCTCGTCCTGACGAATCGGCTCCACTTGTGCGACCAGCGCAGCACGCGACTGGTCGCCGAGTATGCGCCTCAAATCTTCCGACCTGTAACCGCCATTCTGGGCGAGGTGGTCGCGCGCTTCCACGACCCAAGTCGCTGCCGATGTCGCGTCGTCGATAGCGTGATTGGTATGCCAATCACGCATTTCGCGGTCGCTCATGGTTAATCCCCTTCCCTGATGGCGGACGTCCATTCCTTGTGCATAACCCATCTGAACGGACGGTCCGTGGTTATAACGCCAATTTCGATCGGTCCACCGCAAATTAGCGGAAAATGAGAAAACTTGTACGCCTTGATCGTGCTATAAATGCAACTATGCATAAAATCTATAGCATCTCTTATAGGCATAATACTAACGTGACCGAGTATCCCAGCCTGCAGTATCGAATCTAGCTCGCCTTCCGATCCACCCCATTTCCCTGAACTGAGAAGGCGAGTTCGCAAATCCCAATCATATCCTCCTAATAATCGATCGATCATGTTCGGCGCCCCCCAAAAATTGAAGCCTTTTCTTGCTTCTTGTGGATTCGGTTTGCCTTTTGTCGGTTCGAAAATTGTTACCCAAGCAGAAGGCATTCGGTTCGAATCTACAACACCGCCTATACAAAAACCAACTATTCCAGTGTTGGGATCTGTGTAGAAGCGTGACTTGCTATATTCTTCCCAAAAGAAGTCCGTCCACGCCTGGGCTATTTCCCTGAATTCCCCAAATTTCTTTTCTCTTAGTTGGTCGGCAAAAATTGCAAACAAGCGTCGATAGCTATCGAACTCGAGCCCGCCAAGCCCCCATGTAACAGCAGCCAACTTACTATCAACGCCAATTTCGAAAAGCTTTTGACTGTGATTGTAATGTAGCATAATCTTATTCGTGTTATATGTAGTTGCACTATCAGATCCAAAAACAACACCTTCCGGAGATACATAGCAGCCAGCAATTGTCATGAGTTGCCTCCCTGTTTATGATGTCAATGGAGGCACATTGAATGAATTCAGAAGAACCGTCGATAGATTTCGTATGGGCAGGCTCATAACCAATACCCGCAGCGGCGCTGCAAAAGCTAAGCAATGAAAAGGGCCGGCACCCGTAGGCACCGGCCCACCCTGCCGAGGGAACTCGTCAGTCGGTCAACGTGTCGGACGCGGGCTTGCCCCGTCCTCGGCGACCGCGTTCGCGAATTTCTTCAAAGCCGCATGGATGCTTCTGATGCAGTCCTCGCGATGGCTGCTCACTAGCGGGATCGCGACGCGAAGCCGACCGTGCTCAGTCGAGCAGATGTCATCGAAAATGTCGGAGTCTCGCATCAGCAGCTCGGCCTGAGCCAAGACGCCGCCAAGCGTCGTCGCCTCGGTTCCGGTGAGCTTGTCCAAGGCCGCATCCTGTCGGGCGTATATCTCTGGGATAAGCCTCTCCTCGGCGGCTATCACTTCGGCAGCACTCATGCAAGTCGCGAAGATGCGCTCGCGCTCGGCATTGCAGGCATCGGCCTCGTCGAGCCAGGCGCGGTGTGGATCGCCTACCGAAGTTGCGGCATTGGCGATAGAAGCTGTATCAGCCATCGTTCGCAGTCCTCTGCGGATGGTGGTTAGGGGCGGCGGCGGTGCTGGTAACACCACCGTCGTCCTGCCCCGCTTATCGGGACTCTATGACGTTACGCCCAATACGGCCGTCGTCAACGGGCAATGTTTTGCTCGCTGGGCCTGCATCACGAACCCTGCGCCAATCCGACACGTGTCGCCGGTCGATGCCGAGGTCGGACAGCGTTGCCTTGCCGATGTCGGAAGATCTGTCATCGGGGCCGCGCAGCAGGTTGTCTTCGCGACGGGCCACCTCGCCACGCTCCTGCGCAGCGTCAACCTCGTTCGCCATACGGATCTCGGCGGCCTTGGACTGGCTGACCGGCTTAATTGCTTCCGTGGAAGCATTTCCCGAAGGCCGACCAACCTTGAGGTTCGCCAGCTTCACGCTCACTGCAGCAGCCACACCAGCGGCAGCTCGCCTGTGAAGTGCTTGCGAATGGCCGCATATGCGAGCACGACCACGGTCAGCAGCAGACACTCGCGCCGGCTCATGGCCCAATCCTCGCCACCCGCTCCAGCCGCTCGGCGGCATCGCGAAAACGCAGGAGCCAGACGATCAGCGCGGTGGCATGGATCGGCCGATCAACGAGCACGTCGCTCGCGGCGTCGATCGCACCGTGGATCGTGCTGGCAATGTGCAGATCGGTGCTCGTGGCCTTGTGTGCGGAGCCCTCGGCCAGCCGGATCAGACGGTGCATTTCCGCCCGCCGGTCCCGGCACAGCAGGACATCGCCTGGCCGGCAGCGGGCGTGCTTCGTCAGTCGCGGTGTGTCGAGCTTGCCGGCAAGCCGCCAGAGTGGCGGGTTAGCGAGGTCCGCCAAGGATAAGGCCACCCAGGGCGAACGCTGCGATCACGAGGCCGGCCACCGCTACCGCATTTAGCCAACGCACGGCGCTCATTCGGCCAGCTCTTTCGCCAAGGCGGCAGCACGACGCTCCAGCGAGCGCACCTTGGTCAGCCGGACCGCAAGATCCTCCCGCTCACGCGCCAGCGCTGCCGAGCCCTGTTCATAGGCCACGCGCGCCTGCTCCAGCCCCGCCAGCGCAGCGGCGACCTCACCGGAGGCGAGCGCCGCAATGTCGGGCATCGTGCGGGTGATGAAAACCACCTCATCCGATGCCGCCGGACTCAGTGTGCACCTGTTGGCGCCTCGATAGACGTGAATGAACGCGCCTTGCCGTTTGGCCGGCGAAATCACCACGTTCTCGCGCGCGACCGGCTGCTCGCGAACAGTCGTCTCTTCAGTCATTGATCGCCCCATAGGTTGAAATCAGTTCGCGCCTGCACCGGTGCAGAACGCATTGCTTGCCGCCGAAGCGCCAGGGCCGCCTCTGTGGCTTCCTCCAACGTCTCGACGCCGCGCCAGCAGCGCTCGCCGGGAACTTGAACGAACCGGCCGTAGGGCGTGCTCACGATCGGCCAGCCCTCGGGCGTGGTCTCCGGCTCCCGAACACGGCGTTGTCGCTTCACTTCTTCACCGGTCGCGTGCTCGACAGCAGATGCAGGACTACCCGACCGGGCTCGCCCTCCTTTCGCTCGACCGCCTCGATGACAACGGCATCGGCGTAGGTGCGGGCACCCTCGACACCGGTGTTCAGCATCAGCCGGTCGCCGGCCAGCACCTGGTCAGAAAGATCGTCGAGGTAACCGTCCGACAGCACCTCCTCGAGCTGTGCCGGCACGTCGATGCTCCAGAGCCCGTTGCGACTGCCGAGAGCCACCGGCAACACCGCACCGGTCTTCTTGAGTGCGCGGTTCACTGACCTGCCTCCTTGGGCTGCGGGTAAAGCTTCTGATAGATCCTGGTCACCGTCTGGCGAACCTGCTTGTGCCGGGGATGGGTCGAGTCGCCGTACGGCTCGCTCGCCTGGAGCGACCTTGCGTCCGCCAACAGGTCGTCAGCACTCTTCCTCATCGTCGTTGCCGTCTGCATGGCCGGTTCCTTTCGCGGTGGCCGTGGTGGCGCAAATCCCCAGAGCTTGCGGCCCAGCAGCACGCCAAGCTCCAGAAGGTCAGGATCATCCTCGGCGAGTTCGTCGAGGGCGGCCCGCACGTTCGCCGGCAGGCCGTTGAGCAGCACGGCGAGGCTCGCCGCCGCGTCACTCGGCAGATGCGATAGTCGGTCGCCCAGCGCCTCGGCGATGCCGTCGGCTGTCACCTCGCCAGCCTCAAGCGGATCGAGCTGCGAGCCCTGTCGCTTCAGCGCCGTGCCGAGGTCGGCCATCAGCTGCCAGCTGCGGCCCGTACCGAACATGCCGACCCCATCCATGACCGTGAGCACGTCCTTGGGGATGGCGCTCATCGCGGCGGATGCAGACGCGAGCCCGTGCTCGCCCAGCGCATGCGCCGCGACAACTGAGCGGCGATCAGACCTGAGAACCTCGCCTAGCTTCTCGGGCGATATCGCCACTGGCTGGCGATATTCCGCCGCGCGCGCCTCATCAGCCTTCACGGTAGCCGCTTCTTCAGCGGCGAGCTCTTCCGGCGATTGGTAGCGGCCGACTACGCCCTCGACCTCGGCAAGGGTCCGCTCGACCGGATCGACGGTCGCGCCCTGGCCTATGGCCGCCTCTACGTTCGCAATCTCAGCGGCTAACAGGTCGCTCATGTCGTCCCCCACACAGAGAAACGGGTTTCTGCCATCACAGGGCGGAACTCACCGGCCCGCCGGCCGGCGGTGGCCTGAGCCATGACCAGTGCTCCAGCCGCCGCGTTCGCCACGTCGTCATGACCACCAGGGGCGTGATCGATGCTGTCGCGGCCACCGCGCGCCGTGCGCCGCTCCAGGCCAGTCAACTGATGAACAAGCCGCGGATGATCGAGCAGGTCGGTCGCGACACTGTTCACCAGCGGCAGCAGGTCCAGATAGAGCTGGCTCTTGGGCCGATCGGTAGGCTGGTAGTGGACCCCGTGCCGGCGGAACTGCTCGCGCGGCCACTCGCCGGCATAGCGGTCGCCGTGAACCTGCGAGATCCGATAGCGCCGGCAAAGATCGGCGAACTCAGCCACCACGCCTTCGGGCGAGAACGGTGGGCGGGCCTCGCGGACGGCATCGAGCACGGGCGTGTCGCCTTCCTTGTGCGCGATCGCGAGCGTCATCGAATCGGAAGAGCCGCCGGATGGATCGACGAAGGCCAGATACCGGCAGAATCGATCCGGTGCCCGCTCGCGCACGCCGGGATCAACGCAGGCGTTGACGGCCTCGACCGTCAGGAAGGCGGCGATATCGTCGCGGAACTGCGCCATGAACTCGGCAGCAGCCCAGGCGGGATCACGCTCGACCGCCTCGTCAATGACCGACTGCGGCACCGTGGGGTTCATCGTGCGCGTCGCCGCCTGCCACACCAGCACCGGGGCGCCTTCGTTGCCATAATACCGCCTGTGGGCATCGTAGAGCGCACCACGCCGCGCGTACGGCGAGGATGCGGCCAGGAGCACGGCGCCCGGCAGCGTGGCCATGGCGGGCCGTAGCGCGTCCAGAATGGCCCGATCCGGCTCGGCGGCGTCATCGGTCGGCCAGAAGGCAATCTCGTCGAGGATCGCCGCCGCCAGCGTGTAGCCGCGGATGCTGCGATAGCTGGCCGTGGCGACCTCGATGGTCACCCGGTTGGTAAGGTCGAAGCTCTCGGCCGTCTCCCGCTCCAGCATCTGCGCCAGCATGGGCACGTCCCGAAGCAGGGCGCCGATGTAGCGCACCAGCACGCGGGCCTGCTTGCGATCGGTGGCGATGAGCATGACGGTTGCCCGCTCGCCGGGAGCCAGATGGGGGCGATAGTCGCGAAACGTCGCGAGATAGACTGCCGTCAGAGCCATGATGAACGTCTTGCCGCCGCGACGACCGCAGACCAACCAGGCCTCGTTGCACGGGTCGGCCGGTGGCATGCTGCGGGCGGTGCAGTCCGCAAAGATGGCCCGCTCCGCGTCGTCCAGCGGCAGAGCGAAGAGCGTAGCCAGGAACGCGCGCCACGCCTGCCAATCGTCCGGGTTTTTGAACCACGGGCCGAACAGCTTCGGGTCGCGCATTGCCCCGATGATGTTCACCGCGCGGCGCCTTCGATGTAGCTGGCGAGGCTCGGCGTCACGTCGCGACTACGGCGCTGCATTCCAACACTCTCGAATAGCCTGCGCAGCGTGTTTGCCGTAGCGTTGTGCGTGCCGAGGTCGATCTCGCCGCCCGAGAGCCAATGCGCTTCGGCGCTCTCGCACACCACGGCCAGCACAGCGGCGCGGCGGACGATCTGGCGCTCTGCCTCAGTCAGGTGATCTGCCCCGCCAAGGTCGCTTTCGATGGACTGCACCACTTCCCGCGCCCGGCGCGCTGCCAGCGTCCGCCCGTCGAGCGCATCAAGCGTCAGCAGCCGTATCTTTCCGGGAGGTAGCTGCGCGGTATCCTCGGACAATTCAAACGCCTTCGCCGCAGGTCTCAATTGAGCTAGATGGCTACCCAATGGTTACCCCGAAGCCATCGGAGCAGCGATATAGTGCAGCATTTCCGGGCATTTTTCAATCAAAACCGTCTGATAGTATATCAACGGCTCTAACGAGAGGCGGCTGCAATTCGTGCCGCCAAGCTGCTGTGATGGAAAAAAGGCCGAAATTGGCTCAGCCATGGGTGCATTAATTGGCACCGCCCCGTGCCATCGCTTGCACAAGCTGAGGCGCAGCACGGATCATTCCACCAGCCACTCGACTGCCGCCAGCTCTCCGACCACATCCGCTAGAGCCCGCTCTGCGGCAGCCCTGTCGGTCGCCATTTCGGCAGGGATCAGCGCCTCCGGCCACGGACCGCGCCGGCCTATTGTCGCAGCTGTGCGATAGCGGACCACTGCACCGCGTTGGCCCGAGAAACCTGTAACGTTTTCCCTATAAGAATCCTTTAGGGGTTTCGTTACAGGTTTCTCCTGCCGGCTCCTCCACATCCGCGCTGCGGCGGAGGTCGGCCAGCGCTCGGGGGAGCACCGCGCCATCTCGCTGGCGGTCAGCAGCTCGATTCCATCGGCGGCTTGTGCCGCCATCTCGGCCTTGTTCGGCAACAGTTCGGACCACTTCACGAACTCGTCGATGGGAAGGCGTGTCGGCATGTTGCTGAGCAGATAGACCGTCGCCGGGTTCTCCCGATGCACCAGCCGCAACCGGGCCACAGCCTGTTCGGTCTCTCGCTCCCGGATCTGCTCGACGATCGCCTGGACGCGCGCGTCAGGGTGAACCTGCACCGGCCCGAATCGGGGCACGCCGCCACGGGTCACGAACCACCGCCGCCCGTCTGCCAGCTCGCCCGGCAGTTCCAGCGGCTCGTCATCGTCGCCAAACAGCGCCCGTGCTGCCGCCTCCGCTGAGGTTGCCCACGGCTGCTCGCGTCCGGCCACGATAACCACGTCGTGGCCCTTGAAGGCATCGATGCCCCGGAGCTTGCCGAAATGCGCAGTCTCGACGCCCTCAATCTTGCCGATTTCCTCGATGACGGGCTTGTAGCTGACCAGCAGCACCCGCTTGCCCCTCGCCGCCTCGCGCCTGGCGAGGGCCACCACCCGCTCGCGTAGGGCTCTCGACGACATCAGCTTTCGCTTGCTGCAAACGGTGTCGACCACCTGCACCACCCGTGCCTGCATCGGGGTCGCGATCTCGACCACCTCGGCAATCGGCAGAACCCGGTTGATGATCCGCTCATCGGCAGAGGCATCGAGCACGATCGCCGGCCCGTTGACCCTCGCCAGCTTCGCCCATCGCACGTACAGCCGGTCCTGCAGCTCGCCGTTCGGCAGCTTCACGTCGCGAAGGAGCTGTACGCGCTGTGTCAGGGTTGGCCGGTCGTGGGTGTCCCTCAGGACGGCATAGAGCCCCGCCAGCGTGCGCGCTTCCCGCCGCGTCGCGTACTCCCGCGCAATCTGGCGTTGCTGGGTGACAGGCATCCACGGGTGAATGGTCCAGGCCGGCCGGCCAAGCCGGCTCTCGACGGCTTCTGCCGCCTCCAAGGCCGCAACCGTGACCCCGTGTTCGCGCGGATGCTCGCCGGCCTCGATTGCCGCCCTGACAGCCCGTGCCGTCTCCGCGTGCTCCTCGAGGTCGAACGGTGCCAGCTCCTCGCCTTCCACCCCTGCCACGTCGAAAGCCGACAGCCCCCGTGTCACTCGATCCAACGCAACCTCGCTGGTCCGCAGGAGCGTGCTGTAGAAGCGTTCATCGATGACGCTTAATGCCGCCTTGGGTATCTTGCCGCGGGGCAGGTCCAGCCATTCATGGGTCATGACGATCAGCAAACCGTCGAGCCCGCGGAACTGCTGGACGTAGGGGCAGCGGGCGAAGTGCTCGCACTGATGCGGTACGCCCGTGCCGATCAGGGTCTTGTCCTCACAGAGTGTCGGCCACACCGGCAGCCCCGCCCTCGCGACATCGCTCGCCAACTCGTGCTTGGCGCACATGTGCTCGCCGTCACCGATCTTGCGGTTGCGCCCGCGCATCACCCGCACCGGCAGTCCGAGCGCCCCCGCCCGTTCGGCGACTTCCTCCGCCAGGTCATGGGTCGGTGCGTAGAAGTGAACGGTCCGCCCGCTCGCCAGCTCGGCCAGGGTTTCCAGCGTGACACTTGTCTTGCCCAGGCCGGCCTGCGCCCGGATGACCGCGTGTGGCGGCTCCTGTCCAGCCTCAGGCAAGTAGTCGAGACCTTGTTGCACAAGCCGCCGCAGCGTTGCCCGCAGTCGGTCGCTCGCCTCGTCTGCGCCGATCTCCGGTGGCGGTTCTGGTGCCGGGTCGGCCGCCTCGGGCTCCCCGGCCAGGGTGTCGAGCACCCATTGCACCAGGTCCGGCAGGTTGTAGCCGCCGACCTCACCCTCGCTGCGATGCTTCAGCGCCACTTCCGCCAGCCGGTTGGCGACGGCGCCAACGTCAACGCGCCCGACACCGATCGCCCGGACGTAGACGAACGCGGCATTCTGCAGCGCCTTGCGGGTCTTTCCGGGCTCGGCGCCGACGCGCTCCAGGGCTTCGTCGAAGGCTTCGCATTCGTGCAGCCCCTCGCCCTCGGCAGAGGGCACGTAACCTCGCACGTTACGGCCAACCCGCTCCCGCTTCTTATGCAGCGGCGCGTCCGGCAGTTCGGGGACTTCAACGGTGTCATCGAGCCCGGCGAGCGTGCCGGATCGTCGGGGTACTGGATCGAGGATGCCGTCGCGAAACACCGGACGGGCCGTGTAGATCGGCTGCACCACCCGGAAGGTCACGACATCGGCCGGCGTGCCGTCGAACAGGCGCGTCAGTTGGTATTCGGTGAGCCTCCGCGACAGCCAGAAGCCGAGCCGCAGACGCATCAGGTCGCGCCCGCCTTCCTTCGACGGATCGTGCGCGCTCGCCGTCACCTGCCACCAGCAGGAGGCATCGAGGAAGCATGGCGGCAGATGGTTGTCGCGAACGAATTCGACAGCGGCCTCAGGTTCGGCAATCCACGCCGCACCGTCCGGGCTCGGGATGCCGTCGATATCCACCATGACCCAAGGGGTCGGCACCTCGACGAACGGCGCCAGCCAGCAGACATTGGCCTCAGTCAGCCCGCACCGCGCGGCTCCCTCCTTCGCCAGGAATGTGCCTGAGGACCGACAGAACCCCGCTGCATGGTGCAACCGTCGCAGGACCGGCTCGCCGTCGAGCGGGAACAGCGGCCCCGGCACGCCGCGGATCAAGCACTCATCGCGTCGGACCTCGGCCGCGGTCAGGGCCTCGGCGAAGCTGGCGAAGTTGTGGACCAGCACCCGCCGGACAGTGAACTCGCGAGCGCGCGGAGCACCGTTCTTGATGATCTTCCCGGCGGGGCCTCGCCGGTATTCCTTCGTCAGGACGCGACCAGGCGCCCGAAGGAATGTCAGTTCCGCCGTTTCGACCGAGAGCCCTGCCCGGTCGCCAATTGGATTGGACAGCGGTTCACCCGGTGGCTCGGATACGACCGGTCACTGACACGTCTCCGGCCCGGCTACAGCGTGCCGAAACGAGCGACCGCTGGTCACCATGCCGGCGTCGGCGGCATCAACGGCAGCGCGCGCTGCTGCCTCGAAGCTGGCCGACCGAACGTAGCAGTCGCGGCAAGCGGTGATCGTCAGCAGACGTTCATCGTCCATCGGGGTCGCGCCGATGAGCCCGGTATCGCGGCAGTTGCCGCCGCAGTGGATGCAGGCGGTCTTGCCGAGCGCCATGCCCATGAGCCAGTCCGGGAACCATGGGCAGTCGATGACCGTCCTGATCCGTGCCTCGGTGGTGTCCAGGCGGTAGACTTCCCACCTAGCGCCGTCTGGATTTTTTGTGCTGAGGGCGGTAGACTTCAGGTTGCCAAGAGAAGTCTCCGCCCGCCCCGGTTCGCCGCCGGGTGCGGGCCTTTTCATTTCTAGGCCGCCCGCGCAGTATCGCGCTCGGCCATGCGTGACCGAACCCACCCCTGCAGCTCGCTCAGCGACCAGCCGACACGGCTATCAGTGATGGCAACACGCTGCGGGACCGAACCTTCCCGCTCCAGCCGCCACCATGTAGTTCGGGAAACGCCTGTGATGGCGCGGCGCTCGGGTTCTAGAACAAGGCGGTCATACTGTGCCGGATGCATTGACGTTCACCGCATTTGTTGAAACGCGGCTGAACATTTATCGGGTAACAAGATTTGGTTGTTAATCGGGCCGTGTAGAACAACGAGCCCTAATCTTACACGGCCAGAGGTATTCCGAGCTTGGCCCGCAGATCCCGCAGCAGATTCTCGGCGGTCTCGGCCGAGATGCCACGCCGGGCCGACTCTTGGGCGACGACCTCTCTCGATAAGCGCTCTATTGCTCGTTTCGCGTCGATCGTTTCACATCGCCCAAGGTCACCGATTACGTCCGTAGCCTTCCGCGACTCGCCCTGTTCGTCCACGAACAGGAACCGGCCCTTGGCCACCATGCCGAGTTGCCCAACACTGATCGCAAGCTCTCGCGCGATCTTCATGCGCTCGGCGGCCTCTAATTTGAGTTTCGCCGCCGCTCTCTTGTTCGGCTTCCTTCTCCCCTCAACTATGTCGGCAAGCGCCAGCTTGACCTCGCCGGGCACTACCGGGCGATCGCGTAGCAGCGTTGCTAACGGCCGAGGGTCACAGTAGTCGAAGGCGTCGAGAGCTGCGATCCAAGGCCAGAGGGCTTGCCCCCTGTCGCTTTCGAAAAACTGCAGAACTTCCATCATCTCAACATCGCCACAACGTTGTTCGACTCACCATCGCCGGTGATCACTTCCAGCCGGTCCGCCCATGCCTGCAGCGCTCGCCGCTTGGCCTCCAGCGGTGCACCGGCCGAATAGGTCCGAACCAGCTTGGTCGGCACGTGCGCTAGAACGGCCTCTTTCACGTCATGGGCGATGCCGAGGTGGTCGAGCCCGCTGCGCACCGCGTCGCGCAGATCGTGGAAGGTGAAGGCGCCGACCTCGCTGCCGAGCCGATCCTGCAGTCGCTTCAGTGGATGGCCGC
>JAUIID010000124.1 GCA_030431615.1 Alphaproteobacteria bacterium
CGGCATACGAGCTTGAATGCTGGGTGCGGAGCGCGCATCCCGGCGAGCGCGTGATCTACCACGAGGGGCACCTGGCCGCCGACCGCCAGGGTGGTGACCGGCTGGCCCGGCGGGTGAATGCCTTGGCGGCGCTCGCCTGCGACTTCGGGGAGATCGACCAGCTCGAGTACCGGCCATGCGGCCACCTCAAGTCGATCAAGCCGGGCGCCAGGGTGTTGAGGCTCCTGCAGCAGAAGAAGCCCAAGGACGACCCCGAAGCGCCGTCCTCGTGGCTCTACATCGCCGAGCTCCTGCCCTAGGCGGCAACCTTCCGGGATTCCCGGAGGGCTGCCCGGGCCAGGCAGTCGCACCGGTGGTTGGCGGCTGCGTCTTCGGTGCCGGCCTTGAGGTTGTGGCCCTTCACCCAACGAACCGCCTTCAGGCGCGCACCGGCCGCCCGGATCATCCGCCGGACCTCCCGGGCACGCATTGCCAGTTCAGGCTGCTTCGGCTGGCTCCGGTACACGAGGCGTTTCTTCGGCATGCCATATTTGTTGAGGCCGCCGGCAGGATCGAGCTCGCTGCCGATGGCGACTCTGCGGGCCGGGCCCTTGCGGGCCAGGTGCTTGAGTGCGGTCCGGCTGTCGCCGAGCACGACCAAATCGTCACCGGAGTTGAGGAGCCCGCACTGCACGGCGTGGCGGATGACGGCGCCGATGGCGGCGATCTCGGCGAAATGCGGTGAGTCGCATGGCTCGGCCAGGACCTCGGAAACATCGACGGTCACCCCATCGCGGATGATGACCCCGCCGGCGGCCGACGCCCCATCCGCATAGCGGAAGGCAGCGTCGGCGTAGACCCGAACCAGCATCAGGCCCCGAGGATCTCGTCGATGAGCCGGGCCTCGTGGGGCTTGTCCGGCGCCCAGGAGAGGTTCTCGCGGCGCGTCGCCATGGCGTGGCAGCGCCCGTGCCAGAGGACGTAGACATAGCCGCGGTCGTAGGAGATGATCTCGCCCTTCTTCGCGCGGGTGCCGGCCGGCCCGCCGGTCACCTTGCGGCCGATGTCGCCTGGCTTGGGGTCGATCATGGCTGGACATCCCGGGACAGGCGCAGCCTCTCGGCCATCGTTACCGCCAGTTGAGGCGCTCCACTCATGCCTTTGCGACATGCGTTGAGCACATAGGCCACATCGAGCGGAGGCCTAAGACTGTCAGGGAGCATCGCCTTGGCGTCAGCCAAGCTTTGACGGTCGCATAGGCGGCACCCGTTGAGCACCATCTCGATCTGCTCGACCGAGGCGGCTACCTCTCCCTCGCTGGGCTTGGGGTCGATCATTTCGGTCACCCCACGTAGGGCGCGGCGAACGAGGCCGCGACACAGGCGATCAGGAAGACAACGGCCAGCAGCGACGCGCCGAGCCATGCCGGCGGCGTGTTGTGCTCGACCTGCCGGTCCGGCGGGTTCTCGGTGCGGCGCCGCGTCATGGTCTCGGCCCTGGTCTCCATGCTCAGGTGCAGCGGGTCGGGCCGCCGGCGGGTGAGGAGGTCGGTGCTCATGTCGCGCTCCATAGTGCGATGACCAGCCAAAGGGGGCCGAACGTGAAGCCGATGGCGAAGAACGCGATGACCGACATTACGGCGACCAAAAGGGTGGCGGCCGCGCAGAACTTGCCGGCCTCGATGACGAACTCGGCGAACTCCCTCATGGCTCGAACCGCACATGCGGGACGCGACCGGCGATGATCAGGTCGGCGACGGTCTCGGCGAACTTCTCGCCGACGGACAGGACGAGCGCCTTGACGATCCTCGCCCGCGCGAGCGTGCGGAGTTCCTCGTCGGCCTCGCGCTGCCGCCGCTCTTCCTCGGCCTGGCGCTGCTCGGCCTCGAGCTTCTTCCGGGCCCGGTCTTCGGCCTCGACGGCTTCGGCCCGCAGCTTGGCCTCGAGCTGGTCTGCCGCCTCCTTCTCGCGCTTGGCCTTGATCGCCGCGGCCTCGCGCTCGCGTGCGACAGCCTGATCGGCCGCCAGCTTCTTGTCCGCCTCGATCTGCGCCAGGCGATGCTTCTCCCGCTCCTCGGCCTCGGCCTTCTCCCGCTCGGCCTTCTCCTTGGCCTTGCGGCGCTCGTCGGCCGCCTGGCGCTTATCGATCTCGGCCCGCAGCTTCTCCAGCTCGGCCGCATCGGCCTCGGCCTTCTCCGCCGCCGCCAGGGCAGGGCGGAGCGCCATCACGGCCTGGAGCTTCCCGCGCTCGGCATCCCCGACATACTCGGCCCAGCTGTCGTCGAGCTCGATCGCCTCGATCGCCTCGAGCCGCTGGCGCAGCTCGGCCGCGCTCGCCCCGGCGGGCGGCACGACGAAGCTCGACCGGACCCGCTCCTGCAGGGCCTCGACCCGCGCCTTCTCCGCGTCCTCCCAATCGGTGAGGGGCTTGCGGACCTCGTCGCGCAGATTGTCGAGGAACGCCTCGATCTTCTTGCGCTCGTTGTTCACCAGCGCGGTCGAGCGCCGCCACTCCTCGGTCAGCGCCTTGCCGGCATTGTCGAGCGCCGTCTTGGACCGCGAGACCTTGTAGGCGACGGACGCCACGGCCTTGCGCCCGGTGTCGGTGCTCAGGTCGGGCTTGTGCGCCCGCGCGGCCTTCGCGAGCCGCTCGAGCAGCTTGTCGATCTCGGCGGGCTTCGAGAACATCGCCTCGAGCGTCTTCGGCTCGGGAACCGTGATCTCGTGCGTCGGCGGCAGGATCTCGGTCTCGCCCGTCGCAGGCATGGCAAGGGACTCGTTCATCAGACGTTCTCCAGTTCACGGATGGGTGGGGTGGTGGTGCGCGCCGCCTCGGTGGCGGCGAACCTCGGGTGGTCGGGGTGAAGAATGGCGGGCGCGACAAACCGCGACGCCCGCAAGCCGGTCCCGGCCAGAACCTCGTTGACCCAGCGCCTCGCCGCCTCGGGCGTCGGCGCGGTCATCAGCCAGAAGTCCCCGCCGGCCAGACCGCCGAACCGCGTCGCGAGCTCGACATTCCAGACCGGCCAGCTCGGGTCGGCCTCGGGCGAGATGCCGATCCCGTGCTCGTCGTGCGCGACGCTCACTGGCGCAGCCGCGTGGTGTCGAAGGCCTTGGCGGCCGCCGCATCGAGGAAGTCCGCAAGGCGCGTCGGCGTTACGGCCTTGCCGTCCCGGCGGGCCCCCACGACGGCGTCCGAGACCATCTCGAGGAAGCCCATGGTCCGCCCGATCGTGTTGACCGGAACGTGCGGGAAAGCCGCGAGGATCGCGCTCGTCGCGGCATCCCGCGCCGCATCGATCTCCTCGTCCGGGGCCGGCCTGGGCAGCGTGGTCGTCGCCATCTCGTCCTCCCGCCGGCACGGCCGGCTGCTTGGGTTCAACGTCCTGCAGTCTACCAGATTAACACTAAAAGTGCAGTCTATAGGCGCACGTATCCCGGGAAAATCGCCATGACGGCGACTTTCCGTTGGGCTAGGCGGTCACCACCAGCGCTTGGCGCCGCTCTTGTTCAGGCGCAGAATCACGGTGTTGACGTTCGTTCCCTGGCTGGCGAAGGAGCCAACGGGGAGATCGCGGAACTCGCCGTTCATGCGCTCGATCAGCGCGCGGAAGGCTTCTGCCTTGCGGGTCGAGCGGAAAACGGTCCCGGCCGACATGATCGCGTGCAGCTCGCCGTCCTCGGCCAGCCACTTGAGCGCATGGACGACGTGGTCGACATCGCGCTCGAGGTCGAACGGGGGATTCATGACCACGCGGTCATAGAGCCGGTCCGGCGGCGGCATCGTCAGGAAGTCGCCGCAGATCACGCGGTTGAACCGCCCGGACTGCTCGAGCCCGGCCGCGTGGTGCGGCTGGATCTCGATGCAGTCGACGAGGTTGCGATACTGGCGACGCACGTCCGGCTCGGGGTGCCGACGGCGCTCCACGTCCTCACGCGGCTCGGCCAGCGGGTAGGCGAGGGCGCCGGTCCCGGCCGACGGCTCGAGGATGCGCAGCGGCGGCGAGTCGGCCTTGTGGTAGAGCGACACCTTGCTCAGCAGCTCCTCGGCGGCGGCCTTCGGCGTCGGGAAAAACCCGAAGTGCCTCGCCAGTGTGGTCTTGCGCTTCTCCAGCGGATCCTCTTCGGGCGTCCGCGCATCGCCGACCACCTCGCCATACCAGTCCGCGAGGATGCGGTTCACCTTCTCGACCAGATCCTTGCGCTGGAACCACAGGTGCATGTTGCCGTTGATGTAGCAGCGGACCTTGAAATATTCCGTGTCGTGCTCGCTGTACTTACCGCGCAGCCCGGCCCTGGCCCTGTCCCGCTCGCGCTCGATCTGCCCGATAGTAGTCGCGTAGCTCGCCCCGACTTCCTTGCCATCGAGGACCGCGAAGGCCCGCTCGACGTCCATCAGGATGTCGCGCGTCCCGTTCACGCCATAGCCGTTCCAGCTACCCCAATCGTTGAACACCCGGACGAGGATGATCCGCGACCCGACCTTGAAGCCGTCGTGGCTCTTGAAGCGCCGGTCGAGCTTCGAGAAGGCATTGGCGATGCCGCGGCGGAAGATCGACTCCGACGAGGCCGCGAAGTGCTGCAGCGTCGCATAGACGTTCTCGACGGTGATTTCGGGCAGGCCCTTCTCGGCCTCCTCGCCGGTGATCAGCTGACCGTCCCGGTCCGTCCGGTCCGGCACGTAGGCCATCTGCTCGCGCAGCTCCGCCTTCGCCTGCGCGTCCATCAGGCGCTCGAGGTCCGTGCGCTCGACGATCGACGCCCAGGTCCGGCCATCGACCAGTTTCCGGGCCGTCCGGAGGTAGGAATCCCGCTGCGGAAACTGGATCGCCCGGCGGAAGGCGATGATCTCGTTCACGTCCGGTTCGTGGAACGCGCCGCCGTGTCCGCCGTGGGCGAGCTCGGCTGCCCGGTGGGCCCGGACGACGGCATCGTTCGCCACGCTCAACGCGGCGTGGGCCTCCTCGTAGAGCGTCAGCGCCCGGTCGCGGTGCGCGCAAATCTCGGCGATCGTCGCGCGGGGGATCAGGTCGGTGCCGCTCATGAAGGATCTCCGATGCGCCGGAAGGTGCGCCCATGCCGCTCCCACCCGCGGCGCTTGCAGTCGTCGCAGAAGCCGGCCTCGTGCCCGGCCTCGGTCGTGCCGATCCAGGCAGCTGGCTTGCCGCACTCGTGGTTGAAGGTGCCGGGCTCGGCGTTCGTGCAGCGGGGCTTTTCGCTGGTGTCAGGCATCGTCGTCCTCCCGGTGGGTGGCCCCGGCCGAAGCCGGGGCTGTGTGGTCAGGCTGTGACGGTTTCGACCAGTGTTGCCCTGCTGCGCAGATCGTAGTCGGCGGGGTACACGGCGAGCCCGGACCCAGCGCGCCATATCTTGGCAGCGCCGTATGTGAGCAGGAGACTTGCTGCCTTCTCGCGAGCGTCCTCGATCGTGCGGTAGGTGGCGATAAGGACGCGGGGGCCGGTGTTCTTGAAGGTCTGCATCTCGTCGTCTCCCGTTTGGGCAGTGCCCTTGTTGATGAACGCACCATAGGCAATTTTTGCCGATGCGGCAAGAGGGAATTTGCACAAACAGTGTTAGCAATGCGCCAGCCAGCCCCAACAGGAGCAATGGACGAAAGCACGGGAAGTGTGATAACCGCCTTGCGGGCGCGGGGCTCGTGGAAGTGGAGGCCGAATGCAAGTTCTCGGGTTGCCAAAGACGAGGCGGTTGATGTGAGAAGGGCTTTGAAGAAGCCAAGGCAGGTCGACGCCCGCGAAAGCCGTTTTGCAGACGAGTACCTCGTCGATCTGGACCCTCGTCGAGCTGCAATCGAGGCCGGCTACAGTAAGTCGCTTGCAAGCTCGAAAGCCTATCAGTGGGTAAGTAATCGTAAGGTAAAGCCACATCTGTACGATGAAATCCGGCGGCGTCAGGCCAAGAGGCAGTATCGGACGGAAGTCAGAGGCGACAGAGTTGTGCTGGAGCTGGCCCGTCTTGGCTTCTCGGACTTTCGTCGGCTGTTCAAGGACGATGGAACGGCCAAAGCCGTGCACGAAATCGATGATGAAACAGCGGCTGCCGTGTCGGCAGTGGAAACGGTCGTGCGGGCAGGCCCCGATGGCCGCGCCGAGACGGTGCGGAAGTATCGGCTGTGGGACAAGCCTTCGGCGCTCGAGAAGCTGGCCCGGCATCTCGACATTCTGGCGGCTGACGTGCTCAAGGTCGTTGGATCAGACGGCGGGCCGGTGCGAGTCGAACACTCGGTCGACCTGAAGTCGCTGCCAGACGAAGCGCTCGAGAAGCTCGCGGCAGTTGTCGAGTCCTTGGGTGGCCGCGATAGCGACTGACCTTGCCAGCCTTGCCGCCTATGCGGCGTCGCCATCGGCCCGCCTCGAGATCAGCCGCGAGCGCTGCCGACGCACCCTGTACCAATTCCAGCGTGAGGCTTGGCATGTCCTCGAGCCGGCCCGGCCATTCGTCGAGGGGTGGGCGATCGGCGCCATCTGCGAGCACCTGCAGGCCGTCACGGAAGGGCAGATCAGGCGGCTGCTGATCACGGTGCCGCCCGGCCTCTCCAAGAGCATGACGACCTCGGTGATGTGGCCGGCCTGGGAGTGGGGCCCGGCCGGTAGGCCGTGGGAGCGGCACCTGGCCTTCGCCTATGCGGCCACGCTTTCCGTCCGCGACAACCTCAAGACCAGGCGGCTGATCCTATCGCCTTGGTATCGTCAGCGGTGGGGCAGCGCTTTCGCGCTGGACCGCGGGCAGAGCCAGAAGGCGAACTTCGAGAACGACCAGACCGGGTGGCGGATCGCCTCGAGCGTCGAAGGCGCCGGCACCGGCTTGCGTGGCTCGCGGGTGATCATCGACGACCCGCACAATGTCAGGAACGCCGACAGCGACGTGCAGCGAGAAAGCACGGTGCAGTGGTTCCGCGAGACGCTTCCCTCGCGCGTCGACGACCCGGCGAACACGCCGATCGTCATCATCATGCAGCGGGTGCACGAGCGGGACGTTGCGGCCGAGGCGCTGTCTCTCGGCTACGAGCACCTGATGCTGCCGATGCGCTTCGACCCGCCTCGGCGATGCGTCACCTCGATCGGCTTCACCGACCCGCGCGAGGACGAGGGCGAGCTGCTCTTCCCCGAACGCTACTCCGAAGCGGCGGTGGCCGAACTCGAGCGCTCGCTGATGGGCTACGGCACTGCGGCGCAGCTTCAGCAAGAGCCGAGCCCGCGCGGCGGCAACCTGATCCAAGTCGAGAAGCTCGAGATCGTGGACGCCGTGCCGAACGCGGCCCGTCGCCATCGGGCGTGGGATCTGGCCGGGACCGACCCGACCAGGCAAAAGAACAGCGGCGACCCTGACTATACGGCCGGTGCTCTGGTGCGCGAGCATGCCGGCATCTGGTACATCGGGGACATCCGGCGCGATCGACTGAGTCCATTCGCGGTCGAGCAGCTTGTGCGGCAGACGGCAGAGCTCGACGGGCGCAACGTGCCCCTCTCGATAGAGCAAGAGCCGGGCTCGAGCGGCAAGGGGACCATCGAGCACTACCAGCGGCGCGTGCTCGTTGGGCTCGCGGTGAAGGGCGTATCGCCGACTGGCTCAAAGGTCGAGCGCGCGCGGGCCTTCGTCGCCGCCGTCGAGGCTGGCAATGTCCGTCTGGTTCGAGGCGATTGGAACGCGGCGTTCCTCAACGAGGCGCGGGTCTTCCCGGCCGGCGCGCATGACGACCAGGTCGACGCTGTCGTCCAGGCATTCAACGAACTCGCCAACGAGAGCGTGTTCTTCATCAGCTCGCTCTGACCGAGTCCCACATTACGTGTTGCCACGTCCTCGGCCAGCGGTCAAAAAGAAGCCGCCTCCCGGTCAGCTTGGCAACGTCCCGGAAGGCGGCATGCGTGATACGCGGGCGAAATCTATCCATTCCCGCAAAATGTGCAAGTCCCGATGCGCTGCCAACCGCCTGAGCAAACAGCGGTGAAAGGGCTCGTGACGAAGCGGCGGGAACTTCGCCCGTGCCCGCACGGGACTTCCGACCGCCCGACTGGCCGCCACAGGCCTGAGGGATAGCCGGCGCAGACAATGCCCGTTTAGGGTCGACGCCAGCTCGTTGGCCGCGCAAGCGGAGCCGAGCACAGTCGGGGCAGGCGAGTGGCTCACGATACGAGCACGCCGGGTAAACCGCTACGTGGCTCCCCAGACCGCTTGCCCCTTCGCAGGGCAGGGATCGCGGAAGGCGGAGGTATGCCTTCAGGCCGTTTCGGAAGCATCGGCCGGGCTTCGGCCATATCGCTGCCCGCGTCCGATGGAGATCGTCACGCATGGCCCCGACCCGCGTCAGCATTCCGCGTATCCGCAATGTCCGGCTGAAGGAAAACCCCGTCGGCGACATGCTCATCCCGATGGGGCCGGGCCAGGCGGTGTGGACGCCCCGGCGCTACGACCGGTTCGCCGACGAGGGCTACATCCAGAACGTCATCGCCTACCGGTGCGTGCGGCTGATCGCCGACAGTATCGCCGGGCTCGAGTTCTACGTCGAGGTCGGTGACGAGCCGCAGGACAACCACCCGCTGGCGCTGCTGTTCAGGCAGCCCAACCCGGCCGACCCGGGTCCGCAGTTCCTCCAGGAGGTCGTCAGCCAGCGCGCGATTGCCGGCAACGGCTACATCTACGCGGCGAGGCCACGGCCGACCCGGCCGCCGGTCGAGCTCTGGCCGATGCGCCCGGACCGGATGAAGATCGTCCCGGGCGAGCACGGCCTGCCCATGGCCTGGGACTACGAGGTCAACGGCATGACCCGCCGCTTCCCCGTCGACCCCCTGACCGGGCAGGGCGACATCCTCCACCTCAAGGGCTTCCACCCACTCGACGACTGGTACGGCCTGAGCCCGATCGAGCCGGCCGCGCGGTCCATCGATCAGGACAATGCGGCGACCGCGCATAACGCGAGCCTGCTGCAGAACGGCGCCCGGCCGAGCGGTGCGCTCGTCATGCGGGAGTCGATCACCGCCGAACAGCGGCTGGCCGCCGAGGCCGCGATGCGAAACTGGTATCAGAACGGGTCCAAGGCCGGGCTCCCGATGGTGCTCGGCGGGCCATGGGAGTGGCTGAACCTCAACCTGACCATGCAGGAGATGGAGTTCGCCAAGGGGCTCGACCACAACGCCCGCCGGATCTGCGCCGCCTTCAACATCCCGCACGTCCTGGTCGTGCCCGGCGAGAGCACCTACAACAACCGCCGCGAGGCCCGCGAGGAGCTCTACGAGCACACGGTCCTGCCCGAGATCGACATGATCCTGGCCTCGCTCAACGGCTGGCTGGCGCCGATGTACGGGCCCAACGTCCGGATCCGCTACGACCCCGACAAGATCCCGGCACTGGCGGGCAAGCGCGACCTCATCCGGGCGGGCGTGCGCTCGGACTGGCGGGACGACCTGATCACGCACGGGGAGGCCCGCGAGGGGCTGGGCTACGGGATCGACGACGAGAAGGCCGACCAGTACCGGAGCGAGGTGACCGGGCTCGGCCTGGGCATGCCGGGCGGGCTCGGCGACGGTGGCGATGATGATGACGATGATGACCAGCCGCCGGCCGACGACGCCACGGGCGAGGACAAGCCGAAGAAGGCCGGCAAAGGGCGGCTGCTCACCAAGGCCGATGAGGACGACATCGCCGGCGCCATCGACGACAGCGACATGATCGACCTCCTCCTCCCGGAGATCCGCGACAGCGTCTACGGCTTCGGCCAGTTCGAGATCGACCGGCTCGGCCTCGGCGTGCGCTTCGACCTCTTCAACCCGCGCGTCGTCGAGTTCCTCGAGCAGTTCGGGGCCGAGCGCGTCACCGGGCAGATCACCGAGACGACCAAGCGCGCGATCGGCAAGACGCTCGCCGAGGCCCGCGCGGCCGGCGAGGGCCAGTTCCAGCAGATCAAGCGCATCCAGGCGGTATTCGACCAGGCCACGGGCTCGCGCGCCCGGCTGATCGCGCAGACCGAGAGCACGCGCGCCTCGTCCTTCGGCAGCCTCGAGGCGATGACCCAGGTCGGCGTCGAGCTCAAGCGGTGGATTTCTTCCAGGGACTCACGAGTCCGCGGCTCCGATCCCAAGGACAAGGCCGATCACGTCGGGCTCGACCTCCAGACCCGGCGGGTCGGGGAGAACTTCCGCGACCCCCGGAACGGTCACGAGTTCCAGCACCCCGGGGCGAGCACCTATGCCGTCGACTCCTGCGAGTGCCGGTGCATCGTCATCGCCTACGACCCCGACGAGGACAAGGGCTTGAGCGTCGACGGCGTCCAGGTGAAGGCCGATATGGTGTGGAAGCAGTTCGACGCCCAGCGCCTGCCCTACGTGCAGAAGCTCGAGGGCGCGGCCCGGCATGCCTTCCAGCTCCAGTACCAGGCGGTTTTGAAGCGGCTGCTCCAGGTCACCTGACATAGGGCTTGTGAGTTCGCACATTTCGTGCATACTGCGCTGTGTTCATGGGTTTTTCCTTTGGACACCCGACTGAGGCGTTTCCTCCCTATTCACTCGGCCCTGCCTGGCAACAAGCAGGGCTTTCTTTTTGCACGAAATGTGTTACTGCTGGCATTCCATATCACGGAGGGATGTCAGATGAAGACGGACGAGCCGGTCCGCAAAGGCGCCTACGGCGACGCGATCGACGAGAGCATCATCGGCTTTCTGGCCGCGGGGCCGGCCTCGGGGGTCACGCTGCGCGAGGTGATCGACCATCTCAAGTGGGCCTACTGCTGCAGCACCCGCGAGCGGGCGACGCACCGCCTGCAGCGCATGGCCAGGGCCGGGGCGGTCACCGACAGCTACATCGAGCGGGGGCACAAGCGCGGGCACACCTGCAAGGTCTACCGCTACGTCCGGCCGCTGCACGCCGAGGACGATGCCAAGCCGGCGGCCGCCGAGCCGCAGAAGGCCCCCGAGGCCCGCAAGCCCATCCCGTTGAAGCGCCTGCCCGAGCATCTGCGCCATGCCGTCGAGGCCGCGCGGAGCCGCTTCGACCCGGTCGAGCCCCTGAGCCCGCGGGAGTTCATTCTCGGCCAATTCACGGTCAGCGACGACGAGCTGCTGGCGATCATCGACCGCGAGCCGGGCGTGCTCTCCCGCGTCGCCGACCGGTTCCTCGCCGGGGGAGCCGGGGCATGAAGCGTCCCGCCTCCGCTCTCCTCGTGCTGCGGGCGATCGAGTACGGCCGATGACAACGGATTGGAGGAGCACCCCATCATCTTCATCGGCCACTCACCCCAAGCCCGCGCTGCCAACCATCCCGACAAAGGCAATCGCCAAGTCCGGCGGCGGCGGGAGAATGTCACCGAACCGCGAAGTGATCATTTCTGCCACGACGCTGGCGAACCTCGAGGAGCTGGTCGCCTTCCTCGAGTGCGAGATGATGGTGGCTTCGCGTACCGACATCTCGCGCGAGCACGACCTGATGGTCTGGGCCGCGGAACTGCGGGGACTCCTCGCAAAGACGACAACCGGAAGGATCGACTGATGCTGACCGACCTCAAGGCCGCGCTGGTTGGCGTGCTCCATGGCATCTACCCGACGCAGATGGGCCTGCCTGCCCAGCGCAAGCGTGTCAGCCGGCACGCCAAGGGCCGCGACCTGCCGAAGGCGCCGAACAAGCTCGGGCGGCTCCAGCGGCGCAAGCGCTACTGCCTGAAGGGAGTCAGGCCGTGAGCGCGAGTGCCGAACTCAAGCCCGGTGACGAAGTAGCGATTGTCAGCGGCCGCGACCCTCTAGGTTACATCAGGCGGGGCATCGTGGAGCGTCTGACGGCGACGCAGGTCGTGGTCGAAGACATGCGGTTTGCGAGGTATGGCGGCCACGCGATTGGTGGCTACCACGCGAAGGCGCGGATTGAGCCATGGGGCCCGGAGCATGACGAGCAGGTATCCCGGATAGCGGCGGAGAGAGAGCGGGATAGAATCGTACACGAACGCCTAGGCAAGGTCCGTGCGCTCAAGGCTCTGACCATCGACCAACTGCGTCGGATCGAAGCCATCATGGACGAGGCCGTCGAGTCATGAGCACTCGCAGCCCCATCTGCGACGATGTCGATGCTCTCTCGCCTCGCATCCTCTCGGGCATGCTCCGCGTCACGGTGGCCGCGTTCTTCGCCGGGGTCTTGCTCGGCGCCGGCATCATGACCCGCGTCGACCTCCTGCTTCTCGCCGGGGTCTTCCTGGCGTTCGCGCTCGGTCTGGTCTGGGTCGCCGGCATGGCGGGCGGGTGGTGATGACCCGTGTTCTCGCATGGTTTTCTTCGGGTGCTGCGTCTGCCGTCGCGACCAAGCTTGCCATCCACCAGCACGGCGACTCGGTTATCCCGGTCTACTGCGATGCAGGCGGCGAACACGAGGACAACACTAGGTTCCGCACAGATTGCGAGCGCTGGTTCGGCCGCGAGGTCAAGGTGCTGCGTTCGACCGAGTACGCGGACACTTGGGACGTCTGGACGAAGACGAGGTGGCTGGCAGGCCCCAAGGGGGCTCGCTGTACCGGCGAGTTGAAGGTGGTGCCGAGGCTGGAGTTCCAAGAGCCGGACGACATCCACATCTTCGGCTACACGGCGGACAAGGCCGACATCGATCGCGCCAAGCGGCTACGCGAGACGCAGTTCGAGCTGACCATCGAGACGCCGCTGATCGAGCGCGGGCTGAACAAGGCGGCATGCCTCGCCATGGTCCAAGGCGCCGGTATCGAGCCGCCGCTGACCTATGCGCTCGGATTCCCGAACGCCAATTGCCTGCCATGCGTCAAGGCGACCTCGCCAGCCTATTGGGCATTGGTACGCCGGCATTTCCCCGAGCGGTTCGAGCGCATGGCCGCGCTCTCGCGCGAACTCAGGGTCAGGCTGTGCCGCATCAAGAACGAGCGGCGGTTCATCGACGAGATACCCGCAGACCACCCGGTGACGGCGCCGATCGTGCCGGTCTGCGACATGCTGTGTGCAATGGAGAGCGGGCGTTGACGACTCAATTCATCGCCGGCGAGACGGCCACGCCAGAGCAGGCGCAGCAGGTCTCCGACGAGGCCCACGCCAAGGCGCTCGAGGGCCTGCGGGCGTGGTCCCGGAAGTGCCACGACGACTTCCTCGAGGCGCCCGACGGCTTCCTGATGGAGCGCACCGAGCTCGCCATGAAGGCGGTGCTCAGGGCGGTCGAGGCCAGGCGGAGGGGCGCGTCGTGAGCGCCGCCCCCGAGCCCCGCGACAGCCTCGTCGGCCTCGTGCCCTCACTGGCGGCCTTCGCCGTGCTGGTCTGGTTGGTCGCGACCGCGCTGCTGTAGCGCGGCCCGCAAAGGAGAACGTGATGCTCACGGATTTGAAGGCTGCCCCTGATCTCGACTTCTCCGGCCTGACCGAGGAGGCGTTCGCCCAGATGAACGCCGGGCACACCGCCGGCGCGGCTGGCGAGCCCCTGCCGGACGACGCGGCAGGGTCCTTTCTGGTCGGCTGGCTGGCCGGCGCGCACGGCGAGGGCTGGATCAACGCCGACCAGGTCGCCGAGCTCGTGCGCGAGCGGGGCGACAAGGCGGCGGCAAAGCCATGAGCGAAAGTCAGCGGCCATGGTTCTGCCCCAAACGCCCGCCTGATCTGGTGATAGGCGGCGACGAATCGCCCTATCTCCACCGATGGAGTCTTCTGCCGAGCAACCCGTTCTTCAACGTCAAGCTGCATCGCTTCATGCGTTCAGACGACGATGTGATGCACGACCACCCGTGGGCAAATGTCTCTGTCCTGCTGCGGGGCGGCTACATTGAGCATGTCCCCTATAAGACGCGCGTGGCCTTGGATGGGCATTGGATCGAATATCGGGCGGCTCCCTTCTCTCGGATGCGGAGGCGCGATCCAAAGAGACCTAGGTGGAAGAACCCGTGGAAACGGGCGGCCTGGGTCGTCTTCCGCCGGGCGGCGGCCGCTCACAGCATCGAGCTGTTGTCGGGTGAGGTCTGGACCCTATTCCTTACGGGGCCTCGCATCCGCGAATGGGGCTTCCATTGCCCTCAAGGGTGGCGTCACTGGCGCGATTTCCTCGGGATGGACGCCAAAGGCAAGCCTGGAGGCGGATGTTCATGACCCCCGCCCGTCACCGCCCCGGCTGCCTCTGGCCGCGCATGGCCGAGCCCGGCGCTGCACCACAGCCCGCGCGCTGAGCCCCGCGAGGGCCTCGTCGGCCTCCTGCCGGCCCTGGCCGCCTTCGCCGTGCTCATGTGGCTCGTCGCGAGCGCGCTGCCGTGAGCTTGAAGGTCGAGGACCTCTACCGGGAAGGCGCTTCGTCACGGGAGCTTGCGGAACTGTACGGCGTTGCGAGGCAGACGATCATCAGCCGCCTCCGGAGAGCCGGCGTCGAAATCAGGGAGCGCGGCCCGGTGAACAAGCCCCCGGTTCGCCAAGCGCACCGCATCATCCGCCAACTGCACGAGCTGCTCGGCAAGAACAATCGTTGGGCGGTCAAGCGGTCGGGCATGTCCCTGTCGTGGTGGCGGTCGACGCGATCGGGGGAGTTCTCTCCGACGCTCAACTCAATCGAGGCTTTGGCCAATGCCGCCGGCTACGAGATCATCTTGCGGCGGCGCAGCCAAACCGGGGCAGGCGAGGGCGGGTGACCACCGAGCCCCTCTACAAGCGCACCGGCCGCGCGCCGCCCAGCATCCTCCACCTGGTCGGCAAGGGCGCGTGCGGCTGGTGCGGCGAGCCCATCCTCGAGGGGCAGCGCAAGCGCCCGGCCAGCGCCACATGGCACCTCGAGTGCCTCGACGAGTACAAGCTGATCACCGACACGGACGTGCAGCGCCAGCACCTCTTCTGGCGCTCGCTCGGCTGCTGCGAGGCCTGCGGGCTCGAGGTCGCGCGCTGCGAAGTCAAGCGGCAGCTCACCGCCTGGGAAGACTCGGGGATCCACGAAAGGCGGCGCGACGGCGTCAACGCCGACGGCCCGGTCTCCTGGGTGCGCTTCGACTGGCGCAAGGAGTTCCACGCCGACCACGTCACCCCGCTGTGGTCGCTGCCCAAGCTGCTGACGCGCGAGCAGGTCCGGCACTTCTGGGGGCCTGGCAACCTGCAGGCGCTGTGCCTGGACTGCCACCGCGAGAAGACGCGGCGCGAGGCCGGCGAGCGGGCCAAGCTGAGGAGAGCACGATGAACCGCCCCTGCAACCCCGGCATCGCCTTCCTCTACGAGGCTGGCGTGACCATGCAGCGCATCAAGTCGATGACCGGCCACGCCGATTGCACGATCTACCGCGCCGTCGACGAGGCGGGGCTACGCTCGAGGAACAAGCGGGAGAAGGCGGCGCCCTTCAACCTCGACGCGCTGCGCCGGCGGTACGAGGCCGGCGCCTCCACAGTCGACCTGGCCGAGCAGTACGAGTGCGACCAGCGAACGATTGCCAAGTATCTGCGCCAGGCTGGTGCCCAGATGCGAGCACGAGGCCGGCCGCCAAGCGGTCGCGCCCACAACCTCGGCGGATGGAACGGCGAGGCGGTGCTCAACGAGGATGCGATCATCGCTGACTATCAGAGCGGGCTCCTGGCCAAGGTGATCTGCCGGACGCACGGGATCTGCTACCCGACGCTGCGGCGAATCCTGCGCCAGAATAACGTCCCGCACCGGGGCTTCGCGAACAACCGGCGGCTTCCCGCGAACGGCCTCCCGACTCTTTCGGAAGCGCGCACAGCCTGAACCCCGCATAGCCGTCCCCGCGATCAATCCAGCGGTGGATGGCATGTTCAAGCGCAAGGCCCACAGCGACAGCATCACCATGAAGGCGGACGGCCCGGTAGGCGCCTTCGCCGGCTACGGGTCGGTGTTCGGCAACGTGGACAGCGACGGCGACGCGATCGCGGCTGGCGCCTTCAGCCTCTCGCTGGCCGAGCACAAGGCCAAGGGCACCCTGCCGCGCATGCTCTTCGGTCACCAGCGCGATCGCCCGATCGGCGACTACCAGGTCATGCGCGAGGACGACCACGGGCTCTGGCTCGAGGGCCAGCTCTGGGTCGACGGCGACCACCCGAATGCCGACGCCCTCACGGCCAGGCGGCTCATGCAGGGCCCGGGCGGCGCCGGCCTCTCGATCGGCTTCTACATCCGCGAGGACAAGTACGACCGCGACAGCGGCATCCGCACGATTACCCAGGCGAAGCTCATGGAGGTCTCGGTCGTGACCTTCCCCGCCAACGATGCCGCGAACACCGTCGGGGTCAAGGCGGCCGCGGACATCCAGACACCACGCGATTTCGAAGAGTTCCTGCGGGATGCAGGATTCAGCCGGGGGCAGGCGAAGGCCATTGCCGCCCGCGGCTTCAAGGCGAAGGACGACTCGCGCGACGCGACGTCCGGCAGCGAGGACGACCCGCGAGAGGCGGCGACCATGCTGATCCTGGAGGCCCTGCGGACCGTCCGCCCGGCCTGACACCAACCTCACGCGAAGGAGCCAGTCATGGCCACCCCCGAAGAAAATCGTTTCATCGGGAAGGCCGGCCGTGCGCCTGGGGGAGAGCCTAGGTGAATCAGGAGGCGATGCAACCCGGGACGATGGTCCGCTGACCATGGCGCCGCCCCGGCTTGTCTCAGGT
>JAUIID010000125.1 GCA_030431615.1 Alphaproteobacteria bacterium
TGGCCGAGCAGCTCGCGCACGGTTGCCCTGAGCTCGTCCATCGAGAAGGGCTTGGTGAGATAGGCGTCGGCGCCCATGGCCATGCCCTTCTCGATCTCGATCGCCCGGCTCTTGGCCGAGAGCATGCAGACCTTGATGGCGCGCTTCGCCGGATCCTGCTTGATCGCCTCGCAAATCTCGTAGCCGTCGCGGCCGCCGACCATCACGTCGAGCAGGACGAGATCCGGCGGCTCGGCCGCGATCGAGGCGAGCGCCTCGTCGCCGTCGGCGGCGGTCTGCACGGTGAACCCGTCGGTGCCGAGCAGGCGTTTCAAGTAGAGGCGGATGCCCGGCTCGTCGTCGACCACGAGGATCGTGTTGGCCGCCATCTTCTGCGTTCCCTGATCGGAGTTGTCTTTTTCATGATTGGCCCGGGCTGCCGTCGCAGACCGCAAGGCGGACCGGGTCGTCCGCCGGCAGCTCCACCCAGTCGGGGTCGACCGGCTTGCCTGCGGCATCGACCTGCATGTCGGCGCTGACGTCCGCCCGGCGGGGTGTGGCGCAGTCGTAGAGCTGGTTCGTCTCGATGGTCGGGTTCCAGCGGGCGACGAGGTAGACCACCGCCATGGCCATGTCCGGCACATCCGGGTTGAGGCGGATGCGGCTCGTGTCGACGGCGCTGAACCGGTCGATGCGGGAAGCGACGAGGGTCCAGGGCTGCAGCGGGTTGCTCGAGGAATAGCCCTGCGCCACGATCACATGCTCCGGCAGCTCGGCCGTGGTGCGGGCGAACCACGAGTAGTCGGTCCAGATGTGAAAGCCGAGCATGGCGATGCCCGCCGCTGCCGGCAGCAGCCAGCGCGGCGCCGGCCGGCCGAGCACGCGGAAGAGGACGAGGACCACGCTGGCGACCGCGACGCCGAGGACGAGCGTGCCGATCAGGTTCCAGATCATCGCAGGATCACCTCAGGCACTCCTCGACCGCAGCGCGGCCTGCATCGATTTCACCACGCCGAAAGCGTCCTTCAGATGCTTGCGCTCGAGGGCGGAGAGGGTCGCCGGCGCCATGAAGTTGTCCGGCTTGCCGCCGTCCCGGACCTGGCGGGCCTGGTGCTCGAGGCGGATGCGGGAAATGAGGTCGTAGGCGTCGACCAGATCGCCGGCGCCGGCCTCGCTGAGCGAGCCCGCGTCGCGCGCCGCGATCAGCCGCTCACGTGTGTTGACCTCCTCGACGGCGCCGTCGAGGGCGTAGACCCGAGCGAGATCGACGATCGGCACGACGCCGCTGAGCTTGAGGTCGAGCGTGTTGCGATGCTCCCCCGAGCGGATCAGCGCGAAGCCCTGGAAGAGGCTCAAGGGCGGCGTGTGCTTGAGCGAGTTGGCGATCATGTGCGCGCGGAAGATGCTGTTCTTGCGGGCCGCCTCCAGCGTCTCGCGCTGCAGCCCGGCGAAGAGCGCCGTTTCGCCGGCAATCGGCCGGAGATCGAACATGACCGAGGACAGCATCTGCGCCATCGGGTCCGGCTGGGCGATCCAGCCGCGGAAATACTCGCGCCAGCGCCGGAGCGGCACGCGCCAGCGCGGGTTGGTCGCCATCATGTCGCCCGGGCAATAGTAGTAGCCGCAGGCATCGAGCCCGTCGGAGACGAAGCGGGCGAGCTCGGCGAAATAGGCCTCGTGCGCCGCGCTGTCATAGGCATCGTCGAGGATCAGGCAGTTGTCCTGGTCGGAGAAGCCGGTCTGCTCGCGCCGGCCCTGGCTGCCGCAGGCGAGCCAGAGCCAGGGCACCGGCGCCGGCCCGAGCTTCGCCTCGGCCAGGACGAGGAGCCGCCTGGTCAGCGCATCGGTGATGCTGGTGACGAGCTGGCCCACCTTGAAGGCCTCGACCCCGGCGCCGACGAGCTGGGCGAGGAACACCGGCACGTCGGCGATGACCGTGGCGAGCCGCGCGGTCTCGGTCGCCTCGTTGATGTCGCCGATGAGGAAGGCCACCGAGATCGACTGGCGGCGGATCAGGTTGGTGCGGGTCAGGATGCCGACGAGCTCGCCCCGGTCGACGATCGGCAGGTGCCCGATATGCCGCTCGCCCATGAGCAGAAGCGCGTCGAAGACGAGCGCCTCGGGCGGCAGGGTCAGGGGTTCGGCGGTCATCACCTCGGCCACCGATGTATTGGCCGGCAGGCCCGAGGCGACCACGCGGCCGGCGATGTCGCTGGTCGTCAGGAGGCCCAGGAGGCCCCTCGTGTCGGCCACCGGCAGGCAGGAGATGCCACGGTCGCGCATCAGTGCTGCCGCCTCCTGGACCGTCGCGGTCGGCGCCACGCTGACCGGCGAGCGGGTCATGATGTCGCCGATCTGGTTGGTGAGCAGCGCGTCACCGGTGTCGGCGGCGAAGATCGGCTTGCGGTCGGCGGTGTCGCGCAGCCGCTCGAAGAAGCGGGCGAAATCGGGATAGGTCTCGAGGAGCTCGAGGAAGAACAGCTTCGGCAGGGCCAGGGCGCGGGTATCGGCAGCCGCGACGGCGCGGTTCGGGCCGAGCCCGTCCCTGAGGATGCCGCGCGCGCCGATGCCCTCGCCCGGTGAGAAGCGGTTCAAGAGCTCGCCCTCGGGTGACAGGACGTCGATCATGCCCTCGAGCACGATGGTGAACCGGGTGACCGGCTCGCCCCGCTCGTAGAGCACCTCGCCCTCGGCGAAGACGACGGTTTCACCGCCCGCCACCATCCCGTCGAGCGTCTCGGGCGGCAGCAGGTCGTAAGGGTGGTGCTGGGCGAGAAACGGGCCGATGTCGTGCTCGGTCCTGGCCGTGCCGGTCATGCTGCCCCCGAAAGAAGTGCGGACCCCGTCCAGATGGGCGGGGTCCGCGGATCACGTCAACCGGACGAGACGCCGATCAGTGATCGATGGCCGCACCCGCGCCACGGGGCACCCGGATGCTCTCGACGAGCTCCTGGATTTCCGCCGGCGGCTCCTCGGTCGCCTGGGAGACGAAGTAGGCGACCACGAAGTTGACGATGGCGCCGACGGTGCCGATCGACAGCGGCGAGATGCCGAAGACCCAGTATTCGGCCGTGTCCGGGAACTGCGCCGTGCCGGGCAGGAAGAACCAGCCCTTGTAGACGAAGATGTAGACAACGGTGAACAGGAGGCCGGCGAGCATGCCGAGGCTGGCGCCCACATTGTTGATGCGCTTGAAAAAGATGCCCATCATCAAGGCGGGGAAGATCGACGCCGCGGCGAGACCGAAGGCGAGTGCCACCGTCTGTGCCGCGAAGCCGGGCGGGTTGAGGCCCAGATAGGTCGCCACCGCGATGGCCGCGGCCATCGAGATGCGTGCCGCCATCAGCTCGCCACCTTCCGAGATGTTCGGGTTGATCGTCCCCTTGATCAGGTCGTGGCTGATCGCCGAGGAGATGGCGAGCAGGAGCCCGGCCGCAGTCGAGAGAGCGGCGGCCAGACCGCCGGCAGCGACGAGGGCGATGACCCAGCCCGGCAGGGCCGCGATCTCCGGGTTGGCGAGCACCAGGATGTCCTGGTTCACGGTCAGCTCGTTGCCGGCCCAGCCCCATTCCTGCGCCTGCGTCTCGAAGGCCGCGTTCTTGTCGTTGTAGAACTGGATGCGGCCGTCGTCGTTCTTGTCCTCCCACTGGATCAGCCCGGTCTGCTCCCAGGTGGTGAACCAGGTGGGGACGTCGGCATAGGCGAGATTGCCGTCGGGGCTGCCGACCTCGCCGATCTGGATGGTGTTGACGAGGTTGAAGCGGGCCATGGCACCGACCGCCGGGGCGGTCAGGTAGAGCAGGGCGATGAAGACCAGCGCCCAGCCGGCCGACCAGCGGGCATCCGCCACCTTCGGCACGGTGAAGAAGCGGATGATCACGTGCGGCAGCCCGGCCGTGCCGATCATCAGCGACATGGTGAAGAGCACCATGTTGAGCGTGTTGGTGTGATGGCCCGTGTAGGAGTTGAAGCCGAGATCGGTGATCAGCTGGTCGAGCACGACGAGCAGCGGCGTGCCGGTTCCGACACTGTCGGAGAAGAGGCCAAGCGGCGGCAGGACCACGCCCGTGAGCTGCAGCGAGATGAAGATCGCCGGGATCGTGTAGGCCGTGATCAGCACGATGTACTGCGCCACCTGCGTGTAGGTGATGCCCTTCATGCCGCCGAGCACCGCGTAGGCGAAGACGATCGCGGCACCGATATAGAGGCCGGTCGAGGATTCGACCTGCAGGAAGCGGGCGAAGGTGACGCCGACGCCGGTCATCTGGCCGATGACGTAGGTGACCGAGGCGACGATCAGGCAGATCACCGCGATGATGCGGGCGCTCTGCGAGTAGAACCGGTCGCCGATGAACTCGGGCACCGTGTACTTGCCGAACTTGCGCAAGTAGGGCGCGAGCAGGCAGGCGAGCAACACGTAGCCGCCGGTCCAGCCCATGAGGAAGGTCGAGTTGTCGTAGCCGACGAAGGCGATCAGGCCGGCCATCGAGATGAAGGAGGCAGCGGACATCCAGTCGGCGGCCGTGGCCATGCCGTTCATGACGGGGTGGACGCCCCGGCCGGCGGCGTAGAACTCGCCGGTCGTGGCGGCGCGGGCCCAGATGGCGATGCCGATATAGAGCGCGAAGGTGGCGCCGACCACGAGGTAGATGAGTGTCTGGGTAGTCATTTTGTGTTTTTCCCTCGTTCCGCCACGATCACTCTTCAGCGCCGAACTTGCGGTCGATCGCATTCATCCGGATGGCGTAATAGAAGATCAGGATGATGAAGACGATGATCGAGCCCTGCTGGGCGAACCAGAAGCCCAGGTCGGTGCCGCCGACGGCAATGCCCGAGAGCAGCGGTCGAAGAATGATGCCGAAGCCGAACGAGACCAGCGCCCAGATGATCAGGATGTTCCGGATCAGGCTGAGATTGGCCTTCCAATAAGCGTCGTCGGATGACGATCCCTGATGCATGATGCCTCCTTGTCGTCTTCGCCTGAGGGCGGACGGCCACCTGCGGCGTGCAGGTTTCGATCGGTCCCTGGCGTCTGCCGGCAAGTGTCGCGGCAGTGGTTGACGGCGAAAACTGGTCTAAAGCGCGCAGGGGTCGGGAGCTGTGCCCGACCGATGCCGGGCGCGGGCCGGAGGGTCGGCGGCGGATGGGACCGGCACCGCGGGAATGCTGCGAAAACGGGCGGAATCCCGCCCACCTGATGACCCCCGTCCCGGCAACGCGGCAAAACTACGCAGGCTGACCGATTTCGCTCGCAGCCCGGGAACCGGGGGCTCTTCAGCGCCTGCCGAGCAGGTGGTGAATGTCGCGGCCGAACGAGAGCAGCAGGATGAGAAGGCTGCCGGCGGCGAGCCAGGCAGCGACGGGTGTCAGCGATGGTGCCAGCGCCAGCACCAGGAGGAAGAGGGCGGTGCCGCAGGCCGCCCGGCGCCGCGGGCTCGCGGGCAATGGTGCTGCGAGCTCGGGCCAGACCATGCCGGCGAGCACGAAGGCCGGGCGCAGCAGGCCGATGGCCAGGACCCAGGCGCCCGGCACGGCGAAACGCAGGGCGCAGAGCGTGAGCACGATGGTGAAGAAGGTGTCGCTGGCCATGTCGAAGCGCGCGCCGAAAGCACTGACCTCGCCCCGCCTGCGGGCAAGCCAGCCGTCGAGCCCGTCCAGCGTCAGGGCGAGTGCCGCCATAGCGAAGACTGTCCAGGCGAGCCTGGCGCCCGCTGGCATGGTCGTCGGGTCGACCCAGGCGGCGGCGAGCAGGCAGGCGGCGAGGTCCAGGCGGAAGAGTGTCACGCCATTGGCGAGGCCGAAGGGACGGTCATGCACGCTGGCGAGGAACGCGACCGCCACGGCGAGAGTGGCCAGTGCCACGAAGAGCGTGGCCGGCCACCAGGGCAGGCCGCCGGCCCGGGCCAGGGTCAGGGCGGCGAGCCCGGCCACGAGAACGGTGGCACCCGGCACCCGCGCACCTGGCCTGGCACCGGGTCGCCCTGCGATGATCGAGGTTCTGCCGACATGCATGCCCGATATCCGCGGGCTGCCGCTGCGCCGGCGGCGCGCTCTGCAGCCCGATGCTCAAACGGGCGGGGCGGCGTCAGGCTCCCCGTCAGCGGCGGCGAAAGACGACCTTGGCCGGCGAGCCGCTCGCGATGACCCGGTCGGGCAGGGTGCCGGTCACCACCGAGCCGGGGCCGACGATCGTGTGGTCGCCGATCACCGCACCGTCCGTGACCACCACATTGGCGCCGAGCCAGACATCCTTGCCGATGCGGATCCCTTTGGAGACCAGCGCCTGCTCCTTGATCGGGACGTCCAGCCGGTCATAGCGATAGTTGACCCCGACCAGCACGCTGTTGGGGCCGATCATCGTGTGGTCGCCGATGCTGAGCCCGCCCTTGTGCGCGTCGATGAAGACGCCCGTGGCGATCGTCGCGTGCTCGCCGATCCGCAGCGGGCCGTGGCTCGCCTTGATCTTGACGAAGGAGCTGATCTGCGTGCCCCGGCCGATCGTCACATTCGGGGAAAGCTCAACTTCGGCGCGAGTGCTGATCTTGCATCGGAACTTGGCGAAGTAGTAGAGACTGACCACCGGCGCCGGAACGAGGAAGCGACGGAGCGCAGTTGCGAGGTTCATGGGGCGGACCCTTGCCATTGCCGGGTTGCGCATCGATAGTGGCGCCTCATCGGGCCGACAAGGCGGTGTGCCGCCAGCGGGGGCCAGTGGCCGCAGCCCGCCTCCGCCTGAAGGGAAATTCGTCAGCATGAAGGTGTCGGAGTGACCGTCCCCGAGGCGCGGGTGGCTTGCCTTGCCGTCGGCGATTCGGTTTGACGCCGCGCCCGCGCACCGCGCCCGCGACGCGGGCCTTCAGCTACGCGCTGAAGCTCGGCCTGGGCCTCGGCATCCTCGCCCTCATCGCGTATTTCGTCGATCTCGGCGCGACGTTCAGGGCCCTGCAGTCCGCCCACCCCGGCTGGCTGCTGCTCTCGCTCGCCTGCTACATCTCGACGCGCATCCTGATGGGCATCAAGTGGTGGGTCCTGCTCGGCGGGCGGGGCGACACCGTTTCCTACGCCACCGTGCAGCGGGCGTTGCTGCTCTCCGATTATCACGGGCTCCTCTTTCCCAACACGCTGGCGATCGACGCCTTTCGCGCCGTGCTCCTGCGCCACCACCCGCGCGGCTGGACCCACACCGCCGCCTCGATCGTCGCCGACCGGGTCATCAACATCGCCGTCGCCGCCGTGGTGGCGTTGCTGGCGCTGGCCATCACCAGCCTCGTGGTGACGACGCCGTTCTCGCCGTCCATCAGCCTGGCGGTATTGGCGGTTTCCGGCTCGGTCGTGGTCGCGGCCCTCGCGGTCGTCTCGCAGCGCCTCTTCGACCTGGCGATCGCGGTGCTGCGCGCAATCGCTGCGCGCGGTGCCCTTGAGGCGCTGGTCGGCAAGCTCCTGCACAAGCTCCGCGAGCTGCACGGCGCCATGCGCACCATGCTCACCGATCGCCAGGTCGTGGTCCAGGCCGTGCTGCTGGCGTTCCTCCTCGTGCTGATGCGCTGCCTCTCCGCCTATTTCGCTTTCTGGGCGATCGGCACGGCCGTCGGGTTGGGCTGGACCCTGGCGCTGATACCGGTCATCACCACCCTCGCCCTGCTGCCGCTGACGCTCTTCGGACTCGGGCTCAAGGACGGCGCCTTCGTCTTCTTCTTCACCGGCATCGGCATCGCCGCCAGCTCCGCCCTCGCCGTGTCCTTCGTGACCTATGCCCTCATCATCGTCTCGAGCGTGGTGCTCGGCCTGCTCGCGAGCGTCATCGGCCCGCCCTTGCCGGTGGCGGCGAAGGGGGAAGGCTGAGCCACCGGAGGCCACGCTTGACCCCGCAAACCTTCGACCTGACCGTCACCGAGCCGCTGCTCGACGCCTTCGCCGCCCTGAGCGGCGACCACAACGCCCTGCACATGGACGCGGGCTTCGCGCGCCGCAGCCGCTATCGGCAGCGGGTCGCGCACGGCATGCTGGCCTTCGCCCTGCTCGGCCGGCTCGCCGCGGCCCATCCCGGGCGGGATCTCCGGTTTCGCCGGCTCGAAGGCAGGTTCACCGCACCGATCCCGCTCGGCGCCGAGCTGCGCCTCACGGTCGAGGCCCGGGCGGAGGATGAGGCTGCCGGCGACGCCGCAGTCGCCTTCGAGGCGACGTGGCGCAATCTCGCCGACGGGTTGGTGGTGATCGCCGCCACGGGCAGCTACGTCACCAGCGCCTCATTGCCGAACGTGGCGCCGAACGTCGCGCCGGGCGGGCCGGACTCGCTCCTCGTCGAGCCCGTGGACGAGGCCGACCGTGGTGCCGAGGCGCTGGCCGATCTGGTCGAGACGCTGCGCTGCGCGGTCTCGGGCAGTGCCCTCGCCGCCGTCGCCCGGCTGATCGGCCTCGCGCCGACGACACTGCCCTGCCCGAACCTGGCCGCGACGCTCCTCCTCTCGACCCTGGTCGGCATGCGCCTGCCCGGCCGGCGGGCCACCTTCACGAGCTTTCGCCTCGACTTTTCGGGCGATCTCGAGCCCGGCCGGCCGGTCGAGCTGGAAGGCCGGGTGACGAAGGTCTCGGCGGCGAGCGAGACGCTGCAGGTGGCGGTCCGCCTGACCGACGGCAAACGGGAGCTCGCGACCGGCGAGGTCCGCGCGGTCGTCAACCCGGCGCCGCGCGTCATGCTCAGGGCGAGCGAGATCAGGGACCGGCATGTCGGCATGGGCCTCGACGGCCGGGTCGTCGTGGTGATCGGCGCCAGCCGGGGCATCGGCGAGACCGCGGCCAAGCTCTTTGCCATGCACGGAGCCCGGGTGGTGGTGCACTATTTCCGGGGCCGGGCCGATGCCGAGGCGATCGTCGCCGAGATCGGCGAGGCCGGCGGCGAGGCCGTGGCGCTGGATTGCGACATTCGCGACGAGGCGGCTGTGGCGCAGTTCTTCGCGGCCGTCGACGCGACCTGCGGCGGGCTCGACGTGCTGGTCAACAACGCGGTCATGGACTTTCGCCCGAGACCCTGGGCCGAGCTCGGCTGGGCGGACTATCTGGGCGAGCTCGACGTCTCGCTCAAGGGGCTGCACGCCTGCTGCGGCGAGGCGGTCGCCCGGTTCCGTAAGCGGGGCGGCGGCAAGATCATCAATGTCTCGAGCATCGCGACGAGCCAGCCGGTGCGCGGCCAGAGCCGGTACATCACGGCGAAGAGCGCGGTCGAGGGCTATACCAGGAGCCTCGCCGTCGAGCTCCTCAAGGAGAACATCCAGATCAACCTGGTGGTGCCTGCCATGACCGAGACCGATCTCATCGCCGCCATCCCGAGCGATTTCGTCCGTCGCATGGCGGGGGCCCGGGGGATGGGGCGGCATGTGCGGCCCATCGAGGTGGCCCAGGCGATGGTCTATCTCGCCTCGCCCTGGGCAGATGCGCTGTCGGGCCAGGCGATCGTGCTCAATCTGGGTGAACCGCCGTTCGCCTGATCGTGCATCGGAACGCAACAGGGCGTGGCACTTTCCGTCAGGATATGTAACATCGTGTCGCGCGGGACGACGGCTGCTGTGGCTGGCCTCCTCCTAGCGCCTTTCATTCGGGCGTTGTCTGACGGCTTCTGTACCGGGCCTGCGGAATCGCTGGTTGACCGGCTGGCGGGGGCCGGTATTACCCTCGGGCAGGGACGGGACCTCGGCCGTTGATTTGGGACGGAAAAATTCTTGTCGATGCACATGTGCATTGTCATCGCAACATCGAGCCGACGGCGTTCCTCGATCACGCCGCCCGAAACTTTGTCACGTCCGGTGCGGCGAGCGGCGCCCGCCCGGCGGGCGGCGTGCTGCTCTTCAGCGAGATGTCGGACGCGAACATGTTTGCCGAAATGTCCGCGAGCGGAAAGGTCGGCGACTGGACGATCCGCCCGACCGGCGAGGACGTATCGCTTGTCGCCGAGCGGCAGGGCGCCCTGCCTCTTCTCCTGGTCGCGGGCTGCCAGATCGTGACGCGAGAAGGGCTGGAGATCCTGATCCTCGGCGCACCCGGCCCCTTCGGCGAATCCGTCGACCTGGCGACCGGGGTGGCGATGGGCCAGGCCGCTGGCGGCCTCGCCGTGGTGCCCTGGGGCTTCGGCAAGTGGTGGGGCCGGCGCGGCAAGGTCCTCGACCGGTTCCTTGCCACGGCCACCGCCGGCAATGTCTTTCTCGGCGACAATGGCGGCCGGCTGGCGGGCGCGGGGGCGCCCCGGCAGTTCGCCCGGGCACGCGAGCGAAGCATCCCGGTCCTGCCCGGCTCGGACCCGCTGCCGCTCGACGGCGACGCGCATCGCGCCGGCAGCTACGGCTTCGTGCTCGACGGCCCGCTCGATTCGACCCGACCGTTCGCGGACCTCAAGGCCCGGCTCCTGGCGCTGCGCGAACAGCCGCAGGGCTTCGGGCGGCTCCAACCGTTCTGGCACTTCATCGCCAACCAGCTCGGCATGCAGTGGCGCAAGCGGATGCCGGCCTCGTGAAGACGCGCGTCCTCGTCGTGGCGCCGCAGCCCTTCTTCACGCCGCGCGGCACGCCGTTCAGCGTCTACTACCGCACTTTGGTCATGGCCGAGCTCGGCATGGACATCGACGTGCTGACCTATGGCCGGGGCGAGGACGTCGCCATTCCGGGCGTGCGGATCATCCGCATCCCGGCCTTCAACTGGCTCGGGCCGGTGAAGATCGGCCCGTCGCTGCTCAAGCTCTGGCTCGATTTCTTTCTCGTCATCTGGTCCATCGGCTGCCTGGTTCGCCATCGCTATGCGATCGTGCACGCGCACGAGGAGGCGGTCTTCTTCCTTCGCTTCCTGAAGCCGATCTTCCAGTTCAAGCTGATCTACGACATGCACTCGAGCCTGCCGGAGCAGCTGCGCAACTACCGCTTCACGACCTCACGGTTCCTGATCGGCCTGTTCGAGCGGCTGGAGCGGAGCTGCCTGCGCAGCGCCGACGCCGTCATCACCATCTGCCCCGAGCTCGCCCGCTATGCCGAGCCGCTGATGCCCGATCCGGATCGCCACTTCCTTATCGAGAACAGCATCTTCGAGCCGGTCCGGCTGGCCCGGCCGACGGCGAACGGACAGGCTGCCCCAGCACCGGTGGAGCTGCCGGCCGATCGGCCCTGCGTCTTCTATGCCGGGACCTTCGAGGTCTATCAGGGGCTGGATACGCTGGTCGCCGCCTTTGCCGTGGTGCGCGAAACCCATGCTTCGGCCTTCCTCGTGCTGATCGGCGGGACGCCCGAGCAGGTCGAGAAGATGCGCGGCCTCGCCGAGCGAAGCGGCATCGGCGAGGATACCCTGGTCCTCGGGCGGATGCCGCAGGCGCTGGCCTCGCGCTATGCGGCCCAGGCGAGCGTGCTCGTCTCGCCTCGCACGCACGGCATCAACACGCCGCTCAAGATCTACGAGCAGCTGGCGAGCGGCATTCCGCTCGTCGCGACCAACATCCTCTCCCACACGCAGGTGCTCGACGACGAGGTCGCCCTCCTGGTCGAGCCCGAGGCCCGATCGATGGCGGCCGGGCTCCTTCAGGCCCTCACCGACGACGCGACCCGCGCACGGCTCTCGGAGAACGCCCGGGCGCTCTATCGGCGGGCCTATTCGCGGCCGGTCTACGAGCGCAAGATGCGGGCGATGCTGGAGCTCCTCGGCGCCAGTGCCTGGGCCCGGCAGGGCGCTGTCGCCAGGCACGGGCAGACCTGAGCCCATGGCTCTCGGCATGCTTCGGCCGGAGCCGGACACCGGGCCGGACGGCCCGATGAGTGCGGCCAAGCAGCGGCTTCGCGCCTACTGGAACGAGCACGTCACCGACTGGCCTATTGCCACGACCGAGCCCGGCAGCCCCGCGTTCTTCCGTGAGACCGAGGCCTATCGCTTCGAGAAGCTCGATTATCTCGAGCGGCTGATCGACTATGGCGGACAGGCGGGCAGGGACGTGCTCGACGTCGGCTGCGGCCTCGGCAACGACACCGCACGCTTCGCCAGGGGCGGCGCCAGGGTGACCGGCATCGACATCGCCCCCCGCGCCATCGAGCTCACCGAGCGCAATTTCCGACAGCGCGGGCTCGAGGGCCGGTTCCTCGTCATGGATGGCGAGGCCATGACCCTGCCCGAGGCGAGCTTCGACTTCGTCTACTGCCACACCGTCCTGCATTTCACGACCGACCCGGCCCAGATGATCCGGGAGATCCACCGGGTGTTGCGGCCGGGCGGCAGTGCGCTCCTCATGTCGGTCAACCGGTATTCCTGGATGCGGCTGATGCATCGCCTGGCCAAGGTCGAGATCGATCACCTCCAGGCGCCCGTGTTCCAGTGGTTCAGCCCGGGCGAGCTGATGGCCATGGCGGCCCCCTTCGCCGAGCGGCGCCTCGTCCCCGAGCGCTTCCCGGTGGCGACGAAGGTGCACAAGGGCCTCAAGAGCTGGCTCTTCAACACCGGCTTCGTCAGCGTCTTCAATCTCATCCCGCGCTCGCTCGTCCGGGGCTCGGCGCATCATCTCCTGATCTTCGCAAGGAAGGCGGAGCGGGCGCCGTGAAGCGCGATCCGGGCCGCCTGGCCGGGCCCGAGTTCGACGTGCTGGTCGTCGGCGGCGGCATCTATGGCGCCTGCATCGCCCGCGACGCCGCCCAGCGCGGGCTGGCCACGGCGCTCGTCGAGCGCGGCGACTTCGGCGGCCTGACCTCGCACAACTCCTTCAAGCTGATCCATGGCGGGCTGCGCTACCTGCAGCAGCTCGACATCCAGCGCCTGCGGCAGTCGGCGCGCGAGCAGCGGATCTGGCTCGGCATCGCCCCGCATCTGGTCCGCCCGCTCGCCTTCGCCATGCCGACCTTCGGGCACGGCTCGCGCGGGCCCGAGGCGCTGCGCCTCGCCCTCTTCGCCTACGACGTCCTGTCGCGCGGCGGAGCACCCGCTGGCCCGCGCGTGCCGCGCGGCCGGGTGGTCGGCCGGGCCGAGGCGATGGCCCTCCTGCCGGGCCTGCCGCGCACCGACCTCAATGGTGCCGGCATCTGGTCCGACGTGCAGATGCTGAACGCCGATCGGCTGCTGCTCGAGTGCGTGGCGGACGCGGCAGCCCACGGTGCCGTGGTCGCCAACCATGTCGAGGCCCTGGGCTTTTCCGGCACGCCCGACCGGGTCACCGGTGCGCGGGTCCAAGACCGGCTCGGCGACAGCGAGCTCGACGTCCGGGCGAAGCTCACGATCAATGCTGCGGGGCCGCATGCCGGGCTCCTTCTGGACCGGCTGCCGGCCCGCTCCGAGCGCGGCTTCGGCGGTCTCGCGCGCGGCATGAACATCGTCGTGCGCCGCCCGCTCCCGACCGGCCACGCCCTGGCGGTGAGCAGCCGGCGCCGCTCCGACTCGCTGGTGCCTCGGGCCGACGGGCGGCTCTTCTTCCTGCAGCCCTGGCAGGGGCTGACGCTGATCGGCACGAGCCACCTGCCCCATGCCGGCGACTCGCCGGAGGTCGCCGTCGACGGGCCCTGGCTCGACGACTTCATCGCCGAGATTAACGACGCCTGGCCGCCGGCCGCCCTGACGCGCGAGGACGTTCTCTACTGCTATACCGGCCTCACCCCGGCCGAAAAGGAGGCGCGCGGCAGCGAGGTGGCGCGCACGCGGCGCGGGGTCGTGATCGACCATGGCCCTTCGGACGGGATCGACGGCGTGCTGAGCCTCCAGGGGGTCAAGTACACGACCGCCCGGCTGGTCGCGGAGTCGGTCGTTGAACTGGCGCTGGCGAAGCTCGGCCGGCCGGCCGTGCCCTGCCGGAGCTGGCGCGAGCCGCTGCCGGGGGCCCGCGGCTTCGACGCCGAGGCGGCGCTGGCGTCCGCACGCCAAAAGGCGCCCGATGGCGGGCCGGAGATCGACCGGCTGGTTGCCGACCATGGCGGCGGCTGGACCGCCGTGCTCGACACTGCCGGCGAGGGTCCGCTCACCGGTGACACCGTGTTCCGCGCCCGCGTCCGCCACGCCGTCCGGCACGAGATGGCCTGCAGGCTGGACGACGTGCTCGTTCGCCGCCTCGACGAGGTGGCCCGGGGCCGGCTAGACAGGGCGCGCCTGGAGGCGGCCCTGGACGTCATGGCCGGGGAGCTTGGCTGGACACCGGTCCAGCGGGCCGCCGCGGTCCGCGACTTCGAGGCCGGCCTCGCCCGCCACGGCGCGGCTCTCGGGCATCATCCGCAAACGACGAGGGAAGCCGCCGAACATGGAGCCTGAAACGCCGACCAGTGACGCGCCGATCCTGGTGACCGGAGCGACCGGCTTCGCCGGCGGCCATCTGGCGCTGCGCCTGCGCAAGGACGGGCACAAGGTCCGTGCCCTCGTCCGCGACGGTGCGAAGGTCGACCACCTGAAGGCGGCCGGGGTCGAGCTGGCCCCGGGCGATCTCCTCCAGGCCGCCGATGTCGACAAGGCCGTCGCCGGCTGTGCCAAGGTCTACCACATCGCCGCCGTCTACCGCACGGCGAGCCACCCCGACAGCTACTACCAGGACGTCAATGTCGGCGGCACGGTCAACGTGCTCGAGGCGGCGCAGAAGCACGGCGTCGAGCGGACGATCCACTGCTCGACCATCGGCGTGCACGGCGACGTGCAGGAGTTCCCCTGCACCGAGACGAGCCCCTTCAACCCGGGGGACATTTACCAGGAGACCAAGCTCGCCGGCGAGATGAAGGCGCAGGAGGCCTTCAAGGCCGGCCTGCCCGGCGTGGTCTTCCGCCCGGCCGGCATGTACGGGCCGGGCGACCTGCGCTTCCTCAAGCTCTTCAAGTCGGTCAACAACGGCCGCTTCATCATGTTCGGCTCGGGCGAGACCTTCTACCACCTCGTCTACGCGGACGATCTGGTCGACGGCATCCTGCTCTGCGGCACGCATCCGGCGGCCCTCGGCGGCACCTTCATCATCGCCGGCGACCGCTGGATCTCGCTGAACGAATGGGTCGGCGAGATCGCGGCGACGCTGGGCGTCCCGCCGCCCAGGCTGCGCCTGCCCTTCTGGGCGCTCGCCGCCGCCTCGACCGCCTGCGAAACGCTCTGCAAGCCCTTCGGCATCGAGCCCCCGCTGCATCACCGTCGGGCCTCGTTCTTCATCAAGAGCCGCGCCTTCTCGACTGAGCGCGCGCGCACCGTGCTCGGCTACGCCCCCAGGGTCACCCTGAAGGAAGGCATCCGTCGCACCGCCGACTGGTATGTCGAGCAGGGCTTGATCAACAGGCGCGGCAAGGCCGCCTGACGTAGCTCAGGCCTTGAGGCCGCCTTCCATCAGGCCCTTGAAGAAGAGCTTCTGGGCGAAGGCGAAGGCGATGAGGCCCGGGGCGGTGACGATCACGTAGACCGCGGCGATGCGCGGCCAGGCCCACTGGCCAAGGCCGCCTGCGGCGTGCGCCAGCATGACCGGCACGGTGCGGGCACTCTGGTCGTTGGTTAGGGTCGAGCAGAGCAGGTACTCGCCCCAGGCGGTGACGAAGTTGACGATGATGATGACGACGAGGCCGTTCCGGACCAGCGGCAGGCCGACCATCCACAGGCACTTCCAGGGGCCGGCGCCGTCGATCTTGGCGGCGTCGAAGAGCTCGCCCGGCACGAGCTGGAAGACGCTGCGCATGATCAGGATGGAGACGGCGAGGCTCAGCGTGATGTAGGGCAGGATCAGGCCGGCCGTGCTGTTGATCAGGCCGAGGTCGCTCTGGATGCCGTAGATGGTGATGATCGAGACGACGCGCGTCGGGAAGTAGAGCGACGCGATCAGCATGGCGATGATCCAGGCCTTGCCGCCGAACTTGAGGTGGACCAGCGCGTAGCCGGCGAGCACGGCGCAGAAGCAGGTGATGAGCACCGTGAAGCCGGTGACGTAGACGCTGTTGAAGAGGTTGATCGGCAGCGTCTCGATCCGCTCGAGCACATAGCCGTAATGGGTGAAGTCGAAATTGCGCGGCCAGAGATTGCCGCGCATCGAATCCGGCATCGACTTGACCGAGAGCAGCAGCACCCAGAGCAGCGGCAGGATGATGATGGCGCAGAAGAAGAGGATGATGCAGTGGCGGATCACGGCGGCCCGATGCAGCACCGGATTCTTCTGCATCGGAACGGCGGCGGTTGCGGTTGCCATGGCGGTTCAGCCCTTGCGCCGGAAGAGGAAGAGCAGGGCGCCGACGAAGCCCATCATGAAGACGGCGCCGATCATGCCGATGGCGGCGGCGAAGCCCTGGCGCCACAGCCCGGTCTTGAACGCCTGGTCGTACATGAAGATCGTCCAGGTGTAGGTCGGCGATTCGCGGTCGAAGCCGCCGAAGATCAGGTACTCGTCGATCACCGCCATGGAGGTCCCGAAGCGCAGCACGATCAGG
>JAUIID010000126.1 GCA_030431615.1 Alphaproteobacteria bacterium
CGCGTAGACCGAGAGCAGCACCCGGTTGGTGTTGATGCCGGAAAGTGCCGCGGCCTCGCGGTCGTCGCCGATGGCGTAGACGTGGCGGCCCCAGCCGGTCCAGTTCAGCACGTACCAGAAGATGATAAACAGCAGCAGCATCATCACGGAGCCCGTGGTGAACTGCGCGCCGAAGAGCGAGAACGTGCCGCCGAAGACCTTGAGCAGGGGGGCCGAGGCGTCGATGTCCTGGCTTCTGATGCTCTGCCCGGCGGAGAGCCAGAGGACCATTGCGAAGAAGATCTTCCAGGTGCCGAGCGTGACGATGAAGGGCGGCAGGCGGAAGACGGTGACGAGGCCGCCATTTATTGCGCCGCAGAGGATGCCGCAGACGAGGCCGATGGGCACGGCGATGATCGAGGGCAGGCCGAGATTGACCCCGAGCCCGCCCATGACAACGGTCGACAGGACCATGATGGCGGCGACGGAGAGGTCGATGCCGGCGGTGAGGATGATCAGCGTCTGGGCGATGCCGAGAATGCCGATGATCGTGACCTGCTGGATGACCAGGGTCAGGTTGAACGGCGTGAAGAAGTTGTTGGCGATGGCGCCGAAGACGAGGGCGCTCAGCACCAGCACGATGACCGGCACCACGGTCGGGTTGGAGTGCAGGAAGTGCTGGATGTGCGAGAGCAGGCTGCGTTTCGGCTCGTCGAAATGCGCGACCTCGCTGGCGCTGGTGGTGAGGACCTTCTCGAAGTCCTGCATCTCACGCTTGCCAGTCGGCGCGCCGCTGGTTTCGGTCATCGTGCCCTCCCGGGGTGATGGACGGCAGGAGGGGAGCAGGCGCGGCCTGCTCCCCACGCTGTTGCGGCTGGACGTCAGTCAGTCGGAAGCGTGCGGGCTCAGCCCCAGCACTTTTCCAGCGCCTCCTTCGAGCTGATCGAGGGGACGCCCTCGACCGGCTCGTCGGTGACCAGCTCGACACCGGTGTTGAAGAAGTCGAGGCCTTCGGTGGTCCCCGGCTTCTCGCCGTTCTCGGCGAAGGCCTTGACCGCCTCGACGCCCATCGACGCCATGAGCAGCGGGAACTGCATCGAGGTGGCGCCGATGATGCCCTCCTGGACGTTCTTCACGCCCGGGCAGCCGCCGTCGACCGAGACGATGAGCGCCTGCTCGTCGAAGCCGAAGGCCTTGAGCGCCTCATAGGCGCCGGCGGCGGCAGGCTCGTTGATGGTGTAGACGAGGTTGATGCCCTGGTCGCGCTGCAGGAGGTTCTCCATGGCGGTGCGGCCACCTTCCTCGGCACCCTGGGTGATGTCGTTGCCGACGATCCGCGGGTCGTCCTCGTCGCGCATCCGGTTCACGTCCTTCACGTCGACGCCGAAGCCCTGCAGGAAGCCCTGGTCGCGCAGCACGTCGACGGTGATCTCGGCCTCGCTGAGGTCGAGGAGGGCGATCTTCGCGTTCTCGGCCTCCGCACCCATGGTGGCGGCCGCCCACTGGCCGATCAGCAGGCCGGCCTGAAAGTTGTCCGTGGCGAAGGTGGCATCGGCGGCTTCCGGCGGGTCCAGCGGCGTGTCGAGCGCAATGACGAGGATGCCTGCGTCACGGGCCTTCTGCACCGTCGGCACGATGCCGGCCGAGTCCGATGGGGTGATCAGGATGCCCTTGGCGCCGGCGGCGATCAGGCTCTCGATCGCTTCGACCTGGGTCTCGTTGTCACCGTCGTATTTGCCGGCATAGGCGCGCAGCTCCATGCCGAGCTCGTCGGCCTTGGCCTCGGCACCTTCCTTCATCTTCACGAAGAAGGGGTTAGTGTCGGTCTTGGTGATCAGGCCGACGATCTCGGCGGCATTGGCCGAAGCGGCGAGGGCCAGGGTGGCGGTGGCGGCGAGCAGGGTCGTGCGAAGCATGTCTGTTTCTCCCTGTGTTGGATGCGGTCGTGTCCGCATTGGGATGATCTAAGCAGCATCTGCAGGTCGTGTCAATAATTAAATCACTTGGATTTATAAATTGACGGCAGGTCCTCTCGCTGGCATGGATGGCGCATGGAACGTCCAGAACCCGAGGAGTGCTGCGTGGCCGACGTCTCGACCATCGAGCGATCGATCCCTTCCCATGCCACCAGCCCGGGCACCAACCAGAGCGGGGTGCGCGCCTATAACGAGCGGCTCGTCCTCTCGCTCATCCGCCGCCACGGCAGCCTGCCGAAGGCCGAGATCGCGCGGCTGACCAATCTCTCGGCGCAGACCGTCTCGGTCATCGTCAAGGCGCTCGAGGCCGACGGCCTCCTGCGGCGCGAAGAGAAGCTGCGCGGCCGGGTCGGCCAGCCGTCGGTGCCGTTCAGCCTCGATCCCGAGGGCGCCTTCGGCATCGGCTTCAAGGTCGGGCGCCGCAGCGCCGAGACCGTGCTGCTCGGCTTCACCGGCGAGGTGCTCGCCAATCGGCGGCGCACCTACCCCTATCCCATGCCGGGCGAGCTGCTGGCCTTCGCCGAGGCGAGCATCGCGGAGCTGCTCGCGAGCCTTTCGCCCGCGGCACGCCGACGGGTGGGCGGCATCGGCCTGGCACTGCCCTTCGAGATCTGGAGCTGGGCGGAGGAGACGGGAGCACCGCAGGGCGAGCTCGACGAGTGGCGCGAGGCCGACCTCGCCAGCGCCCTCGGCCGGCGGTTCGCACTCCCGGTCTATGCCTGCAACGACATGACCGCCGCCTGCGGTGCCGAGCTGGTCTTCGGCGCGGGCGGCGAATTCCAGGACTTTCTCTACATCTATGTCGGCGCCTTCGTCGGCGGCGGCGTCGTGCTCGGCGGCAGCGTCTATCCGGGGCGCACCGGCAATGCCGGTGCCCTGGGCTCGCTCCTGGTGCCGGACGGCGCGGGCGGGGTGCAGCAGCTGATCCGGCGGGCCTCGATCTACCTGCTCGAGCAGCGGCTCGTGGCGGCCGGCGCCGATCCGGCCGGCCTCTGGCAGTCGACCGAATGCTGGAGCGGGCCGCGCGCGGTGATCGACGACTGGCTCGAGACGACGGCGGAGGCGCTGGCCATCGCCCTGGTCTCGGCCTGCTCGCTGGTCGACTTCGAGGCGGTCGTGGTCGATGGTGCCCTGCCGGCGGAGGAGCGCCGCCGCCTGGTGGACCTGCTCGGCCGCGCGCTGGAGCGGATCGAGCGGCAGGGCATCAGCCCGTTCGCAGTGGTCGAGGGCACGCTCGGCACGGTCGCCCGGGCCATGGGCGGCGCCTGCCTGCCGCTGCTCGCCGACTTCGCCGCCGATCGCGAAGTCTTGTTCAAGGACAGGGGGTGATCACGATGGCGATCCTGAGGCTGCATTGTTTATCTCATCCGGTACGCTTAGCTTGCCAGAGCCCGGGGCGGCCCCTGGCCGCCCGCCATCCTGCAGGATGCGAACATGGCTGATGTCCTCTGCTTCGGCGATCTCCTGATCGACTTCGTGCCGACCGAGAGCGGCCTGCCGCTGGGCGAGGTCGAGACCTTCCGCCGCGCGCCGGGCGGGGCGGCCGCCAACGTCGCGGTCGGGCTCAGCCGGCTCGGGGTTTCGAGCGCCTTCATGGGCAAGGTCGGCGACGACGTCTTCGGCCATTTCCTCGCCGACACGCTGCGCGCCGACGGGGTGGACGTGGCGCCGCTGCGCTTCGACGAGCGGGCCCGCACGGCGCTCGCCTTCGTCAGCCTCAAGGCGGATGGCGAGCGCGACTTCATGTTCTACCGCCACCCCTCGGCCGACATGCTGTTCGTGCCGGGCGAGGTGGACACGGGCGCCATCGAGGCGGCCTCGATCTTCCACTTCGATTCCATCAGCCTCGCCGCGCCGCAGCCGTACCAGACAGCACTGCACGCTGCCGATCGGGCGGTCGCCGCCGGCAAGCTGGTGAGCTTCGACGTCAATCTTCGCCTGCCGCTCTGGAGCGATGCCGACGCCGCCCGGGCCGGCATTCACGAAGGGCTGAAGCGTGCTGCGGTCATCAAGCTGAGCGATGACGAGCTCGAGTTCCTGATCGGCAACCGCGATCCATCGGGCCTGCGCGACGCGCTCTGGCACGACGGTGTCCGGCTGCTCGTGCTCAGCATCGGCCGCGCCGGCTGCGTCGTCTTCACGGCCGAGGGCGAGTTCCGGGTGCCGAGCTTCGAGGTGAAATCGGTCGACACGACCGGCGCCGGCGACGGCTTCGTCGCCGGGCTGCTCGCCGGCCTGCATGCCAGCCCGGGCGGCTTCGGCAATCGCGATGCCCTCTTTTCCGCCTGCCGCTTCGCCAATGCGGTGGGCGCTCTCACGACAACCGAGCGGGGGGCGATCCCAGCCCTCCCCAGACGCGATCAGGTCGAGGCGCTCGTGAACCGGTCCGGCCGATGAGCCGGGCCAAGTGGAGTTCCCAAGATGAGCGCACGTCTCATTCCGGTCGATCCGTTCGACCTCGTGGTGTTCGGCGGCACGGGCGATCTCGCCATGCGCAAGCTGCTGCCGGGCCTCTATCATCGTGACTGCGACGACCAGCTGCCGCCGGAGAGCCGGATCATTGGCGTCTCGCGCGGCGAGATCGGCAAGCGGACCTATGCGGAGGCGGTGGAAGCCGCGATCCGGCGATCGACCCCGGAGGACCAGCTTCGCCCGGAGGTCATCGACCGCTTCCTGAAGCGGCTGGAGCATGTCGCCATCGATGCCGCCGGCACGACCGGCTGGCGCAAGCTCGCGACGCTTTTGCAGCGCAACGGCAAGAGCAACGACATCCGCGTCTTCTACCTGGCGACGGCGCCGGCACTCTTCGGCCCGATCGCCCGCAACCTCGCCGCGAACGAGCTGATCACGGCCGAGAGCCGGGTCGTGCTCGAGAAGCCGATCGGCCGCGACCTCGCTTCCGCCCGGTCGATCAACGATGCGGTGGGTGCGGTCTTCGAGGAGCGGCAGATCTTCCGCATCGACCACTATCTGGGCAAGGAGACCGTCCAGAACCTCGTTGCGCTCCGCTTCGCCAACGCCCTCTTCGAGCCCTTGTGGAACTCGGCGCATATCGACCATGTCCAGATCACCGTCGCCGAGAGCCTCGGCGTCGAGGGCCGGGCCGCCTATTACGACACTTCGGGCGCGCTCCGCGACATGGTGCAGAACCACATCCTCCAGCTCCTCTGCCTCGTCGCCATGGAGCCGCCGCACGTCTTCGCCGCGGATGCCGTGCGCAACGAGAAGCTCAAGGTGCTCCGCTCGCTCCAGCCGATCGACAATGGCGACGTCATGGCCAAGACGGTGCGCGGCCAGTACCAGGCGGGTGCCGTGAACGGCCAGGCCGTGCCCGGCTACCTCACCGAGCTCGACCGGCCGGCCTCGTCGACCGAGACCTTCGTCGTCATCAAGGCCGAGATCGCCAACTGGCGCTGGGCCGGGGTGCCCTTCTATCTGCGCACCGGCAAGCGGCTGATGACCCGCCAGTCGGAGATCGTGATCCAGTTCAAGGCGCCGCCCTACTCGATCTTCGGCGAGGCCGGCGGCCAGCTCGAGGCCAACCGGCTGGTCGTCCGCCTGCAGCCGGACGAGGCGGTGCGCCTCTATCTGATGTCGAAGGACCCGGGCCCGGGCGGCATGCGCCTGCGCAACGTGCCGCTCAACCTTGCCTACGCCGATGCATTCAACGAGCGCTATCCCGACGCCTATGAGCGGCTGCTCCTGGACGTCGTGCGCGGCAATGCCACGCTCTTCATGCACAAGGACGAGGTCGAGACGGCCTGGACCTGGGTCGAGCCGATCCTGCGTGGCTGGGAGGCCCGCAACGATCCGCCCAAGCCCTACACCGCCGGCAGCTGGGGCCCGTCTGCCGCGATCGCCCTGATCGAGCGCGACGGGCGCAACTGGCTCGAGGACGCCGCCTGAAGGAGAAGACGATGACCAGCGAACTCCATGCGCGGCTCGGCGAGGTCACCGAACGCCTCACCCGCCGCAGCCACGACCGCCGCCAGCGCTATCTCGAGAAGATCAGGGCAGCCGCCAGCCGCGGCCCCAAGCGCGGCCATCTCTCCTGCGGCAACCTCGCCCACGGCTTCGCCGCCTGCGACACGGGCGACAAGGCCGACCTGATGGGCGAGGCCAAGGCGAATATCGCCATCGTCTCGTCCTACAACGACATGCTCTCGGCGCATCAGCCGCTCGAGCGCTTCCCGGCGCTGATCAAGGCCGCAGCCCGTGAGGCCGGGGCGGTGGCGCAGTTCGCCGGCGGCGTGCCGGCGATGTGCGACGGGGTGACCCAGGGCCAGGCTGGCATGGAGCTCTCGCTCTTCAGCCGAGACGTCATCGCCATGGCGACGGCCGTGGCGCTGAGCCACGACATGTTCGACGGGGCGCTCTATCTCGGCGTCTGCGACAAGATCGTGCCGGGGCTGGTCATCGCCGCCCTCTCCTTCGGCCACCTGCCGGCAGTCTTCGTGCCGGCGGGGCCGATGCCGACGGGCCTGCCCAACGACGAGAAGGCGAAGGTCCGCCAGCTCTTCGCCGAGGGCAAGGTCGGCCGCGACCGGCTGCTCGAGTCCGAGGCCGCCTCCTACCACGCGCCCGGCACCTGCACCTTCTACGGCACCGCCAACACCAACCAGATGCTCATGGAAATCATGGGCGTGCATTTGCCGGGGGCGAGCTTCGTCAACCCGAACACGCCGCTCCGCGATGCGCTGACCAGCCACGCCGCGCGGCGGGTGACCGAGATCACCGCCATGGGCAATGCCTACACGCCGATCGGCGAGGTGATGGACGAGAAGGCCTTCGTCAACGGCGTCGTGGGTCTGCACGCGACGGGCGGGTCGACCAACCACACGCTGCATCTCGTCGCCATGGCGCGGAGCGCCGGCATCGACCTCACCTGGGACGACATGGCCGACCTCTCCGAGGTCGTGCCCCTGCTCTGCCGCATCTACCCGAACGGCCTTGCCGACGTGAACCATTTCCAGGCCGCCGGCGGCATGGGCTACCTGACGCGCGAGCTGCTCGGCGCCGGCCTGCTGCATACCGACGTGCGCACCGTGGCGGGCGAGGGCGGCCTCGACCTCTACGCGAAGGAGCCCTTCCTCGAGGACGGCCGGCTGGTCTGGCGGGACGGCCCCGCGGTCTCGGGCGACACCTCGGTCCTCGGCACGGTGGAGAAGCCCTTCAGCCGGGATGGCGGGCTCAAGCTGCTCAAGGGCAATCTCGGCCGGGCGGTGATCAAGGTCTCGGCCGTGAAGCCCGAGCGCCGCGTCATCGAGGCGCCGGCCATCGTTTTCCACGACCAGAACGAGCTGCTCGCGGCCTTCAAGCGGGGCGAGCTCGAGCGCGATTTCGTCGCCGTCATCCGCTTCCAGGGGCCGACCGCCAACGGCATGCCGGAGCTGCACAAGCTGACGCCAGCACTCGGTGTCTTGCAGGACAAGGGCTTCAAGGTGGCGCTCCTGACCGACGGGCGGATGTCCGGTGCCTCGGGCAAGGTGCCGGCGGCCATTCACCTGACCCCGGAAGCCTGCCATGGCGGGCCGATCGCGCGGGTGAAGGAGGGCGATCTGATCCGCGTGGATTCGGAGGCCGGCACGGTCGAGGCGCTGGTCGATCCGGCCGAATGGGCAGCCCGCGAGGTGGCGACCGCCGATCTCTCGCATTATCACGACGGGCTCGGGCGCGAGCTCTTCGCCAGCCTGCGCGGGGCCGTCGGCACTGCCGATACGGGCGCCTCGGTCTTCGAATTCGCCGCCTGAAGGATCAGAACCCATGCTCACGACCGATGCCCTGATGCGGCGTGCCCCGGTCATTCCGGTGATCGTGATCGACGACCTCGCCACGGCCGTGCCGCTCGCCAGGGCACTGGTCGCGGGCGGACTCGACGTGCTCGAGATCACGCTGCGCACGGCGGTGGCGCTGGATTCCATCCGGGCGATCATCGGCGAGGTGGAGGGTGCCATCGTCGGTGCCGGGACGGTGCGCGACCCGAAGCAGCTCGCCGCCGTGACGAAGCTCGGCTGCGCCTTCGCGGTCAGCCCCGGCTTCACGCCGCGCCTGCTCGATGCCGCCGAGGGCTCGCCCTGCCCGCTGCTGCCGGGTGCGGCCACGGCAACGGAGATGATGCAGCTCGCCGAGCGCGGCTACGACCGGCAGAAGTTCTTCCCGGCGGTGCCGGCGGGCGGGCTCGACTACCTGAAGGCGGTGGCCTCGCCGCTCGCCGAGATCCGCTTCTGCCCGACCGGCGGCATCGACGCGAGCAGTGCCCCGGCCTTCCTCGCACTCGGCAACGTGCTCTGCGTCGGCGGCTCCTGGGTGGCGCCGAAGGCGGCCGTCGCGGCCGGCGACTGGGCCGTCATCACGAGCCTGGCCAGCGAAGCCGTGCGTAGCGGGCGGCCCGGCGGGAGCTGACGAGGCTTGCCGGGGGCTTCGGGGCCGTTCACCATGGGCGGGCCTGAACCAGCGGAGGGAGTGTCATGCGCGGCGCGCTGCTCATGGCCGGCTGGGCCATGCTGGTTGCGCCGAGTGTGATCGGTGCCGCCGAGCCGGGGCCCGTGATGCTCGGGACGAGCGAGCTCGCCACGATCGGCCGGCGTATCGAGCCGCCGCCGGTAGCGGCGCCGGTGCTGCCCGAGCCCGAGCCCGAGCCTGAGCCGGAAGCCGTCCTGGAACCGGCCCCGACGCCCGCCCCGGAATTGGCGTCGAAACCCGCCCCGGAACCCGCCCCGAGACCCGCCCCGAAAACCGCCATCGTGGTTCAGCCGGCCCCGCCCGAGCCGCCGCCGCCGATTGCCCGGACGGCGCCGGTGCAGCTGGTCATCATCCGGCCGAACCGGCCGGCGCCGGTGGTGGCCGAACGGCCGGCGGGAGTGCCCGAACCAGGCGTGCCCAAATCAAGCGTGCCCGAACCCAGCGTGGCCGAACCAGGCGTGGCCGAATCCAGCGTGGCTGTACCGGCCGAGCCCGTACGGCGTGCGCCCGTTCCCAGCCAGCTCGGGCCGGATGAGCTCCAGACGATCGGTCGGCGCGTCCCGCCGACGCCAGTGCCGGCGGCCGCTCCCGTGAAGGTCGCAGCCCCGGTGGAAGTCGCAGCTCCGGTCGACGTGCCTGCCCCGGTGGTGGTCGCCGCTCCAGCAAGCAAGCCGGCGCCGGTGACGGCAGCGCCAGCAAGCAAGCCGGCGCCGGTGACGGCAGCGCCAGCAAGCAAGCCGGCGCCGGTGACAGCCGCTCCAGCAAGCAAGCCAGCGCCGGTGACGGCAGCGCCAGCAAGCAAGCCAGCGCCGGTGACGGTAGCGGCAGCAAGAGAGCCGGCGCCGGTGACGGTAGCGGCCGCCCTGCCGCCCGCCTTCGCCCGGCCGACGCCGCGGCCGATCCTGGCGACCATGGAGGAGCCGCCAGTCGGGCCGATCCTGCTCGATGCGACGGGGCTCGCGCTGATCGGGCCATAGGCGCCCGATCAGGCGCTCAGGCGGCGACGTTCGCCGCGGCGCCGGTGAGCCGGGCGCTGATGGCGGCCCGGTCCAGCCCGGCGAGGCCGATCACCACGAGGCCGCCGAGCGGCGCCTCGCCCGCGGCCCAGGGGCGGTCGAAATAGCTCGCCACGCGGGCGCCGACTGCCTGCACCGCCAGGCGCATCGGCTTGCCCTCGACGACGACGAAGCCCTTGACGCGCAGAACCTCGTGCGCCCCGGCCACTTCCCTGATGCGGGCCTCGATCTCGGCTGGCCGGGCGATCGCCGGCAGGCTCACGACGAAGCTCTCGAAATCGTCGTGGTCGTGCTCATCGCCGTCGTCGTGATGCGAGTGGCGGCTCTCGAGGTCGTCCTCGGCGGCGGCACCCTGGCCGAGCAGGACGAGGGGATCGAGGGCGCCGTGGCTGGCCTCGACGATGTGGACGCCGGGGCGGAGATGCGCCGTGACCGCTTCCCTCGCCCGGGCCTTGCCGGCCGCGTCCACCCGGTCGCACTTGTTGAGCACGACGAGATCGGCGCAGCCGACCTGCTCCTCGAAGAGTTCCTCGAGCGGGCTCTCGTGGTCGAGGCCAGGATCGGCCGCCCGGGCGGCCGCCACGGCTTCGGGGTCGCTGGCGAAGAGCCCGGCCGCGGTCGCTTCCGCATCGACCACGGCGACCACGCCGTCGACCGTCACGGCGTTCCTGACCGCGGGCCAGGTGAAGGCCTTGACCAGGGGCTTGGGCAGGGCGAGCCCCGAGGTCTCGATGACGATGTGGTCGGGGCGCTCCTCGCGGTCGAGCAGCTTCTGCATGGTCGGCACGAAGTCGTCGGCGACGGTGCAGCAGATGCAGCCATTGGCCAGCTCGATCATGTCCTCCTCGCGGCAGCTCGGAATGCCGCAGCCCTGGATGAGGTCGCGATCGACGCCCTGGTCGCCGAACTCGTTGATGATCAGGGCGATGCGGCGGCCGCCGCTCTCCTCCAGCAAATGCCGGATCAGGCTGGTCTTGCCGGCGCCGAGGAAGCCGGTGACGATGGTGGCGGGGATCTTCCGCCGGTTCGCGGGCGTCGTCATCGGGGTCTCCTCAATGCAGGCGGCCTTCGGTTGATCGGGGGCGCCCGGCCGGGGCCGGGTCGAGGCGCTCGCGCGGGTAGGCGGTCGTGGATTCCAGGAGCTCGATCAGCCCGCGGGCGGCGGGGCCGGAGGCCGTGCCGGCGACCCGGTTGAGGAGCAGGGCTGCGGCATGCGCCGCGTCGATCTCGCCCGGCAGCGCCATGAGCCAGGCGAGATAGAGCTCCTTCGGCGACCAGCCGGGGGCCCCGGCGAGTGCGCCCCGGATCAGCCCTCTGGGGTCGCAGGTCTCGAGCGACAGGATCTGCGGTGCGGTTCGGCAGTCGGTGGACGGCATCGGACATGACCTTTCGCCAGGGACACCCCGCCCCGGATTGGAGGAATGAAGCGGTGGCAGGTCTCCTGGCTCGCGGGTCGGGGCCTTCGACCGGCCTTCCCGGACCCCGTTGGGTCCAGTGGCGCGTTCGGGCGAAGGCTCGCCGCTCACAGTTGCGGGGGCAGCCCCGGTCTCGTTCCTGGCACGGTTGCGCAGGATCTCACCGGGTTCCCTTTTCACCCCGGTCGGCCGAAAGGCCTAGGGGGAACCACCGGGCCGGACTATGACAGCCGCCGGCCGCCTCCGCAATCGTGACGGGTCGGCGCCGACGGGGAGGGGGACGGGCGTGACGGCGGTGCCGGAGGTGGGGGGCGACGTGCGCCGCGGCATGGTGATGCTGCTGGTGGCGGTGACGCTCTTCCCGGTGATGGACGCGATCGCCAAGGAGCTCGCGACGCGCCTGCCCGTGCTGCAGATCACCTGGGGCCGCTATGCCTTCACGGTGGGGGTCATCCTGCCGGCCATCCTCTGGCGGCACCACAAGGCGCTCTGGCCCGTGCCGAGCCCGTGGCTGCAGCTCTGCCGGGGCCTCGCCCAGCTCGCCGCGACCTTTCTCTTCTTCCTGACCCTGACCTACCTGCCGCTGGCCGACACCGTGGCGCTCGCCTTCCTCTATCCCCTGGTCATCACGCTGCTCTCGCCGCTCGTGCTCGGCGAGACGGTCGGCTGGCGGCGCCATCTGGCGGTCGCCATCGGATTCCTGGGTGCCCTCGTCGTCATCCGGCCGGGCCTCGGCTTCTTCCAGCCCGCCGCCCTTTTCGGCCTCGGCATCAGCCTCGCCGGCGCCGTCTATCTGCTGATCACCCGGCGGATCGCCGGCCAGGCGCCGCCGCTGGTCAGCCTGGTCTACGCCTCGTCCATCAGCCTCCTGCTCTCCTCGCTGCCGCTCTTCTGGATCTGGCAGCCGATGGCATGGGCGGACTGGGGCGCCTTCCTGGTCATCGGGGCGCTGGGGGCGATGTGCCACGGCCTCCTGATCCATGCCTTCGAGAGTGCGCCCGCTTCCGTGCTGGCACCGCTCGGCTATGCCGAGATGATCATGGCGGTGGCCGTGGGCTATCTCTGGTTCGGCGATTTCCCGGATGCGATGACCTGGCTCGGCATCGCCATCATCGCGTCGGCGGGGCTCTATGTGGGCTGGCGCGAGCGGCAGGCCGGTTGACCAGCGCCACGCCGAGCATGGCGATGCCCATACCGAGGATGGCGAGCGGCGGCAGGCGCTCGTCGAAGAGCACCCAGCCCATGAGGGCCGTGGTCGGCGGTACGAGGAAGAAGAGGCTCGAGACCCGGGCCGCGGCACCCTTGCGGATCAGCACGTAGAGCAGGGTCACCGCACCGAAGGAGAGGACGAGGATCGACCAGGCGAGCGCCAGCACGAGCGAAGGCTGCCAGTCGATGACGCCGTCCTCGAAGGCAAGCGCCAGGCCGCCCGTGACGAGGGTCGCCGCGCCGAACTGGAAGACATTGCCGACGCGCAGGTCGACGCCGGCGGCGAAGCGCTTCTGGTAGAGCGTGCCGGCGGTGATGCCGAGGAGCGCCAGGACCGAGAAGAGGATGCCCAAGGGCGTGCCGAGGCCGCGGCCGAGCTTCTCGAGGACCACGAGGCCGACCCCGGCGAGGCCGAGGGCGAGGCCGAGCCACTGCCGCCAGGTGACGCGCTCGCCGAGCAGCGGTGCGGCGACGGCGGCGACCAGCAGCGGCTGCAGCCCGACGATCAGGGCCGAGGCGCCGGCCTCGACGCCGAGTGCCAGGGCCGCGAAGACGCCGCCCAGATAGACCGCGTGCAGCAGGAGGCCGGCGACGCACTGGTGGAGCATGACTCGGGGCCCCGGCCAGGGGAGGCGGAGCCAGATAACGAGGCCGGCGAAGCCGACCGCCACGGCGAGGAACCGCAGCGTCAGGAAGGTCATCGGCTCGATGTGGGGCAGGCCGTACTTGGCGCTGATGAAGCCGGTACTCCAGAGGAAGACGAAGAGCGGCGGCGCGCCGAGGGCGAGGATGCCGGCGCGGTTCACGGCCGCCACCCCTCGAGCAGGCCCATGACGACGGGCAGGCTGGCCATGGCGAGCAGGGTCTGCAGGGCCACGGCGTTGGCCATGAATCCGGCATGGCCGCCCATCGCCCGGGTCTGGACATAGGCCGTGGGCGAGAGCGGCAGCGAGGCGAAGAGCACGACCACCGCGAGCGGCAAAGGCGGCAGACCGAGGGCGAGGGCCGCTGCCAGGGTCATGAGCGGCAGGCCGGCGAGCTTGAAGGCGCTTGCCGCGGCGAGCCAAGCGAGCTCCCGCCGGCCGGCGCCCTGCCAGACCAGCCCGGCGCCGGTGGCGAGGAGGGCGAGCGGCAGCGAGGCCCCGGCCAGCACCCTGAGCGTCTCGTCGAGCACCGGGGGCGGCTGGTAGCCGCTCTGGCCGAGTGCCAGGCCGGCGGCCGAGGCGAGCACCAGGGGGTTCAGGAGGAGGGCCCGGGCCAGTGCGGCCGGGCGCGGGCGCGTCGCGGCATGGAGGCCGAGCAGGAGGGCGCTTGCGATGTTCACCCCCGGCACGTAGGCGGCGACGGCGATGGCGAGCAGCGCCAGGGCCGGCTCGCCCCAGAGGCCGAGCGCCGCGGCGAAGGCGATATAGACGTTCTGGCGGGTCGCGGCCTGCGCCACCGCCGGGATCATCCGGCCGGCGAGACCGAGACGGGGGGCACCGAGCGTCACCAGCGCCATGACGAGGCCGATCGGCCCGAGCACGGCGAGGGCGATGCCGAGCATCACCGCACCGCCGCTCTCGACCCCGGCCGTGGTGCGCAGGAGGAGGGCCGGGAAGAGGCACCAGTAGACCAGCCGCTCGACCGCCGGCCAGAAGCCGACCGCCGGGAACCGGTGCCGGCCGAGGGCGAAGCCCAGGACCAGGAGGAGGAAGACGGGTGCGATCGCCCCGAAGGCGGCGGACATGGGCGATCCCAATTTCCGGGCGGTCGACGTGGCTAGCGCCGCGTTAAGGAACTGGCAAGGGATGCGATCTAGGATGGGCCGTGAACCAGCTGCGGAGTGCGCCGGAACCGGCATGCGGCCCTTCTCGATCCTCATCGTCGACGATGCGCGCAGCGAGCGGGTGCTGCTGCGGCAGGCCATCTATGACGCGCGGCGCAATCTGCGGCTGTTCGAGGCCGCCGACCGGCGCTCGGCCAGGGATGTCTTCCGCCGGCATCCGCTCGACCTCGTCTTCCTCGACGTCGAGCTCATCGCCGCCAGCGGGCTCGATCTCTTGCGCGAGCTGCATCTCGCCGATCCGGCGCTGCCGGTCGTCATGGTCACGCACCACAGCACCCAGGACGTGGTGGTCAAGGCGCTGCGCCAGGGCGCCTTCGGTTTCATCGTCAAGCCCTACAGCCTGAACCGGCTGAAGGAGATCTTCGGCAAGCTCGAGCGCCGCGAGGCGGGCGCCCGCTTGCCGCAGGAGGTGCCAGCCTAGCGTCTGGCCAGGCGGCTCAGATCTGTGACTGGCCGAAGTTCTCGAGACCGATGCGCTCGATCAGCTCGAGCTCGGTCTTGTTGTGGTCCTGATGCTCCTCTTCGTCGGCCAGGATCTCGATGAAGAGATCGCGGGTGACGAAGTCGTGGTGCGCCTCGGCGATGCTGATCGCGTTCCGGTAATGCTCGATCCCTTCGAGCTCGAGCCGGAGATCGCCCTCGATGACGTTCTTGAGGTCCTCGCCGATATAGAGCTTGCCCAGCTCCTGGAGGTTGGGCAGGCCGCCGAGCAGCAGGATGCGCTTGATCAGCTTGTCGGCGTGCTGCATTTCCTCGATCGATTCGTCGTACTCGGCCTTGCCGCGCTTGGCGAAGCCCCAGTCCTCGAGCATGCGGGCATGCAGGAAGTACTGGTTGATAGCAGTGAGCTCGCCCTTCAGCGCCTTGTTGAGCGCGGCGATGACTTCCTTGTGGCCCCTGACCTCGGCGGGCATTCCCGATCCCTCTCGCAGTGACAACCGGTGAGCCGCTCGCGCGATGCATGGCGATGCGGCGGCCGCGGCCACTCCGTGTCCGAAGAGGGGTGGTTACGCGCCCGAAGGCCGAGTCGTAGCGAGTTCCCTGGGATCGCTCAAGCCATCGGGCGGGGTCTCGGCGCGCGCATCACGCTCGACCTTCAGCTCCTCGACGATGGACTGCATGGTCTGCAGGCAGGCGCCGCAGCGCACCCGGCAGCCGAGCCGCCGATAGACGCAGTGCGCCCGCTTGATGACCGGGTCGACGGCCGCCTCGCGGCACGCGCTCTCCCGCAGCTCGTTGCAGATGCAGACGAACATTCAAATCCCTCGACACGCAGGTCTCGAAACACCGGCGGGACATGTATGGAGATGGGCCGGGTCGTCAATGCGGCGACATGGGCAATCGGCCGCCGTTGAGAGCTGTTCCAAGCTGCAGCACGCCCTGGAGCACGAGCGTGCCGCCAGCGCCACAGTCAGCCCAGGGCGGTTGCCGGCGTCTCGACGGCGAGGCCCCAGCGGTGCAGCAGCCAGAGCAGGAAGAGCGCCGGCAGGGCGAAGAGGGTCGAGGTCAAAAAGAAGGTCGACCAGCCCACGGCGTCCGCGAAGAAGCCGGAGGACGGCACGATGACGAACTTGCCGAGCAGCTGCATGAAGGAGGTGAGGAGCGCGTACTGCACCGCCGTGTAGTGCAGGTTGCACAGGGAGGAGAGGTAGGCGACGAAGACGGTCGTGCCGAGGCCGCCCGTGACGTTCTCGGCGAGGATGACCGCGTGGAAGAGGCCGAGGTTCGGCCCGACCCAGGATAGCAACAGGAACATCAGGTTCGAGCCCGCCATCAGCACCACGGAGAGGGCGAGTGAGAGCATCAGCCCGAGGCGGAAGACCAGCACGCCGCCGAGGATGCCGCCGATCAGCGTCATCCAGAGGCCAAATGTGCCCGAGACCCAGGCGATCGCCGCCTTGTCGAAGCCGACATCGATGTAGAAGGGGTTGGCCATCAGGGTGAGGACCACGTCGGCCGCCTTGTAGACCGAGATGAAGGCGAGGATGACGACCGCGACCGAGAGCCCGTTGCGCTTGACGAAGTCGTAGAACGGCTCGATCACCGCCCGCCGCATCCAGAGATGGACCTTGCTCTCCTCGGCGATCGGCACCATGCCGAAATTGGCCTGGGCACGGCGGCTGAAATAGGTGAAGCCGTAGAGGGTGATCAGGGCGACGAGCTCGAGCCAGAAGCCGACGATCGTCAGCCAGACCGGCGCCATGAAGGCGTCGTAGGTGAAGGGCGCCGCGCCGAAGAGGCCGACGACCCAGTTGCTGGCGAGGAAGAGGAGGCCGAGCACCAGCCAGCCGTGCAGCGTGGCGAAGAAGGGGGCCTCGGG
>JAUIID010000127.1 GCA_030431615.1 Alphaproteobacteria bacterium
ATGCCGAAATAGCCGCGGTCGCGATCGCCATCGAGCAGCCGGCAGAAGATCGGCTCGCTGTCGAACCGCGGAAAGCAGCTCCAGACGATCTTCGCTTCCCTGTCGATCAGGGCGTTGATCGAGCAGTTGCCGATCAGTCCGTAGTCCATCATGCGCAGCAGCCCTCGCCCACCGGTCTCCTTCCACGCGGATCGGCAAGGCCCACCCTTTACCGGTCCATGCCGGACGCCCATCTCTAGGACATCCGACCGCGGAGAGAATGATTGGAAAAGATGAAGAAATCGATGCCGTCGGCCACCTTGCTGGAGAATCGTGCCTGTCTGCGGCTGTCGGGCAAGGATGCGACGTCGCTCCTGCAGGGTCTGGTCAGCAACGACCTCGACAGGTTGGCGCCGGATCGCTCGATCTACACAACGCTGCTGACGCCGCAGGGCAAGTTTCTTTTCGACTTTTTTGTGCATCGCGACAATTGGGCGCTGATGCTCGAGACCGCCGGCGATCGACTGGCGGATCTCCAGCGCCGGTTGACCCTCTACCGTCTGCGCGCCGACGTCGTCATCGAGCCGGTCGAGCCGGCCCCGCTCGTCGCCGTGCTCTTCGGTGACGACGCGGGAACGCTGGCGGGCCTGCCGGCCGAACCCGGCGCCACGCGCACTGCCGACGGGCTGACCTGGACGATCGACCCGCGCCTGCCGGCTCTCGGCGTCTGGCTGCGGGGCGCGCCCGAAGCCGTGCGCGACTGGATCGAAACCACCGGGCTGGCGCTCGTGGAGCACGCCGTCTTCGCGCGGCACCGCATTTCTCTCGCCGTCCCCGAGGCCGGCAGCGACCTCGTCGTCGACAAGTCCATCCTGCTCGAGGCGGGGCTGGACCAGCTCAACGGCGTAGCCTTCGACAAGGGCTGCTTCGTCGGCCAGGAGCTCACCGCCCGCACCCACTACCGCGGCCTCGTCAAGCGCCGGCTGGTGCCGGTCCGGCTCGAGGGCGCCTCGGTGGAGCCCGGCTTCGCCATCATGGCGGGGGCCGTCGAGGCCGGCGAGATCCGCAGTGTCGCCGGCGACATGGCGATGGCGCTCCTTCGCCTCGACCGGCTGGGCAGCCCGCTCGAGGCCGGCGGCGGTGCCGTCCTACCCGCCCCCGCCTTCTGGCAGGCCGACCTTATCGAGCGCCTGGCCCAGCCGCTCGAGCAGGAGAAAGGGTGAGGCAGGGGGACCGGCGAAGCTCGCCTTCAGCGCCGACCGCAGGCGCTCGAGCCCGCGCCGGCCGTGGGTCTCACGAAGTGTGGTCCGCAGCCAGCTCCGGCTCTGGGCGAGCCGACGGGCTTCCAGCCTGCCATCGACCCCCTGATGCGCCGCGTGCCGCGCCAGGGCCGCGACGAGGGCCTCAACCCCTGCCCCGCTGACCGCCGAGAGCCGCAGCACGGGCGGCTGCCACTCGGGGTCCCGAGGCGTGGCATGGCGGAGCGCCGCCTCCATCTCGCCCTGCGCCCGGGCCGCGATCTCGCCGAGATCGGCCTTGCCGATGACCACAACGTCCGGGATCTCGACGATCCCTGCCTTGATGAACTGCAGGCTGTCGCCGGAGGCGGGCTGGATGGCGAGCACCACACTGTCCGCCACCTCGCCGATCTCGATCTCCGACTGGCCGACGCCGACTGTCTCGACCAGCACCACGTCGAAGAGGGCGCGCAGCACCACCATCAACGGGAATGCCGCGTCCGCGAGTCCGCCTAGCCGGTCGCCGGCGGCGAGCGAGCGGACGAAGACGCCCGCGTCCTCGGGATCGTGGTCGAAGCGCGTGCGATCGCCGAGCACGGCCCCGCCGGTCCGCCTGGAGGACGGATCCACCGCGAGCACAGCGACGGTCGAGCCGGCCCCGCGACAGGCGCCGATCAGCCTTGCCAGCAGGGTCGACTTGCCGACGCCGGGTGGGCCGGTGAGCCCGATCACCCGGCCCTGCGGGGCGTCGTGGGCCTCGTCCAGCAGGCGACGGTGGCGGACGCGCCCGGCCTCGCTCTCAAGCTCGGCGAGGCAGCGCGCGAGCCGGGCCTTGCCGCCGCTGCGGAGCGCCTCGAGCGTCGTTTCCGAAAGGCTCAAGCCCGGCGCAGTGCCGCCTGGGCAGCGGCGAGCCTCGCGATCGGCACGCGATAGGGCGAGCAGGAGACGTAGTCGAGATTCTGCCGGTGGCAGAAGTCGATCGACGCCGGGTCGCCGCCATGCTCGCCGCAGATGCCGAGCTTGAGGTCGGGCCGCGTGGCACGGCCGCGCTCCACCGCGAGCTGCACGAGCTCGCCCACACCCTCCTGGTCGAGCGACTGGAACGGGTCGGAGGCGAAGATCTCCTCGTGCAGGTACGTATCGAGGAACCGGCCGGCATCGTCGCGGCTGAGGCCGAGCGTCATCTGCGTCAGATCGTTAGTGCCGAAGCTGAAGAAGCTCGCATGCTCGGCGATGTCGCCAGCGCGAAGTGCCGCACGCGGCAGCTCGATCATGGTGCCGACCTCGTAGGTCAGCTCGTGGCCGCGCTCGGCCGCGACCGCCTCGGCCACGGCATCGATTCGCGCCTTGATCAGCTCGAGTTCGCGCGCGCTGCAGATCAGCGGGATCATGACCTCAGGTGTCACCGTCTCGCCGGTCTTCTCGAACACGACCAGTGCCGCCTCGAAGATGGCCCGGGCCTGCATCTCGTAGATCTCGGGATAGAGGATGCCGAGCCGGCAGCCGCGCAGGCCGAGCATCGGGTTTGCCTCGCGCAGTTCCGCCACCCGGCGGCGCACCAGCTTGATGTCGACGCCGATCGCCGCCGCCACCGCCTCGTCCTCGGCCGCCGCATGCGGCAGGAACTCGTGCAACGGCGGGTCGAGCAGGCGGATGGTGACCGGCAGCCCCTTCATGATCTCGAAGAGCTCGACGAAGTCGTCGCGCTGCACCGGGGCGATCTTCGCCAGCGCCTTCTTCCGACCCTCGACGTCCGAGCTCAGGATCATCTCGCGCATCGCGATGATGCGGTCCTCCTGGAAGAACATATGCTCGGTGCGGCAGAGGCCGATGCCCTCTGCGCCGAAGCCGACGGCGGCCCGGGCATCGAGCGGGGTCTCGGCGTTGGTGCGGACCTTGAGGCGCCGCTTGCTGTCGGCCCAGCCCATCAGCGTGGCGAAGTCGCCGGAAAGCACGGGATCGACCGTCGGCACCTTGCCCAGCATGACGACGCCGGCGGCCCCGTCGATGGTGATCCAGTCGCCCTCCTTGAGGGTCTGGCCGCGCACCGTCACGGTCTTCTCGGCCGGCGAGATGAGGAGCTCGCCGACGCCGCAGATGCAGGCCTTGCCCATGCCGCGCGCGACCACCGCCGCGTGGCTGGTCATGCCGCCCCGGGCCGTCAGGATGCCGCGCGCCGCATGCATCCCGTGGATGTCGTCGGGCGAGGTCTCGACCCGCACCAGGATGACGTCCTCGCCGGCCAGGGCCGCCTTCGTCGCGTCGTCGGCGAGGAAGACGATCTTGCCGGAGGCGGCACCCGGCGAGGCTGGCAGGCCGCGGGCGATCACCTCGGCTGCGGCATCCGGGTCGAGGGTCGGGTGCAGGAGCTGGTCGAGCGACGCGGCATCGATCCGCAGGATCGCCTCGTCCTCGCTGATCAGCCCCTCGTCAGCCATGTCGACGGCGATCTTCAGCGCCGCCGGGGCCGTGCGCTTGCCGGTCCGGGTCTGCAGCACGAAGAGCTTCGAGCGCTGGATGGTGAACTCGACGTCCTGCATCTCGCGATAGTGCGCTTCGAGCCGGTCGAAGACGCTGACGAGCTCGGCGTAGGATTCCGGCAGCAGCGTCTCCATCGCCTCGTCGGCCACGAAGCTGCCGCTCTCCGCCATCGCCCGGCTCAAGGGCTGCGGCGTGCGGATGCCGGCGACCACGTCCTCGCCCTGGGCGTTGACCAGGAACTCGCCATAGACGCTGCGCTCGCCGGTCGACGGGTTGCGGGTGAAGGCGACGCCGGTCGCACAGTCGGCTCCCATGTTGCCGAACACCATCGCCTGGACGTTGACGGCGGTGCCCATGGCGCTCGGAATGTCGTGCAGGCGGCGATAGGTGACGGCGCGCGGCGTCTGCCAGGAGCCGAAGACAGCACCAATCGCCCCCCAGAGCTGGACCTTCGGATCCTCCGGAAAGGGCTCGCCGCACGTCTTGCGGACGATGGCCTTGTAGGTCCGGACCAGGGTCTTCAGGGCCTCGGCGTCGAGCTCGTTGTCGAAGCGGCAGCCGGCCTCGGCCTTGGCGGCTTCCAGCGCCTCCTCGAAGAGGTAGTGGTCGATCTCCAGCACCACGTCGGCATACATCTGGATGAACCGACGGTAGCTGTCATAGGCGAAACGCTCGTCCCGGCTCGCGGCGACGAGGCCCAGGACCGTTCGGTCGTTGAGCCCGAGATTGAGCACCGTGTCCATCATCCCGGGCATCGAGACCGGTGCTCCGGAGCGGACCGAGAAGAGGAGCGGGTTCGCCGCATCGCCGAAGCGCATGTCGAGTTCGCCCTCGACCTTGGCGATGGCGGCATCCACCTCCGCCTCGAGCTCCGCCGGGTAGCTCCGGCCATGTGCGTAGAAGTGGGTGCAGACGCCGGTCGTGATGGTGAAGCCCGGCGGCACGGGCAGGCCAAGCGCCGACATCTCGGCCAGATTGGCGCCCTTGCCGCCCAGGAGCGCCTTCATTTCGGCACCGCCATCGGCGCGCCCGCCGCCGAAGCCATAGACCCACTTCGTCATTCTGGTTCGTCTCCTGACGCGACCTTCAGACCAGGGCCGCTTCCTCGATGACCGAGAAGTCGGCGATAGCGGCGAGGTCGTCATGCAACATTGTCAGCAAGCGCAAGCGGTTGGCGCGCACCGCAGGTTCCTCGGCATTGACCATCACATTGTCGAAGAACCCATCCACGGCCGGCCGCAATCGGGCAAGTGCCGCCATCGACGCAGCATAGTCCTCGGCCGCGAGCTGTGCCCGGATGGCCGCCCTTGCCGCTTCGAGCTCCTCGTAGAGCCGCCGCTCGGCGGGCTCCTCGAGCAGCACCGGATCGACCGCGCCGGTGAAGCGTTGGCCGTCCTTCTTTTCCTCGATCGCGACGATGTTGCCGGCGCGGCGGAGTGCCGCGAGTAGATCGGCGCCATCCGAAGTCGCAAGGAAGGCCCGAAGGGCCGCGACGCGGGCGACGATGCGCACGAGATCGCCATCGGGCCGGCCGGCCACCACCGCCTCGATGAGGTCGTGACGCACGCCGAGCTCGCGCTGCTGCACCTTCAGCCGGTCGATCAGGAACCCTACCAGCTCCCGTGCCAGCGCAGCCGCGTCGAAACCGGCGAAGCGCTGCCCGTGTGTGCCGAGCGCCAGCTCGACGAGCGGGGCGAGGTCGAGCCGCAACCCGTTCTCGATGACCAGGCGGATGAGGCCGAGGGCGGCGCGGCGCAGCGCGAACGGGTCCTTCGAGCCGGTCGGGCGAATACCGGCCGCGAAGAAGCCGGCGAGCGTGTCGAGCTTGTCGGCGAGCGCCACGGCGATGCTGGTCGGGGCCGTGGGGCAGGCATCACCGGGACCGAGCGGACGGTAGTGCTCGGCGATGGCCTGGGCCACCGTCTCGGGCTCGCCCTGGGCCCGCGCATAGTAGCCTCCCATGATGCCCTGCACCTCGGGGAACTCCCCGACCATGCCGGAGACGAGGTCCGCCTTGGCAAGACGCGCCGCCCGCTCGACGAGCAGGCGACCGGCGCCGGGGATCGAATCGGCGAGCCGCACCGCCAGCGTCTCGAGGCGGTCGACCTTCTCGCGCATCGAGCCGAGCTCGGCATGGAAGACCATGACGTCGAGCTTCGGCAGGAGCGATTCGAGGCTCGACCGCGTGTCCTGCTCCCAGAAGAAGCGCGCATCCCAGAGCCGTGCGCGGAGCACGCGCTCGTTGCCGGCAATGATGGCAGCACCGCCATCCGGTGCCTCGATATTGGCGACCGTGACGAAGGCCGGCGCCAGCCGCCCTGCCCCGTCCTCGAGCGCCAGGTATTTCTGGTTGGCGCGCATGGTGGTCACCAGCACCTCGGCCGGCAGCGCCATGAAATCCGCGTCGATCCGCCCGAGCAGCGGCACCGGCCACTCGACCAGGCCCGCGATCTCGTCGAGCAGGACCGGATCGGACCGCACGGTGTAGCCGGCGGCCTCGGCGAGCTCCGTGGCCTTGGCCTCGATGACCTGGCGCCGGTCGGCGGCCTCCAGCATGACCCGGGCCGCGATCAGATGGTCGCGATAGTCGTCGACGTCGCGCACGACGACGGCGTCGGGCGCCATGAAGCGATGGCCGAAGGTCTGCCGGTCGCTCTCGATCCCGGCGAAGGCGAAGGGCACGACCTCGCCGTCGAAGAGGCAGAGGATGGACTGCAGCGGCCGCACCCAGCGCGCCTCGCCATTGCCCCAGCGCATCGACTTGGGCCAGGGAAAGCCGGCGAGAATGCCGGGCATCGCCGCGGCCACGATCTCGACCGTCGACCGCCCCGGCTCGGTGTAGCTCGCGACGAGAAAGCGGCCCTTCTTGTCCTCGATCTCGCCGAGCGTGTAGTCGGCCGCTCCGAGGCTCTTCAGGAACCCGTCTCGCGCCTTTTCGGGCGCGTCGACACGCGGCCCGCGCCGCTCGATCGCCCGGTCGGCCGAAACGATGGGCAAATCCGAGAACGCCACCATGAGGCGCCGCGGGGTGGCGTGGCAATGGGCCAGCCGGCCCTGCACGCCGCCCTCGGCGAGCGCCTGGTCGAGGCGGGCGCCGAGTTCCGTCGCGGCCAGCTTCTGCATCCGCGCGGGGATTTCCTCCGAGAGGAGCTCGAGCAGCAGCTCAGCCATGACCGCGACTCGCAAGCCAGGTCTCGGCGCAGGCTTTCGCTAGGTTGCGCACCCGGCCGATATAGGCCTGCCGCTCGGCGACGCTGATCACGCCTCGCGCATCGAGCAGGTTGAAAGTGTGGCTGGCCTTCAGGCACTGGTCATAGGCCGGCAGGGCCAGCTTCCGCTCGAGCGTGCGCTGGCACTCCGCTTCGGCATCGGCGAAATGGCGAAACAGCGTCTCGGTGTTGGCAACCTCGAAGTTCCAGGCCGAGTACTCCCTCTCGGCCTGCAGAAAGACGTCGCCGTAAGTTGCGCCGGCACCGTTGAAATCGAGATCATACACGTTCTCGATCCCCTGCACGTACATGGCCAGGCGCTCGAGCCCGTAGGTCAGCTCGCCCGAGACTGGCCGGCAGTCGATGCCGCCAACCTGCTGGAAATAGGTGAACTGGCTGACCTCCATGCCGTCGCACCAGACCTCCCAGCCCAGCCCCCAGGCGCCGAGCGTCGGGCTCTCCCAGTCGTCCTCGACGAAGCGCAGGTCGTGCACCGCCGGGTCGATGCCGAGCGCGTAGAGGCTCTGGAGATAGAGCTCCTGCAGGTCCGGCGGCGACGGCTTCAGGATCACCTGGAACTGGTAATAGTGCTGCAGCCGGTTGGGGTTGAGGCCGTAGCGGCCGTCGGTCGGCCGCCGCGACGGCTGCACGTAGGCCGCCCGCCAGGGCTCGGGGCCGAGGGCGCGCAAGGTGGTCGCGGGATGGAACGTCCCGGCCCCCACCTCGAGGTCGTAGGGCTGCAGGATCAGGCAGCCATGGCCCGCCCAATAGTTCTGGAGCCGGAGGATCAACTCCTGGAAGCTCGGCGCGGCCACGTTGCTTTATCAACCCGATGGTTTGCTGCGGCGCAGAACCTAGTCGCTGCCGCCCGGGCCGGTCAAGCGATCGGCCCGGGGTGTCACGCCTTCTCCAGAATGCACTGATCCTTCGAGCGGCAGATCGTGCCGTTCGGTACATAGGTGCCGCAATGCGGACATTCGTAGAGCGTTTCGGCCGGACCGGACTTCGCCCGCGCCTTCTTCTCCGGGCGCTTGACGCCGGCATAGTCCGCCGGATCGCTGATCTTGTCGCGTATCGCCGTCATGAGCTTCCAGCCCTTCCAGACGGCAACGATGAGCAGGGCAGTGAAGATCAGCTTGGAGAGCGACAAACCTAACATGAAAAGCGGCGCCATTGGCAAAGGTGGGAGAGGCTGGGGCGGTGCCCGAAGCAGTCTAGCAGCGGGCGGCTGCCGGTGTCTCCCGCCAAGCCGGATCGCGGTCTCAAAGCCCGAAACGCCGCCAGTGCGCTTCCGCCTCGAGCTGGCCGAGCAGTTCCGGCAGCAGCGCCAGGAGGCGGCCCTCGGCGGCCCCGGCCCGGCCGAGGCGCCGCTGCAGCCAGCTGCGCTGCCGGTTGACCACGGTGATGCGGGATTCCTTGCCGTGGCGGGCGCGCAGGGTCGAGCGCAGCTCGCCGAGCCCGTCGGCGAGGCCGTGCTCGATGGCCTTGTCGCCACTCCAGACCCGCCCCGAATAGAGCGCTTCGGGCGGCAGCCGCAGCTTCGGCCCGCGCCGCGCCTCGAGCTGCGCCTTGAAGCTCAGGAGGATGTCCTGGTGCAGCTCCTTCAGCACCTCGATATCGCCCGGCTCCTCCGGCCGGAAGGGGTCGAGCAGGGCCTTACGCGGCCCGGTCGCGTGAACCCGCCGCTCGATGCCGAGCCGCTGCAGCGCCCCTTCGAGGCCGAAGCCGGACGAAATGACGCCGATCGAGCCCAGGATCGACGCACGGTCGACCATGATCTCGTCCGCCGCGAGCGCCAGCCAGTAGCCGCCCGAGGCCGCGACATCCTCGACGAAGGCGATCACCGGCTTCTTGTGCTCCGTGGCGAGGTCGCGGATGCGCCGCGCGATGAGCGAGGACTGCACCGGCGAGCCGCCCGGGCTGTTGATGGCGAGGGCCACCACCGGTGCCCGCTTCATGGCGAAGGCGGCGGCCAGCGCCGGTTCGATCGACTGCAGCGTCAGCCCCCCGCGAAAGGGCACGGTGCCGATCACGCCGCTCAGGCGAACCACGGGAATCGGGGTGCGGCGGCGAAAGAGCCGGTCGGGCCGGTACCAGGGCAAGGTCACAATCCTTCTCGGTGGTGCAGGTCGGGCCTCAGCCCTGCTGCAGGACGCTGTCGAGGTCGGCGCCATCGCGCAGGATTGCCTCGGCTGCAGGGCTGTACTTGCCATCGCTGCGATGCAGGACAAGCCCCGGAACAAGCCGGGCGGCACCCCTGGCACCCTTGCGGCAGCGCACGAGCACCCGCTTCGCCGGGCGGCCGGCCTTCGGCCAGAGCGGCACGATCTCGATGTCGCCGGTTCGACCGGCGAGTTCGGCGAGCAGCTCCGGCAACCGGTCGGCGCGCTGGATCAGGACCAGCCGCCCGCCGGGCTGGAGGCGTCGCAGGCAGGCATGGACCCAGTCCGCCACGCTCACACCCTCGCGCGTGGCCAGCGCCTTTCGTGCATCGGGCGATGGCGGCGTCGCTGCCGGGTGATAGGGCGGGTTGCTCATGACGAGCTCGAAGGAGCGCTCCCGCAGCTCGCCCGGCGGGTCCAGGATATCACCCAACGCAATCGTGATCGCCGCCTCGAAGCCGTTGAGCGCGACGTTCGCACGCGCCAAGTCAGCCGTCGCCGCGTCGATCTCGAGTCCGACGATGCTGACCCCTTCGACCCTGGTGGCGAGGCACAAGGCCGCCGTGCCGACGCCGGTGCCGGCCTCGAGCACGCTCTGGCCCGCCTTGGCCGGCACAGCGGCGGCCAGCAGCACCGGATCGATGGCGGCCCGATAGCCGCGCTCCGGCTGGCGAATCGTCAGCCGACCACCCAGCAGCCGGTCGCTCGTGCAAGCCGCCAGAGCGGTCGCCGAAACCGGGTCGTTCACCGATCCTCGGGCCCTGCCGATGCCTCGGCGAGCAGGCGCCGGGCGCGGGCGAGATCGTCTTCCGCCACCAGCAGGCGCCTTTGTATGGCGCCGATGCTGCCCTCGATGCTGCTGGTATGCTGGTCGAGGAGCAGCGTGGCGATTCCCGCCTCGCGCATCAGCGCTTCGACCCACGACAGGTGGACGAGGTCGTTACTGCGCACCAATTCCACCAATATGCGACCATCCGTCGAAGCCAGATACGCAAGTGTCTGGTTTGCCAGAGTTGAAGCGGGCGTGGTAGCTAGCGCCGCGGGCGTTGGCAAGCGGTCCATCCGGAAGACCGCAGGAGCGCCCTCTTGCAGTTTGGAGAACGCCCTGGTGACCGCCTTGCAACAGCCCTCCGGCCAGCGGCCAGCGGAAGCACCGCCCTTGGCGCTGGTGAAGCGGCTCGTGGCGGACGACCTCGCGGCGGTGAACAGCCTGATCCTCGAGCGGCTGCAGAGCGAGGTGACGCTCATCCCGGAGCTCGCCCGCCACCTGATCGCGGCCGGCGGCAAGCGCGTCCGCCCGACCCTGACGCTGCTCGCGGCCCGGCTCTGTGGCTATGAGGGCGACCGGCACATCGCCCTCGCCACCTCCGTCGAGTTCATCCACACGGCGACGCTGCTGCACGACGACGTGGTCGACGAGAGCGACCTCCGGCGCGGCCGCTCCACCGCCAACTCGCTCTGGGGCAACAAGGCGCCGGTCCTGGTCGGCGACTTCCTCTTTTCCCGCGCCTTCCAGCTCATGGTCGGCGACGGCAACATCAAGGTGCTCGACATCCTCGCCAACGCCTCGGCGGTGATCGCCGAGGGCGAGGTGGCCCAGCTCCTGACCGCCGGCGACGTGCAGACCAGCGAGGCCGCCTATCACGACGTCATCCGCGCCAAGACGGCCGCCCTCTTCCAGGCGGCCTGCCGCATCGGTGCCGTCGTCGCGGACCGGCCGGCGGCGGAGGAGGAAGCGCTCGCCACCTTCGGCGAGGAGCTCGGCATCGCCTTTCAGCTGGTCGACGACGCGCTCGACTACTCCGCCCGCGAGGCGCTGCTCGGCAAGACCATCGGCGACGATTTCCGCGAGGGCAAGGCGAGCCTGCCGGTGCTCCTCGCCTACGGCAAGGGCAGCCCGAAGGAACGGGCGTTCTGGGAGCGGGTCATCGGCGAGCCGGCCGGGCAGCAGGAGGGCGACCTCGCCGAGGCGCAGCGGCTCCTCGCCCGCCACGGCACGCTCGACGCCACGCTGGCGCGGGCGCGGGAGGCCGGCCAGCGGGCGCGGAGCGCCCTCGAGATGTTCGAGCGTTCGGCCTGGCGTGACGCGCTCGAGGAGATCGTCGATTTCTCTGTCGCCCGCGCCTATTGAGTCGCCTGACACGGCTTGCGCGCCCCGGCGCTTTCGCCTATCTCTCGCCGCGGCCTCGGAGTGTAGCTCAGCCTGGTAGAGCACCGTCTTCGGGAGGCGGGGGCCGCAGGTTCAAATCCTGCCACTCCGACCACTCGACGGCGCCGTTCCCGGCGCCGTTCGTGCATCCGGCACCCAGGCGCTTCCACACCTTCGAGGGAGAAGCCGCTTGAGCCTCGAGCTGCTCTACTTCGCCAATCCCATGTGCTCCTGGTGCTGGGGCTTCGCGCCTGCCGTGCGGGCGCTGGCCGAGGCCGGCCACCGCATCACCCTCGCCCAGGGCAGCCTCGGCGCGGACCGTGCGCGACCCATGCGGCCGGAGGACAAGGCCTATGTCCGGCAGCACTGGGAGCATGTCGCCGAGCGCAGCCACCAGCCCTTCGATTTCGACTTCTTCGCCCGCGAGGGCTTCGTCTACGACACCGAGCCCGCCTGCCGGACCGTCGATATCGTGCGCCAGGCCTTCCCTGCCCTGGCGCTGCCGGCCTTCGCCCGGCTGCAGGAGCGCTTCTACGCGCTCGGGCACGACGTCACCGACCCGGCATTGCTCCGCACCGCGGCCGCCGAGTTCGGCATCGCCCCCGAAAAGTTTGACGCCGGTTTCGAATCCACGGAGACAGCCGGCCGCGTCGCCGCCGAGTGGGAGCAGACCGCCCGGCTCGGCGTCACGGGCTACCCGACGCTGCTCGCCTTCGCCGGCGGCCGGCCGGAGGTCGTCACCATTGGCTGGCGGGCGCCGGAGGAAGTGCTCGCTGTCGTCGATGCCCTTTCGGCCACCGGCGCCTGACTGACGCCCGTCGGCTCAGCCGGCCTCTTCGTAGAGCGGTGCGAAGAGCGTCCAGAGCGTGATCTGGTCGGGCAGGCCGGTTTCCGGCAGGCCGGCGCCGGCCTGGAAGGCGCGAAAGGCGGCAGCAGTGCCCGGGCCGAAGGCGCCATCCACGGTCGAGGTGTAGTGGCCGAGCGCCTTCAGCTGCTCCTGCGCCTTCGCCAGCGAGGGCTTGTAAAGCTGGATGGGCTTGCCCTCCGGCACCGGGATCTGGACGATGTCGCTCTTCTTCTCGAGGCGGGTGGGCTTCGTGACCACGACGAGACGCGACACCGCCGCGAAGAACATCTCCTCCGGCACCCGCTCGCAATGGTTGTGCACGAGCTCCATGAGCAGCTCGGTGCTCTGCCACGGGAACATCTCGAAGACGCCGTCGACCCGGTCGTTCAGCGCCGTGACGTAGCCGTCGATCCAGCCGCCGGCGAGATACATGCCGCGCTCGTCCTGGTTCTTGACGACCTCGAGATACTGGGCGCAGGTCCAGGACCCGGCCCCCCGCAACCTGAAGACGCCGTCATCCGCCGCATGCAGGGGGCGACCGGCCATGGTTGACGCGATCAGCAACATCGCGACCACGGCTGAATACGCCAGGTGTCTCGTTCGCATGCAGGGCTCTCCGGTTTTCAAACGACCCGTTCAAACAGGACATGCATATAGCAACCCGCGCGGGCGTCTCAACTCTCCGCCAGAAACTCCGCGTGGATCTCGAGCATCACCTCGCTGCCAATCGCCGGTGCCAGGCTGGTCATGCCGAACTCGGTGCGGTCGAGCACGGCCGACGCGGCGAAGCCGAGCGTGTAGCGGCCGGTGACGAAATTGGTGGCCCCGCCATTGAAGACAACCTCGAGGGTCAGGGGCCGGGTGACGCCAAGGAGCGTGAAATCGCCAACCACCTCGCCCGTGTTCTCGCCCGTAACCCTGATCTCGCGACTGACGAAGCGGGCCTCGGGATAGGTCTCGGAGTCAAGCCAGGAGCCGCCGCGCAAGGTATCCACGAAGCCCGGCAGATGGGTGCTGACGCTGCCGGTCTCGACCCGCACCTCGAGCACCGAATCCGCCGGCTGCTCGGGGTCAAAATCCAGGGTCGCGTCCAGCCGGTCGAACCGGCCGACGAAGACCGAGTAGCCCAGGTGGTCGACCTTCCAGAGGATCGTGGAATGCTCCGAATCGAGCCTGTAGGCACCGGCCCGCAGTGCCGCGGGCTCGACCGTCTGGTCGTGCGCCGGGATGAGCCAGCCGCAACCCGCGGCGAGCGGCAGGGCGACCAGGAGGCAGGCAAGGACCCGGCGCATCTCTCCCCTTCTCTTCAGGCGCTGTCCGGGCTCCCCGACGCCAGGATGCGCACCTGCGCGATCCCGTCCCTGAGGAAGCCGAGCAGGCGGGCGGCGGCCTCCGAGAGATCGATGATCCGGTCGGCGATGAACGGCCCGCGATCGTTGATCACCACCTCAACATGGCGGCCATTGTCGAGATTGACCACCGTCACCTCCGTGCCGAAGGGCAGTTCCGGATGGGCCGCGGTCAGTGCCTCGGGATCGAAGGGCTCGCCGCTCGCGGTCGGCCGCCCGGCGAAGGCCTCGCCGTACCAGGAAGCCTCGCCCACCTCCAGGAGAACGGTCTGTGGCAGGGCGGCTCGAGCAAGCTCCGGATGCCGGTCTCTCCCGGCTGTGGTGGTGGCCTTTGCCGGGGCGTCTGCCGCCGCCGCCGGCGCTGTCGACGTCGGCGGCAGTGAGGACATATCGTTCGGGGCCGTGGCGCAGCCGGCGAGCAGGCCTGCAACCACCAGCGGCACGAGCCAGACGCAGCGCGAGCGCTCGCGTGAGCGGCGATCCACCATTTTGCTCGTCTCCTCCGTTCACCCGGCCGCACTTTCTTGGACCGGGCCGGCACGGCCGGCGCCGCTGTGGCAATCCTGCCGCGGCAGCCGGCCGTCGCCGGAATTCTCTTACCGGCGTATGAGTTAGGCGATCGGGGTTAACCTTGCGCTAAGCCGGGCGCATTTTTCCGGGCTCAATGGATCTCCGGCTCGGGCAGGCGCTCGGTGCCGGTCAGGAAATCGAAGTCGCAGCCGTCATGCGCCTGCTGGATGTGGGCTGCGAACATACGCTCGTAACCTCTGCCAACAACGGGCTTTGGTTTCCACTCCTCACGCCTTGCCTGAAGCTCGGCCTCGGGCACGTCCAGATGGATCGTGCGGGCCTCCACGTCGACCTCGATCATGTCGCCGCTACGGACCAGGGCCAGCGTGCCGCCGACCGCCGCCTCGGGCGAGACGTGCAGGATGCAGGCACCGTAGGACGTCCCGGACATCCGCGCGTCGGAAATGCGCAGCATGTCGCGCACTCCCTGCTGCAGCAGCTTCTTCGGGATCGGCAGCATGCCCCATTCCGGCATGCCCGGCCCGCCGATCGGGCCCGCGTTCTTGAGCACGAGGATCGAATCGGCGGTGACGTCGAGCTCGGCCGAGTCGATCCTGGCCGCCATGTCGTTGTAGTCCTCGAAGGCGACCGCCGGCCCCCGATGCTTTAGCAGGCGCGGCTCGGCGGCGGATGGCTTGATCACGCAGCCATCGGGCGCGAGGTTGCCCTTGAGGATGGCCGCCGCCTCCTTGCTGACCGGGCTTTCCATGGTGTGGATCACGTCGTCCATGTAGACCTCGGCACCGGCGATGTTCTCGCCGAGCGTGCGGCCGTTCACCGTCAGGCAGTCGAGGCTGAGCTCGCTCTCGAGCCGCATCAGCAGCGCCCGGATGCCGCCGGCATAGTAGAAGTCCTCCATGAGGTACTTGCCGGAAGGCCTCACATTGGCGAGCACCGGGATCTCCCGGGCCAGCTCATCGAAGCGCTCCACCGTGAGCGGAATGCCGGCCCGGCGCGCCATGGCGACGACATGGACCATGGCGTTGGTCGAGCCGCCCATGGCGAGATGGCAGCGAATAGCGTTGTCGACCGATTCGGCGGTCATGATGTCGGAGGGCTTGAGGTCGTCCCAGACCATCTCGACGATGCGCCGGCCGCAGGCCGCGGCCATGCGCGTGTGATTGCTGTCCGGTGCCGGGATCGAGGAGGAGCCCGGCAGGCTCCAGCCCATGGTCTCGGCGATCGCCGTCATGGTCGACGCCGTGCCCATGGTCATGCAGGTGCCGACGCTGCGGGCGATGCCGTTCTCGATTTCGTCCCAGGCCTCCTCGGTGATGTTGCCAGCCTTGAGCTCGGCCCAGTATTTCCAGCTGTCCGAGCCCGAGCCCAGGATCTTGCCGTGCCAGTTGCCGCGCAGCATGGGCCCGGCCGGCAGGAAGATCGCCGGCACGTCCATCGATATGGCACCCATGATCAGGCCCGGCGTGGTCTTGTCGCAGCCGCCCATCAGCACCGCGCCGTCGATCGGGTGCGAGCGCAGCAGCTCCTCCGTCTCCATGGCGAGGAAGTTGCGGTAGAGCATGGTGGTCGGCTTGACGATGGGCTCGGCCAGCGAGATCGCCGGCAGCTCGAGCGGGAAGCCGCCCGCCTGCCAGACGCCGCGCTTCACGTGCTCAACGCGGTCCTTGAAGTGGGTGTGGCAGCTGTTGACGTCCGACCAGGTGTTGATGATGCCGATCACCGGCTTGCCGGTGTAGTCGACGGCGTCGAAGCCGATCTGCTTGATCCGCGAGCGATGCCCGAAGGCGCGCAGGTCCGGCACCCCGAACCAGCGATGCGAGCGCAGCTCCTCGGGCTTCTTCCTGGTCATCTCGTCCCTCCCCAAACCGAAAGCGGCGCCAGATCTAGCACCGGGTCGAAGGCAGGGCCATGGACTTGCCGGGGTCGCAATCCTAGCATTCCGGTGCCCGGGCGTTTCCTGCCCGCATCGAGCACCGAGCCATGATGGAGCCCGCCAACCGGCGCCGCCTGGCGGCAATCACCGCCGCCGACATCGTCGGCTACTCCGGCCGCATGGAAGCCGACGAGGCGGGCACGCTGGAGCAGCTTCGCCTGCTCTTCGAGGAGATGGTGGCGCCGAGCGTCAGGGCGTTCGACGGCCGTGTCTTCAAGACCATGGGCGACGGCTTTCTCGCCGAGTTCAAGAGCGCCCTCGGCGCCGTCGAGCATGCGCGTCACCTGCAGGCGGCCGTGGCCGCCAG